>JBMZDF010000533.1:0-4312 GCA_049614105.1 Promineifilaceae bacterium (SeqCode)
CACTCCCACGCGGAGCGTAGGAGCGAGTCAGAAAATTTAGAATGCAATTGCCCTGCACCGCTGTCAAACTCTAGCGTAATATCATCTTTTAATCAGGGTCAGAATTGAGTATGATTGCAAACATTATGACAAAGATTTTGATTGTTGAAGACAGCGACGCGGTGGCGTTGGGGTTGCGTTATGGGTTGGAGCGCGAGGGATTTGAGGTGATGCGGGCCGAAAATTCGGCCGAATCGCGCCCACTTGCCCCCGATGCCGATCTCATCATCCTCGACATCCGCCTCCCAGACGGCAGCGGTTTTGATCTCTGTCGTATGTTTCGCGCCGAAGGGCTGCACATGCCAATCCTGATGTTGACCGCCCGCGACGAGATGATCGACAAAATTCTCGGACTAGAGCTAGGCGCAGACGATTACATGACCAAACCGTTTGAGCTACGCGAGCTAATCGCCCGCATCCGCTCACTGTTGCGCCGCAGCTATGGCGACTACGCAGGGCAAACGCCTGTGTTGACCTTTCGCGATCTGGTGGTCGATCTCTCTAGCCAACGCGCCACGCTGCGCGGCGAAGAAGTACGTCTCACCAACACCGAGTTCAAAATCCTCTCCTACCTCGCGCAACATCCAAACAAACCGCACAACCGCGACACCCTCATTGATGACATCTGGGGTTACGACACTTTTGTTGGCGATCCGCGCACCGTTGATGTGCATATTCGTAATTTGCGCCAAAAAATCGAGACGGACGCCAGCCAGCCAGAATATGTGGTGACGATACGAGGTGCGGGGTATATGTTGGATGCGTGACAAGATGTTTGACGCATCTGTCCACAAGACGCTCGAAGTTAACTTTCCTTCACACAGCCTTTACCGAGACTTCACCCGCTTCACAAACGAATCGTTTACACTAGCCTCGAACCAAACACAGTTGGCGTAGGGGTTAGTGAGCGCGGCACATTGGCCGCTCCTCTGCGTCAGTCAAATCAAAGAGGAAAGAACGATATGGAAATCAAAAAGCAACGAAAACGATTTTGGTGGGTTATGGGGCTTGTAGTGACAGCAGCGGCGGTTACAACGGCTAGCGTGTATGCTTTTTATTCGGCCGAAACCAACGAACCAGCCACCTACTCCAGCAATTTTGCCCTCAACACAGACTACGAAAAATATGAAGCGGGCGTTCTCGTTTCGGGCGTTGATCCCGATGGCGCAGCAGCCGCCGCAGGCATTCGGCGCGGCACAATCATTTTAAGCATCAATGGCACAACGGTTAACTCGATCCGCGATCTGCATCGCGCAATGGACAGCCAAACCGATGGCGAAACAGTTGCGGTTGAGGTGTACAACGGGCCAGAAGCGGAAACGCTCAGCGTGACCCTACCCGAAGGCAGCACCATCATGGGGATCGAGCTAACGACCACAACAATTGAGCATGACTTTGATTTTACCGTTGAGGGCGATCTGATTAGCAATTTGACCGTGTTAGAAGTATTTGAAGGCAGCGCGGCCGAAGCGGCAGGCATCCAAGCGGGCGATGTTATTAAAGCGATTGACGGCAACGAGATGACAACATTTGACGACCTGATCGCCTCATTGTCTGACAAGCAGCCAAACGACAGTATTGAGGTCACGATTACCCGCGATGGTGCGGAGCTTGCCTTAAACGCAACGCTAGGCGAGCACCCCAACGACGGAGAACGCGCTTACTTGGGTGTTGAGACTATCCCTTCCTTTATTGGACGTGGTTTTGACGGTGGGCCTTTTATATTTGAGATGGATCGCTTCGGGGATGACTTCTTGGGTGGCGAAGGGCTATTGGTGGTTGAAGTGGTTAACGGCAGTTCGGCCGAAACAGCGGGACTCCAAGCGGGTGACTGGCTGAAATCGGCCGAAAACAGCGACCTCAAAACGACTGACGACCTCATCACCCTGCTGGCGGATAAACAGCCCGGCGACACACTTACCTTCACCCTTGAGCGCGACGGCGAAGCAGTCGAACAAACTGTCACGCTAGGCGAACACCCCGACGACGCCAACAAATCATTCCTTGGCATCCAAACCGCACCCCATATCGAAATTTTCGACACCTTCGAGCTAGACGACTTTGGCAGCTTTGAAGGGTTTGAAGAACATGGTCGCGGCCGATTCGATAACTTTCCCCACTTCGATTTTGAAAACGAGTTCAAAGAGTTTGAATTTGAACTCGATAGCAAATCGAATGCCTAGCAGAATCGGTCATCCACAGACACACTGACATACTAATTTACGTCCAACTTGCTACAATCCTACTATGTTACGCTCTGTTCGTTGGCGACTCATCTTAAATAGCTTGATCATTAGCGTCATGACAATTATTGGCGTCGGCGTTGTGACGCTTTTGCTGGTCGATTCCTATTTCGAGCGGCAAGAGCAGGCGTATCTGGAACAACAGGCCGACATTGTTGTGCCAATGTTGGCCGAGGTTGCCCGCTGGACGGGCGATGATCTGCGTCAGATTGTTGCCGTGACGGGCATGATGTCTGATGTGCGGATCGAAATTCTTGACCCCGATCAGCTACGAATTGCGGATTCTGGCCCACGCACAAGGGTTTCACTGTTTGGCGAGACGGGCAACCGTGCTGACGAGGCTGAAATGGTTTTTTCGGTTGATCGGCACGGCAGTATCGTGAGTGTCAATCCGCGTCGTGGGAAATCGGCCGAATGGGACTATCTGGACGTTGAAGGGCACTCGCTCGAATTTGATCCCGTGTCTGAATTCACCAACATCTCTGAAACAACCTTGCAGCTTCCTTTGGTTAACGGGAATGAACTGCTCGGCTACATTCAACTTTCAGAAGGGCCAGCGGTCGGCACAGGCGTTATCGAGAGCATCCAAACGGCGCTTGTCGGCGGCAGCGTTGCCGCCCTGCTCGTTGCAATCATCGTCGGGTCGATTTCAGCCCGACAGGTCACACGCCCGCTCATCGCGCTTGGCACAGCGGCCGACCAAATGGCTTCGGCCGATCTCACCGCCCGCGCACCCCAGAGTCGTCTCAAAGAATACGACAAACTCGCGGGCCAGTTTAACGACATGGCCGATCGACTGGCTGGCACAATTGAAGAGCTTCAGGAAGAACGCGAGGTGTTGCGCCGTATGATTGGGGACGCCAGCCATGAATTGCGCACCCCGTTGACGGCGCTCAAAACATTTAATACGTTGTTGCAAGATGAAGTGCCAAGCGCCTCGATGGCAGGCACATTTGTCAGCGAGAGCGGCAAACAAATCGATCAACTCGACCAAATGACAACGGGGCTGCTCGATCTGAGCCGTTTAGAAGGTCGTTTGAGCGGCATAAGCTTTGAAACGGCCGACCTCCGCCTCGTTGTGGACAATGCGGTGCGTACTGTGCAAGCCTTGGCTGATGTCAAACAGCAGTTGTTAATTAACAATCTCCCTGACGAGCCAATCAATTTACCCCACGACGCCACCGCCATGCAGCAAGCCGTTCGCAATTTGCTCACCAATGCAATCAAATATACGCAGCATGACGGCTTGATTACCATCACACTCAGCGCCAGTCGTGAGTCAATCGAGATTTTGGTTGAGGATAACGGTGCGGGTATTTCGGCCGAATCGCTCCCCCAAATTTTTAACCGCTTCTATCGCGACCCCGTCCATAAAAAAGAAGGCACAGGGCTGGGCCTCGCCATCGCTCAAGAAATTGTTCACATCCACAATGGTACAATTAGGGTGACAAGCAAATTGGCTCAGGGCAGTCGTTTTATCATTCGTTTGCCACGATAAATCTAGCATCGGTGACGGTCGGGAAGCACAATCAAGCCAACATTGTTTTGACTTCTGGAGCAACAAGATGACGGTTAGAATCGAAAAATCAGGCAGCGTGTGGACAATTATCAACAGCCGACCAGCGGCGCGGAATGCGATTAATCCCGATTCGGCCGAAGCACTATACAACGCTTTCGTTGAGTTTGAACAGGATGAAAACGCCTCGGTCGCTGTCTTTTGGGGCGAAGGCGGCGCATTCTGTGCAGGCTGGGATTTGAAAAACGCGGCGACACTCAGCAGTGCAGCCCCCTTTGACGCCCGCAACATGCCCAAAGACGGTGGCGAACACGACAACGGCACAGACGTGCCGCCCGCTTTTCTTGGTCCGACCCGCCTCGAACTCGACAAACCTGTGATTGCCGCTGTGGCTGGGCCAGCGGTCGCAGGTGGTATGGAGCTAGCCCTCTGGTGCGATTTCCGCGTGATGGAAGCCAGCGCGTATTTTGGCGTTTACTGTCGCCGTTGGGGCGTGCCGCTCATCGATGGCGGC
>JBMZDF010000534.1:0-4306 GCA_049614105.1 Promineifilaceae bacterium (SeqCode)
GCGGCGGCACTGCCAATGCCGTTTTTAGCATTGGTTGTGTAGACAAACAGAATGTCAATCACCGATCCATCATCAAAAGGCGGCGTTGAAAACGTGGGCTGTTTAGCCATTTCGATTGGAGCGTTAGTAGGCGGCAGGCTTAGTGAAGTGACAGGCAATGGTAGCGGAGGGGGCGTCGTAGCAATGACCTGATCGTGTTTGGCAAGTTGGGTTTTGGGTTTGACCAGCGCGTGGGTTTGATTAGTAATCGGCCGAATAAGGTAAGATTCTGTCTCTGTTGCAATGTAACCGCTAATGTTGCGCCCTTCGATCAGAAGTAACGAATTTCTAAACGGAACCCCATCCAGATGACCTATCCAAAGATAACGTCCGTCACTGTCATCCTCACGTGAGAAAGTCGCGGATCGTGCTTCTGTTTCAGATAGCTGGATAGTAAGCCTTATCTCTGGAGGCGAAGCAGGCTGCGAGAGTTTTGTGATGGCAAGCAGGTCTGCATCAAGCAGCATGTCATATGCATATGGAAGTTCAAAGGCACTACGTGGGCTGTCAGATAGCGTGAATAGTGTCAAATCGGCCGATTGATGCAACGATTGGGCATAGGCTGCGCTGCATCCCACCAACAATACACCTAATAACAATAACAAAACTGGTTGAAATAGATTCCTCATAGTCCCGCATGGTACAGACGATTTACGTTTGAAGCAACTGCGATTGAGCGTTTATTGAGCCGATAATTTGATAACGATTAAATTGGGACGATTGTTTTGATTTGGGTTCCTTCGTTGGGGGTGGATGCGATGTGCAGCGTGCCGCCGAGCAGGGTGGCGCGTTCGTTGAGGCCGAGGAGGCCAAAGCGGTTGGTTGCGGGTTGCGTTGGGTCAAAGCCGATGCCGTTGTCGCGGATGATTAATTCGGCCGAATCCAGATCCACCCTCAACTGCACTTCAATTATTTCTGCATTCGCATGTCGCCACGCGTTGGCTAAAGCCTCCTGCGCAATGCGATACAGCCCAATGCTGATACGTGCTGCAAGCGGCATACTACCGCCTACGATGGTCACTTTTGCATGGGGCGACCCTTGTTGCGCTAATGATTGCAATGCTTCGGCCAGCGTTTTGCCTTCGAGCGGCGTGGCGCGTAAATCCATCACGGAGCGGCGTGCGTCTTCCAAGCTCGCCCGTGAGAGGGTCAGTGCCTTGTTGATGATCCGAGCGAGGGCGTTTGTGCGATTGTCACCTTGTTCGAGTAGGGTTTCGGCCGATTCAAGCTGCAAGGCGATCCCCGTTAAGCTCTGTGCCAACGTGTCGTGGATCTCACGCGCCAAACGGTTGCGTTCGCGAATCATGCCAAGCTCCCGCTGCTGCTCAAAAAGCTGCGCCCGTTCGACCGCCACCGCGACCATATCGCCAATGGTGTGCAGCAGTTGCAGGTCGGTTGCTGACAAGTTGCGCCGATCCTCGCTCGACAGGTTTAAGACGCCCAGCGGACGGCCATGCGCGTTGAGCGGCACGCTGGCGTGGTAGGCCAGCCCGTTCGTGCGGTCGCGCAGCCATTTCAGCCGACTACAGTGAATGACACGTGAGTGATCGTCTAAATTGCCATCGCGGAATTCATCCAAACACCAGCAGGTACCTTCCATCGCGCCAGGGTCTTCCAAGCCGGGCGGTAGGTTTTGCGCGGCGGCAACATAGCTGGCGTTTGTTTCAGGATGCAGCAGCCACACCCAGCCCGATTCCAGATTGAACAACGCGGCGGCCGATTTGAGTGTGTTTGCTAGCGCCTCGTTCAGCGCCAGACTGCCGTTGAGCGTCTGAGCGATGCTGTTCAAAATGCTGAGTTCGCGATTGCGCTGTTCGAGTTGAGATAAAGGCATATTGTTTGGGGTTTTGAGGTGTTGAAAGCACGCACCCCCACCCAGCCTCCCCCGAAGGGGGAGGGGCAAGAGGTGGTGCTCCCCGCTGTGGGTGTTTTGAGTGGGCCGCAAACGGTTTCCTCGAAGGGGGAGGGGCAAGAGGTGGCGATCCCCATTGTGGATGTTTTGAGTGGGCCACAAACGGTTTTCCCGCAGGGGGAGGGGCAAGAGATGGCGCTCTCCGTTGTGGATGTTTTGAGTGAGCAAGAGGTGGCGCTCCCCGTTGTGGGTGCTGTGAGTGGGCAACAAAAGGTTTCCCCCCCTTCGGGGGGGACGGAAGGGGGGGTGCTTGACTTGCTATTCGCCCAGTTTAATGCACTCCACACATCACCAGCGCAGATCGACACATTGAAGCAAACCATTTTGCAGTTGGCGGTGATGGGGCGACTTGTGCCACAAGACCCAACGGACGAGCCAGCAAGTAGGCTGTTGGAGCGGATTGCAGACGCTCGCAACTCTTGGATTTCGGATGGCAAAAAGCAAGGGTATCGTGAAGCAAAAGTATTGGAACGAAAATCAAAACAACCACTGCCCCAACTCCCGTCCAGTGTAAGACTTCCTAACGGATGGCAATGGACAACGGTACTGCATGCTAATTGCATAGTAGTAGATTGTCATAACAAAACTGCTCCTTACATCGAACATGGAATTCCATTGATCCGTACGTCAAACATTCGTAACCGTGGATTTAGATGGAAAAATCTCAAATACATCTCTCAAAAAACATATGAGTATTGGTCTAGACGCTGCCCACCAATGGCAGGCGACATACTATTTACTAGAGAGGCTCCCATAGGGGAAGCTTCGATTGTCCCAGATAACATGACTCTTTGCATGGGACAACGAATGATGTTGATTAGACCATTTCATGAGTTGCTGAGCAACAAATATCTATTGTATGTAATGACAAGTCCTAACTTTTTAGCACGGCTCACAGAATCATCAATTGGAGCAACTGTAAAACATTTAAGGGTTGGTGCTGTAGAAACAGCTGCACTTCCTTTGCCCCCATTTAAGGAACAAAAACGCATCGTTGCAAAAGTGGATGAACTGCTGGGGATGTGTGATCGGTTGGCGGCGGGGTTGGTTTCGGCCGAAACTGCCCGCACACAACTGCTTGATGCTTTGTTGGCGCGGGCTTAAACGCACCGCTACCGCACGGTCGCTAGCATACTTTCGTGCATGATTGTGCCGATCTGGGCGGCGTCTGCCTCTGTGAGGCTGAGCGGGATACGCATGTCAAAAAGGCCGCGCATGACGCGGTCGGTTTGCGGCAGTTCGGCCGATTCTTGCATATATTCCCAGTTGTGGTGCGAGCTTGTGAAGCCAACCGCTTCCTCGCCACCAAACCATTTGAGAAAGACGCCGCGTGCTTTACAGTTTGCTTGGAAGGTGAGCATTTTTTCGGCCGAAAGCGCCACCAAATTAAACTGAATCGAACTCGCCACGTACCCCTCACGCGGGTCGCGCTCTGGCAACACCACATGCGGAATCTCCGCAAAATGCGCCGCAAGCCAATCATACTGCTTGTTCCAAAGCACCCCGCGATCATCAATCAGCGGGATTTGCGGACGCAAAACGGCCGCTGCAAAGTTCGTCATCCGCATACTGAAATTGGGAATCACCCCTTTCCACTTCGCAAACACCGCCTCCTCAGGCCGCGCCCCGTGCTGATGATAAAGCATGTAGCTGCCCGAATAGAGAATCGCCTGTGCCGCAATGTCCGCATTGTTGGTCACCAGCAAGCCGCCTTCGCCTGAGTTGATATGCTTAAACGTCTGCGTGCTAAAGCAAGACACATCGCCAAATGTCCCCATTTTACGCCCGTCCCACGTCGCCCCCATCGTGTGTGCGCAATCCTCAACCAGCGCAATTCCATGCTCGGCACAAATCTCAACCACCGCATCCATATCAGCGATATGACCGCGCATGTGGGAAATCATCAGCACCTTCGCCCCAGAGGTCGCCGCCTTTTGACGCAGATCCGCTAGGTCGATCAAATAATCATCATTGACCTCAACCAACACAGGTTGGGCATTACAGTGTGCAATTGCACCAGGAACAGGCGCAAGCGTAAACGCATTGACCAGCACTTTGTCGCCAGGTTTGACGCCAACCGTCTTGAGCGCAATAAATAGAGCGCAGCCGCAGGAATTAAGACCCACGCAATAGTCAATGCCCATGTAGGCGGCATATTCACGCTCTAGCTCAACCACGTCTAATTCATCCCCTTTCGCTTCGCCATAGCGATGGATGCGCCCATTTTTCATGAGCTTCACGGCGCGTTCGATACCCGCCGCAGGAATTGGGTCGGGAGCGCTTAAATCCTTTTCAAAAATCATCATTTCTTGATTCATATCTTCTCTGGGAACCTTCACCTAGTCTCCCCTGAGG
>JBMZDF010000535.1:0-4304 GCA_049614105.1 Promineifilaceae bacterium (SeqCode)
GTGCGGGGGCTGCTGTATCGGCCGATGGCACGGTCAGCACGGCAGTGGGCGTAGGCGGCACAACTGTAACTGCTAAATCGGCTTGGTCAGTAGGGTTATCTGTTCCACAAGCTGCCAACAATATCAACAATAGCAGCACAAAAAAATTGCGTAATCTAACTCGTGACGTGTTCATATCCCACAGTTTAGCTGAACGCTATCGATCAGAACGTGCCGTGTGGTACAAAAAAAGCCATGATCTGGCGACCATGGCTTTTTATCAGTTTCAGGCATTGTGCGCCCTTCGACAAGCTCAGGATACATAATGCCTTTGTCTATTAAGTTAATGCTACACCGCATAGCCACGCAAGCTACGACGGCTGTCAGGTGAACGCAACTGCCGCAACGCACTACGCTCAATCTGGCGAATCCGTTCACGTGAGAGATTAAACCTGCGGCCGATCTCTTTCAGCGTCAATGGAACTTGACCCCGTAGCCCGAACCGCATTTCGATAATTTGTGCCTCGCGAGGCGACAATTTATCAACCAGCAGTCGACGTACATTGTCGGTCAACATTTGCCTTGAGAGTTGGCTGTCCATCTCTTCAACGCCTTCATCAGCCACTGTATCCATTCGATCGCGGCCATCGGGATCATCCCCAAATGACTCATCAAGTGAAACAGGGTCACGTCCAGCCTTTGTTAACTGCTCGATGCGGGCAGTTGTCAATCCCATCAGGTCAGCAACTTCGGCGGTGGTTGCTTCACGTCCTAGTGTTTGCATCAGGTCGAGCTTCACGCGCTTCATTTTTTTGACCTGTTGATCCAAATGGACGGGTAAACGAATCGAACGCGATTTGTTTGTAATGGCGCGTCCAACTGCCTGATGAATCCAGTAAGTGGCATAGGTGCTAAACCGATACCCTAACTCATGATTATATTTCTCAACGGCTCGCATCAAGCCGATGTTCCCCTCTTGAATTAGATCAAGAAAGGCTAGTCCTCGCCCGCGATATTTCTTTGCAATACTTACCACGAGCCTAGTGTTTGATTCGGTCAGTTTGCGGCGGGCTTTATCCGCCACGGCCTGCAAATCAGGGTTTTCTAGCCCTGATGCAATCTGTTTGGCCAGCTCAATCTCTTGTGCATGGTTCAGAAGGGGTTCTGTGCCCATGTCCTGTAGATAGAGATCGAGCGGGTTCGGTGTGTTCATGATCATAATCGACCACTCCTTGCCTGAAAGCGCAAAAAAGACGCTGTGCGCCTTCCAGACCTACAATCTCCGACTTGTTCTTTACGATGAGTACGAGCTTTAGTTGTAGTATAAAGGTCTCACATTAAATCTGCGTTTATATGTCGTGAAAATAGACACCATTGAACGCGCTGCGTCACCCATGTTTATGATTTTGTAATAATTCAGCTTTTTGAACAGTTGCAAGATAGAACACCATTTTTTCAGGGTCTATAGCAGCATATTATTGGCAAATTAAATCCTCAGATAGCACCTACATAATAGATTAAATCATGTTTTCAAGCCATTACTTATAGGCAATTAGTCCTACAAAAAGTTTCGGTCAAGAATCCTCACAGGTTTGTTGCCGTCTACGCGGGTCTGTGTATAAAAACTTCTGAGGTTTTCGTTGATTTTTAACACGGTATCTACTTAGACATGAACGTGATAATATACGGTGGCAAGATGGGTCATTGGGATTTCAGACAAACAGGTTGTCTGAGTGTGTTATTGCAGTGCAGGGTATTTTATGTTTTATATTTTGCATCAAGACTGAGATCCCAAAGAACCCGCATCACCTAAAACAATTAATCTTATTTGAGAGCAGAGGGCACTTCTATGGACTTCAATAACATCATTACAGCTTGGTTAACTCAGTATGGCTTCAACATTCTTGGGGCGATCGTGATTCTGTTTTTCGGCCGAATTATTGTTCAACGCTTAACCCAACTGGTCACAGCCATCCTCAACAGACAAAATGTTGAACCCACGTTAGTCTCTTTTCTGGAAAACCTAACCTATTTACTCACAATGGCGATGGTAATCATTGCGGCGCTCAACTTGATTGGCTTCCAAACCGCCTCCATTGTCGCAATTTTAGGTGCAGCCACGCTGGCCCTTGGGTTTGCTCTACAGGACTCGCTTTCCAATTTTGCAGCGGGCGTCATGATCGTTTTCTTCAAACCATACCAAGTTGGGGATCTCGTTGAAATTAATGGCGAAACGGGCGTTGTGCAGGCCGTACAAATTTTCAACACTAATCTCAACGCAGTAGACAACAAACGCATCATCATTTCAAATAGTTCTGCGCTTGGCGCAAATATGATCAACTATTCAACTAACGGCCGCGTGCGTCTCGATATGGTGTTCGGGATCGGCTATGGCGATGATTTACTCAAAGCAAAAGGGATTTTGCTAGACATTTTAACTGCTCAACCAGAGGTATTAACAGACCCTGCTCCGACTGTCTCTGTTCTCGAATTAGGGGACAGTAGCGTTAACTTTGCTGTCCGCCCTTATGTCACAGTCCAAGATTATTGGACCGTTCACTTCACAACGCATGAGCAGGTCAAACTGCGCTTTGATGCAGAAGGCATTTCAATTCCATACCCAACACAAGACATTAACCTTATCAAACCGGCCTAATCTGTCGCATTGAAAGGGCAATAGCGGCTTCAGAAAAGTTGGTATTCGGGTGGCGACCCATCAGGATAATGTTATCATTCTAAATTAGATACATATCTATTTTAACTACGAGACTATTATGAGTGCCTATCAAACTTTCCTTGCCAAAGTAACTGAAGTCAATGACCTACAAAAAGCGATCCAACTCGCCTCTTGGGATCGCGAAACAAATATGCCCCGTGCCGCTTCGGCCGATCGGACGCATATGCTGACCACCCTTTCCCGTCTAGTTTATCAGCTTGCCTCCTCAGATGAGTTTGGGCAACAAATTGAGGACGCAAAGGCTGAAATCGGTGATTGCGACCCAGACAGTACGGAAGTTCGTTTGGTCGACTTCGTAGCAGAATCATATGAACGTGGGCGCTCACTTTCGGCCGATTATGTGCAGCGCAGTGCGGCCGCCTCTGGTGCAGCACGTGACGCATGGATCAAGGCGCGTTCTGAAAACGACTTCGCCCACTTCCAACCTCACCTAGAGACAGTCGTTGAGCTTTGCCAAGAGAAAGCAGAGCTATATGGGTACGAAGATGAAGCGTATAACGCGCTTTTACATGATTTTGAGAAAGGCATGACGGCGGCCGAGATTCGCAGGCTGTTTGACACGGTGAAAGCGGCGACGGTTCCGCTTTTACAGGCGATTGTGGAGCGCGGCACAACGGTTGACGACAGCATCTTGCACCAGTCGTTTCCGATTGAAAAGCAAAAAGCGTTTGCCCGCAACATTGCGAGCGTCGTTGGCTACGATTTGGAGCGCGGACATTTAAGCACCGTGATCCATCCTTTTGCCACAAGTTTCAGCCGCAACGACTCACGCATCACCTCGCGCTGGTATCCAGATTTTCTTAGCCCTGGTCTATTTGGTGTGCTACACGAATCGGGCCACGCTATGTATGAGCAAGGCACGCATTCCGATTTTGCCCGCACACCGCTTGCACGCGGAACATCACTAGGCATCCACGAATCACAATCACGCGGCATTGAAAACATTGTTGGGCGCAGCCTGCCATTTTGGAAACGCCACTACGCCACCCTACAAGACCTTTATCCAGCGCAACTGGGCAGCGTATCACTCGATCACTTCTATCGCGCAATTAACAAGGTGATGCCTTCCTATATTCGCGTTGAAGCGGACGAATTAACGTATAACTTCCATATTATTTTGCGTTTTGAGCTAGAGCAAGAAATGTTAAACGGCACGGTTGCTGTTAAGGACTTGCCAGAAGCGTGGGCGGCGAAAATGGAGTCCCTGTTTGGCATTGTTCCGCCAAACGACACGCAAGGCTGTCTACAGGATGTTCATTGGACACGACCCGGCTTTGGCTATTTCCCTACCTACGCCCTCGGCAATTTATATGCGGCGCAGTTCTACGCAACCATGCGCGAACAAAATCCGCAGATTGGCATTGACATGAACGACGGCGACCCATCTAGTTTTGTCGCGTGGCACGCCGAAAATATCCACCAGCACGGGCGCAAATATCCACCCCAAGAACTTGTTCAACGCGCCACAGGTGCAGTGCTCAGCCCCCAACCCTTTATCAACTATGTAACTGAGAAATTTACAGCGATTTACGGCCTGTAGAAGAAGTAGAAGAAATGATGAATATTGAATGAAGAATGAAGAACACTT
>JBMZDF010000536.1:0-4291 GCA_049614105.1 Promineifilaceae bacterium (SeqCode)
TGGCGACCCACTATTGTTCCTGCGAGTAGGCTGACCGGCGCTATCTAACGAATACAGAAATGGTGACAACTAGCGCATTTGAAACCATTTTTGAAAAGTGCAATTGTTGCATCTATCTATCGTATGATTCGTATCACGTCTCGCATGAAATGATGACTATCGTTTCGGCCGATGTGACATACCTATAAGCATGATGCTAGAAAAGAGTTTCCGCTCAGATAAGTGTGACGGCTCGTTAGGTAAATTGCATCAATGAAGGTTGAAATTATAGATATTAGGCAGTTACTGCCCTCTTTTGGCAAACCACTGTTAGAAGAAATGTTTGCGGATTGCCAAACGGTTAAAATTCTGCACCGTTTTACGGCTGGGCTGAGCGGGAGCTATGTGTTTCAAGTTCGGCCGAAATTGACCAACGGCGCATTCCTCCGCACCGCTATTGTCAAACTCGATTGGAAATACAACATCGAGCGTGAATGGGCCGCATCCCAAAGAATCGACAAACAACAGCCATCTAACACGATGGACATCCAAGGTGAGCCAACCTATTTGCACAACCGTGGGGGGCTATCGTACCCAGTTGCGGGCAATGGGGATTTTGATGTAGAGAGCTTTGCCGATTTCTATCGCGCAAACCCGCTACAGGTCATTCAACTACTGCTGCAAAAATGGGTTGCCAAAAGCCTTTCGTCTTTTTGGAAGCTCAACAGTCGCCCAGAGCCTGACTACCAATTCCAAGCCCACTATGACGCTGATTTGCCAGATAATTATGTGATTCGCATGTCTGCCCGCCCGCAAGACCAACAGATCACAGAATTTACACCGGCAACAATCCAGCGTTACTCGTTGAAAAACGAGCAATTTGTCAAGTTAGTTGGGTTTAGAGTTGCTCGAATTCACAAGAGCCACCATAGATTATTTTTAGAACCATCTCAGACTCATGACGGATTTCGGCTGCGAGTCAACAATGTTGCCAATATCGAGCACTATCGCGAAGGCATGACGCTTCAACAGCCGATTATTGGCATTGTCAAGGGGTCACGTCGCGACTTTTTTGTTGCAGAACTGAAAAAAGCAACGATTCAGGTGGCGGACGTTTCGGCCGAATCGATCCCCCTTCCCACAGGCGGATCTGTTGCGAACCCCATCACCAAACTGCCAAGCATCCTCAAAAGCACGCTCCACGTGACGGTTGGGCCAATCCACGGCGACCTAAACATGGAAAATATCTTGGTTGAAACGAGCGGTCAGGGAGCATACTTCATCGACTTTGCGCGTTCAAAGCGAGATCATGTTCTGCGCGATTTGCTACATCTGGAAATGGCGGTTGTCACACAGTTGGGAGCCGAAACGTTTGTGGCGGCCGCTCAATCGGCCGATGCAATCATCCCCTTCTATCGACAACTGCATGTGGCAATGTTCAACCCAGCGGCGCTTCACCTTCCAAAAGCGTTGGAAAAGCTGGCCCGCGTCATCCTTGCTATCCGTCAAATTGCGTCCCATCATCTATTTGAGAAAAATGCGTGGCGCGAATATTATACGGGGCTTTTTCTATACTTGATGGGGGCATTGCGATTTGGAAGTCTTGATAAATTGACGACGGCCCCCCATCCCAAACAGATCGCTTTTTGGGGGGCTGCTGTTTCGGCCGAATTGATCACGGCCAAATCAGGCACCCCAGCATCTTCCTTGTACGATACAAGTCTGGAAAACGCACCTGCTCCGCAAATGACCCGCGCCGAATTTGTTACAGCATTACAGCAATTAAACGATGATGTGAGAGCTTTGCATCGTTTGGGGATCGATGCGGATGAGGTTGATATGATGGTTGGGGATCTAAAATCGGCCGAAACGCACGCCAAACGTGCCTCCCCTAAATCAAGGTCAATTCGTTCACGTCTCAAAAATGTGCAAGAAGCACTTAACGACGCTATCTCAACTGCCAACCAGTCAACCCATGTCGCAACACAGCTTGACACATTAAACAACATGATTGAAAAGCTTATTGAAGCAGTTACAAACATATATTAATCACTGTAGCCACATATGGTTCACGGTGGAGAAAGGAATGTGTGAAATGCCGTTAAGTAGAACACAAATAATTTCGATCAATAAACCTCTGAAGTTTTTACAATAATTTATTGTGATCTGCTGAAACCAAAGCGGCACTATTCTAAGAAAAATAGAATAGTGCCATTTGATTGGATGCTTGCCCAACTAACTCCTGCGTTTTGCGCCCAATCTACTAACGTGTCTGCCCCGTTATCTTGTATATAGCGGTTTAGTCCTATTTTTATGCATTAGCAAAAAGGAATTCGTCAATACAAACACAAACACTTAATCATTGTCCTGTGCGTTGCTCGCACTAAATAGTTCTCATATACTCTGATTTGAATCTTTCGGTTTCAATCAGGCCAACATAATTACATATAAATTTCTGCAAGAGAAAAAGCGAGAAAATTTTATGGGCATGACGTGGGGGGAATTAAACAAATTCCTAGTGGACTCATTTATAGACTACAGCATCAAAAATGGTAGTGATATAGCATCCAGAATTCGTGCGATTGTTTTTGAAAATCATCGTTCGGAGCGGATGAAATATTGGCTAGGGTTTGTCAAAGGACGAACAGAGCAAGACTATTGCCATGAGGTCATCCAAATATTTCTTGAGTTTGGTGACTATGTTGATTCAGTACGCAATCACGATGATGATACGTGGGCAGAACTTGACCCACAATTGCGAAGCTGGGCATACAAAACAATGCTTCAACGCGGCTTTCCCGCAAACTCAAACACAAAAGACCTTGCGGATAATTACGCGGTTGAAGCAATTGAGGACATTTTACAAACTGATTTCACATTCGACACCTCTTATATGGCTTGGTTGCGCACCATTGTTCAGCGTAAATGCAACCAAGGCGCACGTCGCAGTCAAACAATCAAGCGCGGTCGTGATGTGATACAAATCCGTTTAGATGATCTTGTTGAGACATTGGAACAGGGGCAGAATAATGATCCTGCGACCCAAGTCGAGAATCACCTCGATTTGATGCAGGCACGAACACGGTTAACGGTTGCCAGGAATAAGGTTCTATATCTTCATTATGAAAGAGGGTTATCATTTCAAGAGATAGCAGAACAGATGGATCGCAAAATCAGCGCAATCTATAGCCTTCACTTTAAGGCTCTCGAACAACTTGCGAGGGAGTTAAAGTGAACATCTTACAAATAGGTATGCATCAAATGCAAAATATGAGTGATTTTCGCTATAAGGAGAGTATAGCCCGTGGATCCTAATACTGATTTGCCAGTCGAATTACAGCAGAAGCTTCAACGCTTAAAGGAGCACCTGCAAACAGATATCCTACCTATGCAGAATCGTGATACTCCAGTCCGTCACAATTCTGCACATTTTGATATGTTGCCACTCATTATTCAACAAGTAAAACAAGGAGGAAATCTGGAAACAGACTTTCCAGATTTTTATCACTCCCTGCTCAAAGATTCAGGACTTCGACAAGTTTTTGTCGACAGTCTTGATGCGGAGACAGCCTTTATGGCGCGTCAAACCGCTTCGTCCCAATTAAAACAAACCCCCACGCAAAGTTTGGCTCGTCTTGCGATGACCCCAGCAAAAATCTTTCTATCGGCCGAGGGCAGATGGCAAGCAACACTGCAAAAACAATATGGTCGAATCCAAGCCTATTTCCAAACTTTGTCGCAGCAACCCGTTTGGCGCAGTACAACGGCAGTGCTTGAGTGGCAGACGCTTATGCAAAGCGAACTCAAGCTACAGGGGGTCTTATTTGTCTTATTATTTCAAGTTCAGCCTCAGGGAGCTCAATTCAGCTTGCGATTAGATGTTGCAACTGACTCAGAGCCATTCCCACCAATGATTGCTGAGGTACAATGGGGAACGTACAGTCACAAGGTTAATATCAAGACATCGGGTCTTGTTGATTTACCACATGTTTCGGCCGAATTTGTTTTCAATCACGTAACAACGGCGTTTACCGAGGACATCCTAATCACCCTTACGCCTATTCATGACATACCACCCGCTCCCTCATGATGATTTAAGTGCTTACCTAACCCTTGCCCATCAACTCGGCGCGGATACGCTTGTCAATATCCACCTTCTGTCCAGTGCGTCTGCGCTTCCTCTTCTAAGTTCCGAGCTTCTAGAACAACTAACCACAGCAATAGAAACAGCCCTTTATCAAGACCCAGCATTTAGCTGGGCGCTTGGTTGTGTGGCAACAGCAGCGGCCGAATATGGTCATGACCGCCTCTT
>JBMZDF010000537.1:0-4283 GCA_049614105.1 Promineifilaceae bacterium (SeqCode)
TGCCGTCGGGAGAAAAGGCAACAGATAGCACACTAGAATCATGACCGCGCAAGACGAGAGGGTCGGCGTTGGGGTCGGCCAAATCCCACAAGCGAACGGTGTGGTCATAACTGCCGCTGGCGAGGGTGTTGCCGTCGGGAGAAAAGGCGACAGATAGCACACTAGAATCATGACCGCGCAAGACATTGTTCTGATAAGCGGTAGTGAGCAAATTGCGTAATGAAAGGTCAGTGAGCCACGTTGCGGTTCCCTGCTGCGCCATATTGAGACGCATTGCCTCAATCGCCAATAGCGTGCCTACTTCATCCTGATTCCCTGTTTCATCATTGGCGACATTAGACGATAGTGCCGCCAATGATTGTGCAAGTGAGATTTTCGCCAACCGCTCTGCTTCGGTACGTTCTTGCTCTGCTTCAATGCGGCGTGTTTCAGCCACCGCTTCGGCCGTCTCAGCTGCTTGTAGATTAATTGCGGCCGTGGTTGCTTCCGACTCAGCCCGTTTAGCCTCACTCGCTGATGTCGCTTGTGCGTCAATTGCAAATTGCCTATCTAATTCGGAGGTAGCCTGTGCATCGATAGCAAGCTGTTTATCTAATTCAGATGTTGCTTGCGAATCGACGGCAAGCTGCTCATTAAGTTCTGAGGTTTGCTGCGCATCAACGGCAAGCTGCCTATCAGTCTCAGATGTTGCCTCAGCATGGTTTGCACCTATCCGCGCTCCGTTTGCTACAAACCCTAATATGGCTGCAACGGCAAATAAAAATAAAGCCAATCCTAACCAGCGACGTGTCCGAGCTGACCGCATGGTGGCTTCGTGCGCAATGTCTTTTTGTGCTTCCGCAAGCGCCTGTGCTTTTTCAGCAACTGCTTGGTTTGCATCTGCAAGCTGTCGGGTTGCCTCTAACTCGCGCCGTTTTGTCGCCTCTTGCAAGGCGATCTGCTGATTGCGGTCATCGATACCCGCTTCTACAAATTGCCGTTCGGCCGCCGTTGCCTCCGATCGATTGTCCGCTAACCATTCAACCGCACGATCTAACGGCACGCCACGATAGAGAAAGTCAGAACTTTGACGATGCGTTTGCCACTCTTGGGCATCGGCCGCAATTTTGCGCTGGAGCCGTAGCGCCTCACGATTATCATCTAGCCAAGTGCGTAAACGCTGCCACTCGCGGATCAACGCCTCGTGAGTGACCTCGGCCGCGTCGTTGTCGGTCGTAATCAGACGGCGGTCGGCCAAATAGGTTAGCAGGTCGCGGTGGTTGGGCGTGGCGGGCAACGCTTGGCGCAACGCCTCCGTCGGCACACGACGGCGCGTATCCTCGCGCCCCTCACCTAGCTCAGTCAGTTGCAGAAAAATGCGACGAGCTTGTGCTTGTTCATCCTCGTCCAGTTCGGTGTAAACAGCTTCGGCCGTTTTCGCAATCGCGCCCTGCACCCGTCCCGCCGCCACATAATTATCATGTGTTAGTTCGTGCCCTGTGCTATGCGCCCACATTTGGTCAAGCGCATGCGACAGCAGCGGCAAAATCCCTTTCTCAGAGGTGTCGCTTGGCTGTATCACCCCACAATCGCGCAAAATCGTTGTCACCAACTGTTCTGAAATAGCGACACCTTGCGCTGCGGCCGGCTTGCAAATCGCGTCGGTCAACTCCTCACGCTGCATCGCCAGCACCAACTCAGGCTTGTTGCGGTTGATCGCCTCCCAAAGCTGCGGATAGTCGGCACACTGGTTGAGAAAGTCAGCCCGCAGCGTAATCAGCACGGTCATCATGCCGCTGTTGGTCGCCTCAACGGCGTGCATCAGGTTGGCAATAAACAGCCGCCGCTGCGCCTGCGCCTGCTCATAGCGTGCTTTTGTGTGCGCGTCGTCTGTCTCACTTGGTTTAGGCGGCAACGTCGTGAACAGTTCCTCAAACTGGTCAACGATGAGCAACAAGGGCGTGTTGGTCTTGTAATAGTCAAGCAGGATCAGGCTAAGCGCGTTCACTTTGCCGTCCTCCAACATCATGCCGAGCGCCCCACTTTGCCCCGTTGTTCGTGCCGTTGCCAACAGCGACCAAAGCGGGTTTTTGTCGGGACGAATGACGCAAACGTGCCATCCTTGCGCCCGTAGTTTAGGTAGCATCCCTGCCCGCACCAGCGACGATTTGCCGCTGCCCGACGCGCCAATAATCGGCAAAAAGTTCACGGTGCTGGGCTTGCGCTCAACGCTGGGATCAAGCGGTTTGGGCAAACGCGCCAGCAAGTCAGCAACCAATCGGCCGCGTCCAAAAAACAGGTCGGCGTCTGCCTCTGTATAAAAGCTCAATCCTTTGTAGGGAGAAGGCGGCTTGAGGATAGTAACAGGGTCTGGGTCGAGGAGGCGACACGGCGCAAACCACGGCTCCCAATCCACGCTGGGACGATCTTCCGTTAGGTGACGCTGCAACTTATCAAGATCGTCACGGCGTTGAAATGCGCCGACAATCGCTTCTGCAAAGTCATAAGGCAAGCGAACCTGCTGTAATTGACTGAGATCACGATAGTCTAAAAATGAACAGAGGCGACGCAACTCCGCAACGTTGTATACGTTGGCAATCTGCCTCGCTAAATTGAATAGAGGATTGTCTGATAAAGAAGGTACTGCCATCATGTTGCCTCAACTAAAACCCGTTGCTTAATTGTGGCAGGAGGAAAATGAATGTGCAAGCGTTTGACGATTGACGGGATGTTGTTGGGTCAATGAGACGGTAAATAGGAAGAACAATTGATAACGGATAACGGATAATTGATAATGACCAACGATATCGCCAATGCGAGCGTTCTTCATTGGTCGTTATCCGTTATTAATTATCCGTTATCAATTATTTTTGCTCGCAATATCAAACTTGGTTCTCCGCACCAGCCGCCTACTTCAAAAGCCCAATCGCGTGTTCAAGCTGTTCATCGCGTCCAAGGTCGCGACCTGCTTGGGTGGGGACAACTTCAACATCGGGGGTGAGGCCGTTCTGGTCAATTTGTTGTCGATTGGGGGTAAACCATCGTGCCCAAGTGACGTGGACAGAGGAGCCGTTGCTAAGGTCGTAGACAAGCTGGACGGAGCCTTTGCCAAAGGTGCGTTCGCCGATAAGGACGCCGCGATTGTGGTCTTGTAGTGCGCCCGCAACAATTTCGGACGAACTGGCCGTGCCGCCGTTGATTAGCACAATCAGCGGCGAGTCGGGCAAAACGGTCTCGCGCTCTGTTGATTCGCTTGATTCACCATCGGCGCGGGTGATTTGATGATAGACGATCTGCCGATCTAAGAAGTTGTCGCTGACCTCGACCGCTGCATTGAGCAAGCCGCCGCCGTTGTCGCGTAGATCGAGGATAAAGCGTCCTGCGCCTTGTTCAATCAGTGATTCGAGCGCAGCGTTAATCTCGCCACCGCTCTCGCCCGTGAAACGGGATAGTTTGATGTAGCCGATGCGACTGTCTTCACGCAAGATGCGCGACACGACGGAGGGGATTAAGATGTCTGCGCGGGTGACTTCAAACTCAAGCTGTTCGTCTGTGTCGGTGCGCAGGATGAGCAGTTCGACGTCGCTGCCTTTTTCGCCACGCAGCTTTTCGCCAATTTCGTTGAGGGGCGTTTCGGCCGAAACCAACTCCCCATCAACCGCCAGCAAAATATCCCCAATCAAAACACCTGCCTCCGCAGCAGGATTTTCTGGCGTTGGAGACAGCACCGTGTTGCCATCATCATCTCGCGACAACGATACCCCGATGCCACCAAAGTTGCCGCGCAGCGCCTCACGCTCATCTTCGCGCACAACTGGTTCGAGGAACACGGTGTATGGATCGTTGAGCGTGTAGAGCGATCCGCGAATGGCCGCATAGGTTAGCTGTTCTGATTCTGGCAGATCGCCGATAAAGTTGTCGCCAATTTTGTCCCAAGCTTCAAAGAAGAGGGCAAACTGATCCGCCTCAACCGAGCGCCGCATTTCGCGCTCTTCAATAAAGTCGTTGGCTAAATAGCCCAGAAAAAACGCGCACCCGGCGATGGCAGCCAAAAGCGTCGTAATGAGGATGTTGCGTACTGTTTCAGACATAATAAGGATGGTAGCGTCCCAGATCGTTGGGTGAGTTGGGCTTCAGAGCCTAGATCGGCCGAAAAGCAAGGCGAACCGAATGTTGCCTTTAAGTAGATGACAAAAAGCCTTTGACCGCAAAAACGGTTAAACAATTAGCTACTTGCCAGATGAATGAGCCGTTTTTGCAAAGCGCCACTTGCAACTTTACTTTCAATTACTTTTTGTGGCGCA
>JBMZDF010000538.1:0-4275 GCA_049614105.1 Promineifilaceae bacterium (SeqCode)
ACATCTGCCTGTATTCTTGGTGCAGCAGCTCGTCGCGAACTGCAATATGATAAGGTTGCCCCTGAAATAGATTTGCAGCGATTTGCAACTAGCATTGGGAACCCCACATTTTTTACCGAGGCTGATAAGGCTTCTCAGCTAATCTTGCGACGCGGAGATACAACAGCTTGTGTTGGAGGTGGACACTTTGCATTCACAATTCGCAAAGCTGTTTCGTTTGCTATTCCAACCAATCCGTCTCGAATTGCCGTAAGTAATAAATCTGAGGAAGCGTGGTTAGACGTTCCACCTGATCAGATTGGATTGTGGCGTTTATCTACCCCGTCTGCGTATGCACAACATATTGGCAACGTTCCTGAAACATGGGTTTATGAATTGTTAGATGAATACCGCGCCTCTTCAAATGTGGCCGCCGATGATAAACGTCCAGCAAACTTACCTGAACTCCGTGTACATTGGAGTGCTAAATTCCCTGTGCGTGTTCGTCGGAGGCTAGCAAGGTTCTTGCGTAACCCTTCTGTTGCACGTTACATGGTGCAGTCAAGCTAAGTTGTTAAATATGCAAGCAAGAATGATGAACGATAACGAGACGCACGAACATGAAAACGGCGTCAGGATCTATAAATCTCATTTGCCTTCAAAGGTATTTGAACCAAAGACGCGAATTGCAGCATTTCTAGGAAAACGTGGTGTCAAGCATTTTCAAAACCCTCACATTGTGCAGGGCCCTATGGTTACGATGGATTCGTTGGTAGAAGCAGCGGATCGGCCGATTTTTGAAAATGGCAGCATTCGCAATGTTTTTGCGGCAACGTACAGCAAAAAAAAATATCAACAGTGCATAGAGATATTGCAAAGTACAGGCTTTAACGTGGTTTATCAAGAAGACAAATTGGAAGGTCAACCCGACGGCATGATCTGGGCATGTTTGGGGGGCGAAGTACAATGACCGATCTGCAAGTAGAACAGGATGCGCAAAACGAATGGACAATGGTGATTCGGCCGAAACGCGGCTGGTTTGACCTAAACCTTGCTGAGTTGTGGGCATCGCGTGATCTTATTTATCTTTTCGTCTATCGTGATTTTGTTGCTTATTATAAGCAAACGGTGCTTGGCCCACTTTGGTATCTGATCCAACCTTTGCTGACAACGCTGACTTTTACAATTATTTTCGGCCAAATAGCAAACATATCCACAGATGGTGTGCCCGATTTCATATTTTATATGGCAGGAACTGTCATCTGGACTTATTTTTCTGGGAGCCTCAACGGGACTTCTAGCACCTTTACGGGCAACAGCAGCCTATTCGGCAAAGTATATTTTCCACGGTTAGCCACACCAATCGGCATTATTATTTCCAAACTGATTAATTTTGCGATTCAGTTTATATTTTTCCTTGCTTTCCTCGCTTATTTTTGGTTCTCTGGCGCAGATGTGAGTCCTAACCGCTATGTGTTGTTAACCCCATTCCTGCTTCTACTGATGGCTACTTTAGGATTGGGGCTTGGTATTGTGATCTCGTCGCTGACAACGCGCTATCGTGATTTGCGTCACCTTGTTAGTTTTGGTGTGCAACTATTAATGTATGCAACACCCGTTGTATACCCAATTTCAACCGTTCCTGATCAGTACCGTCTATTTATTCTTGCCAACCCTTTAACTTCTATACTGGAAACATTCCGTTACGCTTATTTAGGCAGCGGGACGTTTGATCCGATGAGCTTACTTTACACAGTTATTTTTGCAACTGTCCAATTAATCATTGGCATCTTGATCTTCAATCAGGTTGAAACCAATTTCATGGATACTGTATGACCACTGCAATCTCAATCGAAGACCTTTCAAAATACTATCGCTTGGGCGTCATCAGCGGCCGCACATTTCGTGAAGATATGTCGCGTTGGGTTGCACGTAGATTTGGGCAACAAGATTCAGATCAGGCGGTTGCAACGAGACGGAAAAAGAAAGAACCCGAACATATTTGGGCTTTGCGCGATATTAATTTGACGATTGCGAAGGGGGATGTGGTGGGTATTATCGGCCGAAACGGCGCAGGTAAGAGCACCCTTCTCAAAATCCTTTCACGCATCACCACACCATCTTCTGGTGTGGCAAAAGTTAACGGACGTATCGCTAGTCTGCTTGAAGTTGGCACGGGCTTTCATCCCGAATTAACAGGACGTGAAAATGTGTTTTTGAATGGCGCGATTTTAGGAATGCGCCGCGCCGAGATTCAGCACAAGATGGATGAAATCGTTGATTTCTCAGGCGTTGAGAAATTTATCGATACCCCTGTCAAGCGTTACTCAAGCGGTATGCGGGTACGGCTCGCATTTGCGGTTGGCGCACACCTTGATCCTGAAATTCTGGTTGTCGATGAAGTGCTTGCTGTTGGTGATGTCGCTTTTCAAAAAAAGTGCATCGGTAAGATGAACGATATTTCCACAACGGGCCGTACTGTTTTGTTTGTTAGCCACAATCTAGGAATGGTCAAACAATTATGCAAACGCGGTGTGTGCCTAGAAGGTGGGCGCGTTATTGCGGATACATCGGTTAACGAGGCGATAGAAACATATATCAGCACATCACGTAAGGCGCTTGACGAAGGCACTGCTACTTCCTTTGTACATTTTGAGAAATTAAAACTCGAAATGATTAGTGTAGAGGATGTTAAGCTAAATTATGCGACGATTGGGGAAAACATACAATTCACCATAACCTATTGCAGTGCGTATTCAGAAGATATACATGAGGGCAACTTTCGCATCATAATCAAAAAGTTAGATGGAACCCGCATGTTTATATGTGAGTCGCAATCTATACTGGACGGGTTGCAGACATTTCCGCAAGAAGGCCGCGTTGTATGCACTATCCCTCAATTGTCCTTGCAGGTTGGCACTTATTGGGCTGGGCTAGAAGTTCGCACAATTAAACATGGTTGGATGTATCAGAATGCAGAGATGATGCAGTTTGATGTCGTTCTTGGTGATTATTACGGTACAGGCCATGTGCCAGATCCATACTATGGGGTTGTTTTAGTAAACCATCAATGGCAAATACAATCAGCTTAAAAAACGATTTTGCAATACTAATGAAAAGAAAAATTAAGTCCCTCTTTGGGCAAAATAATAGTGAATTAAGTGCGTTGAATGAACGTTGGGAAATACGGGCAAAACGCAACCCAATGCACTATATCTATTCAACACAAGAAGATTGGAACCTAGATGAATTTTTGCAGACAGGTGAGGAAAACATTGCGGCAATCGTTGACAAATATGTTGCTTTGTACCAGATTGATCCAAGCGAACTAGTTGCTGTTGATATCGGGTGCGGGATGGGGCGTTTGACGCAAGCGCTGGCTCATCGATTCAAGCATGTGCATGGGTTCGACATTTCGGAGTCAATGATTGCCTCAGCGAAATCAATTGTGCCTGACTCGGTTGATAACATTGATTATTATGTAACCAGCGGGTCAAGTTTGCAGCCTTTGGGAACAGAGGCAATTGATTTTGTTTTTTCGTACATCGTATTGCAACATGTTCCATCTAAAGAGATCGTAAGACAATACTTATATGAGACAGCACGCATTCTAAAACCAAATGGCCATGCCTTGTTGCAAGTTAATGGTCGTATTCGGCCGCTACGAGAGCGTATCCATCTGAAAGTCGTTGCCAGCGATAGAATGCCTATCCTCAAACGCCGACTCAAGTTTAAGATAGACCCGCCCAGCAGCATGGGGGCCACATTCACGCTTGCTGAAATCGAAAAATTAGCGGCCGAAGTTGATCTCAAACTGCTTGCTATTCGCAACCCTGGATCAAACTATATGTGGCTAGAGTTGCAGAAGGCCGAAAAGTATCCAATGCTCAAGTACGTTTAGCGTTGTGCCACGTACAAAATCTGGATAGATTAAACTGCTGATTGTGGAACTTATACGATAAACGTGATGTATGGAAAACTCTGATAGTACGCCCTTATTTGACCACTATCCTCAGATACTTCATTTAGGCTGTGGCCGCCGTAAAGAGGCTGGCGCGTTTGGTGTCGATGTGGTTGCTGACTCAAGCGCAGACATTGTTTGGAATCTTGATGAAACGCCTTGGCCGCTGCCCGATAACACATTTTCTAAAATCATTATGATTGATGTGCTAGAGCACTTGAAAGACGCGATTAAGATTATGGAAGAAGTGTATCGGGTTGCAAAACCCAACGCTGAAATCATCGTTCAAGCGCCCTTCGCCAGCAGCCATCATTTGTGGACAGACCCAACGCATA
>JBMZDF010000539.1:0-4274 GCA_049614105.1 Promineifilaceae bacterium (SeqCode)
TGAATTGTGCGGCGGTCTTGTTTTCAACCTAAGCGTGTCTTTCGGTTAATCGGTCACGGTCCCTTTTGTGCTGGCAACACCGCTGCGGCGCGGGTCGATTTCCGTCGCGATGCGCAGGGCGCGGGCCAGTGCTTTGAAAAGCGCCTCTGCCTTGTGATGGTCGTTACGGCCATGGACGATTTTGGCCGACATGGTGACGCGGGCATGGACGGCGAACGTCTCAAAGAAATGATGGATGAGATCGGTTGGGAATTGACCGATGGCGGGTGTGTTCCACTGAGCATCGAAAACGCAGTAGGGGCGTCCGCTGAAGTCGAGGGCGACAAAGCCGAGCGCCTCGTCCATTGGCACATAGGCGTGACCAACGCGATTGATGCGTTTGCGGTCGCCCAGTGCCTCATCAAACGCTTTGCCGAGTACGATGGCGGTATCTTCAATCGTATGGTGCGTGTCGATCCACGTGTCCCCTTTGGCGTCCACGCGCAGGTCAAAAATGCCGTGGACGGCGAGGGCGGTTAACATGTGGGTAAGAAAGCCGACGGGGGTGTCAATTTCGGCCGAACCGACCCCATCAACATTGAGTTCAACCTCAATTTGAGTCTCTTTTGTTTGTCTCGAAACAGTTGCAGTTCTGTTCATAAGTGTAAAAGGTAAAGCGCAAAGCGTCACGATTTCTAGAGGCTAGCGCATATTTTGTGGGCGTTTGATTGACAGTCTATGACCACGCAGTCAAATTCTAAAGCTGACGGCTTGGTGTCCAAGCGGCCCCAATCGCGGTTAGGTCTGCTTCAAGTGCGGCTAAGTCTGTTTCGATTAGCTGTTTGAGGGCGGTGTGGGCTTGCGTGTAATCGGCCGATGCAATCTCCAGACTGCGCTTCTGGGTTTCGGTTGGCATTTGGCGCGAATTGCTATGCCCATGCGTCAAGCGCCACAGACGACCAATGACGCTTGGGCTGTCCGCTTCGCTGAGTTTGGCGCGTACGGGGTCGCCAGAGATGGTACGCACGATCGATGCAAGCGTTTGTTTGAGCGTTTGGGTGCGCTCGAACAGTGTCGCCTCGCTCGCTGGCGTGATGAGCAGCGCGGCATGAATGTGTTTGATGCGGTCGGTTGTTCGGCCGATTTCCACCTTAACCCCTTCTACCTTGCGAGCAAATTCTATGACAGCATGCTGGAAAGCGACTACGACTGTCACGTCGGTATTCGGTTCTAACGTTGGCACAGGTTTGACCGTGAATGATTGTGCCGCACCTGCGGATTGCAGCCCGTCTGAACCGATTGTGAACAACTCAACGCTGTAGATGCCAGGTGCGACCAGTGCGCCCTGTGGATCAGATTCCCATGGTGAGATCCATGCTGGTTTGGTCAGTTTGATGCGGCTAGGGGAGGCGGTGCGCAAATCCCACGTGATGCGGTGGAGGCCAGATTCGGCCGAATTTTGCAAACGCCGCACAGGTTCACCATCTGCATTGCGAATCAACAGCATGACGTTAGGGTTTGTTTCGAGCGCCTCAGAATTCAGTGTCTCGTATCCGGGGAATGCGACAGCTTGAGATTTTTCGCGTAGCAATTTGTCTTGTTTGTTACGTTTCTCCTTCTGCGTGTGAACGCCTTCTTTCAAATAATAGGTAAAGGTTGCCCCAAACTCTGGGTTAGCGCCCTTAAAAGCGGTTGCGCCGAGCGTGGGTTCGCCAGCACTTTGCATTGGCTCATAAGGCACATACCACCATGCGTCGCGAACGGGGAAGAGGTGGGCGGGTTGTTCTACCTTGCTGGACATTTCGCGTAGTGATGAATAATCATCTAAAATATAGAACCCTCGTCCAAACGTTGCGCCAACCAAATCATTGTCGCGCCGCTGTAGTTTCAGGTCACGGAAGGCGATTGTGGGAACATTGCCGCTCAGCTTATGCCAGTTCTCGCCGCCGTTGACGCTGAAATGGAGTCCAAATTCGGCCGCTAAGAACAACAAATCCGCGTTGACATGATCCTGCTCAAGCGCCCAAACGATTTCCCCCGCAGGCATATCGCCGCTGATTGAGCGCCAAGTACGTCCTAGATCGTTGCTCACAAATACATAAGGCGCATAATCGCCCTCTTTGTGTGCATCTGCGACAGCATAAACGGTGTTTGCATCGTGTTGTGATGCCCTGATGCTGTTTATGAATGCTCTTTCTGGCACGTTGGGCAGCGAGGCAGCAACCCGCCATGATTGGCCCCCATTTTCACTAATTTGAATCAGCCCGTCATCCGTTCCGACAAAAAGTAGACCCTCAACCAGCGGGGATTCGCTTAGGTTGGTGATAGTGCTGTAGCGGGACATCGCGCCGTTATCGTAAAGCGCGTCAACGCTGGCAACAGGGCGATCGACCTCTAGCTCGTAGCGATTGAGGTTGCGGGTCAGGTCCCCGCTGATCGGTGTCCAAGAATTGCCGCGATTTTCGCTGCGCCAAACGCGCTGTGATGCGTAGTAGAGACGCCGTGGCGCGTGCGGGCTGATGATGACAGGTGCGTCCCAATTCCAACGCTCAGGCGGGTCGTTTGGTTCGGGCATCGGTTTGATGTCAAGTATTTCTTCGCTGCGTTTGTGATAGCGCAGCAAGTTTCCCTCTTGCCATTCCACATAGAAAATGTTGGGGTCTTCTGGGTCGAAGGCGACATGATACCCGTCTGCGCCCATCGGCACATACCAATCGCGATTGCGAACGCCATCAATGTTCATCGTGCGAGATGGCCCGTAGAGCGTGCCGAGATCCTGTGCGCCACCTAAAATATTGTAGAACGGTTCAGCGTTGTCAACGGCGCAGCGGTAAAATTGGGAGATGGGCAGGTTGGGGAAGTGACGCCACGTTTTGCCACCATCATAGCTTTCGTAAAGCCCCGCATCGCAGCCGCAAAGCAGGTGATCGCCGTCGTTGGGGTCGATCCAGAAGGCGTGGTTGTCGCTGTGTTTTTGGCGACCATCTTCGATACGATTGAACGTTTTACCCCCATCGGCCGAACAGTGGACAAAAACATCCATCTGATAAAGCTTGTCGGCGTTGGTTGGAGAGGCAAAAATGCGCTGATAATAATGGGGGCCTGTTCCGCCTGAAATATAATCGTTCCGTTTTTCCCAGCTTTCTCCCCGATTGGTTGAGCGATAAAATCCTTTTTCTTTGTCGTTTGCTTCGATAGTGGCATAGAGAATAGACGGGTCGGCGGGTGTGACGGCGAGGCCGATTTTGCCCATTTCCTCTTTGGGCAGCCCTGTCGTTAATTTGCGCCACGTTTGCCCATTATCGGCCGATTTCCAGATCCCCGATCCGCCACCGCCAGACAGAAGTGACCACACTTTACGCCGCCGCTGATAAGCCGCTGCATACACCACATCGGGATTGCTGGGGTCAAATTCGACGCAGTTTACGCCTGTATCGGCGTCAATTTCTAGCACAAGCTGCCAGCTTTCGCCCCCATCGGCCGATTTATAAAGACCACGCTCGCCACCAGCAGACCACAGTGGCCCTTCGGCCGCTACAAAAATAATGTTGCTGTCACGGGGATCGACGACAATTCGGCCGATGTGTTCTGATTTTTTCAGCCCCATGCATTGCCACGTTTTGCCACCGTTGCGGCTGCGATAGACGCCATCCCCCCAAGCAACATGACGACCGCTAACATTTTCCCCCGTGCCAACCCAAATCACTTCGGGGTTGTTGGGGTCAATGGTGACACAGCCGATTGAGTAAGAGGGCTGATCACGAAAGACATCATCCCATGTTGTGCCAGCATTGGCGGTTTTCCAGAGACCGCCCGACCCAACGGCAACATACCAAGTGCTACGTTTATTTGGATGGACAGCCAAATCGGCGATGCGCCCGCCCATGACGGCTGGCCCAATACCGCGTAGTTTAAGTGCAGCGGCTGCTTTTTTAATTAATGTTTGTTGTGTTTGGCTCATTTTGTACTACTCCTATGATGTACTGATTTGGCAGTCTGGCGGAACTGCGAAATGCCCTCTTTTTGAATAACGGCTGATTGTTTGATGAGCTGTAGGTGAACGAGGATGTGCCGTTTGTACCATCTCTTCACCCAATTTTCTTGCAGACTGTACAAGACTTTTCAGCTCAGTGGTGCTAATTAGATAACCTTCTAACGCATCTTGCAACTTCAATTTGCAGGTGACAGTTTGAGGCCCAACTGTCGGAAAAATTTGCCTACGGTAGTTGACTTGTATAGAATAACTATGAATGTCGCTACTGTTCCTAGTAAGGGATGTAGCTCGTGCTATTCAT
>JBMZDF010000540.1:0-4258 GCA_049614105.1 Promineifilaceae bacterium (SeqCode)
CAAGTGGCTAATTGTTCAACCGTTTTTGCAGTCAAAATGTTTTTGTGATCTACTCAACCACCAACTATTATTGATAATCTGAGGATGTGATTGAGAGAAGTATTAGGAACTGCTGACAGTTATTTCCAGTGTAGACGCTATTTTAGCGTTGATTACAAGCGCGTATTTCATACGGTTGATTAGATAGTTTAGGCGCTGATTCCAGACTACAAGCGGCGTAAAATAGCTTAAGGATCAAACGGCGATTGCTAACTATTTAGCACAAAAAAATAGAGGAAAAACCGTCTAACAAAATGTCTTGCTTAATTTGCAAACTGTCTAGGCACGCTTATAATGCATGATGGGATATGCTTATAAGATAGTCTATTCAGGGTGATGTAAATCAGCCAAGTACATTGAAATGTAAATAGCTGATATATTAAATTTTTGTTTTGCCTCAGTGTTCCAAATATGACACAAAAGGTTAAATCTATCAGTCATTTACATTGTCGTGTGCTGGTAGTCCGCTTGTGGCAATGATTAGGCTGTGGAGACAGTGGGTGAAACAAGAAGCACGCAATATTTGGGTGTCTATCTGGTATCAAGATAGGCAGCTTGAATTTGAGCACAATTCGGCCGAAAAGCCGCTCATTATCGGTCGCCAATTTCTCAAACAGGCGTTCGAGTTACAAGGCGATCAGTTTCGCAATATTTCCCGTAACCACCTTGAAATTCATTATGATCCCTCCCAAGATCAAGTTTGGGCCGCTGATGACAGCCTTTTAGGCACGCTGGCCCGCGCCGTTGATGAGGAGCAGGAGAATCTTGGCCCAGAGTTTCTCTATCATCGCGACCGCTTTTTGCTCAAACGCCACATGCGGCTGCGGCTGCAAAATGAAGATATTGACCGCGAACCAGACGACGTCCTCATCGAAATCGAAAACGCCAATCACGAAGAAACGCGCCCTATTTTAGAAGCGCCAGCCTATTGGGATCGGCTGCTTAGCCAACTGCGTAGCGTTCGTGCCGCGCAACTTATCGGACTGCCCGGAACGGGGAAATCAACCCTCAGCAAAAAATTGTTAGCGCCGCAAGGCAGTGTCTGGCAGCGTCAGCGCGATCGGCAATTAGGTGGCCCTGTACTTGTCGCGTGGGTCGATTGCCGCATGATGGGTGGGGATGACACACCCCTTTGGCTTCAGCTTGGACGGCGCATTTTGATGGCGTTGCAAACAGCGGCCGATGCCCAATATCTTTCTGAGCTGTGCGACGAATTACGCAGTGCGCTAACTTATTTTGATGCAAACGTGCAAAAGCGTGTGGGGCAGATGAATGCGCCATTTCGGCAGGCGTTACGGGCGATCAGCACACATAATTTGCGCCCGCTTATTATTTTCGATCAGTTTGATACAGCCTTTGCTCAGCTTGATAAATTTATGCTGTATCAGCTATATCAGTTTCATCAATGGCCTGAAATTGGGGAAGCGTTACGCTATGTTTTGATTACGCGCCGCCCTCTGGAGCATTTGCGAGAGGATTATCGTACTGATGGAATCAACGCATTTTATACGTTATTTTCACGCTATGTGATTGAAATGGGGCCTGTTGGCGCAGGTGATTTTCGCAATTTGTGGCGTGAGGTTGCGCCTGAGTGTGCGCACGTTTCGGCCGAAATTCTGCAAATGTTGTTTACGCTCAGCGGTGGACACCCTGGGCTGGCTCGTGAACTGTATGAGGAACTGGCGATTAACCGCTGGATCGAGCAACTGCCTGAAACATGGGGAGATTATTTGCGGGGTGTTGACTGGCGCACGCGACCCTCACACAACTGTATGGCGATTTGGGAGAGTTTGGATTCGGCCGAACAACGCGCACTGGTCAGCTATCTCAAAGGGGACGCTGTCTCGCCGCGCAGCATTGAACGCCTCCGCAGCAGCGGCTTGATCACCCCTCAAAATAAGCTGTTTAGCCCGATTTTTGCAGAACTGTTGGCATACCACGATGCGCCTACAATGCCTGTGCGACCCGTTTTGACGGCGCTGGAGATTGATGCCAACGAGCGTCGCGTGTATGTCGACGGGGCAGACGTGACCGCCAAGCTCGGCGGACGCAAACTAGACGTGCTGCTCTACCTGTATGAACACGCCAACCAAGTTTGTGATTATAATGAGCTGATTCAAAACAGTATTGAGACAGATGCACCACTTGATGCGCTGTTTTTAGAAGCGGAGCGCGGTTCGCTACAGCGCACCGTCAGCCGCCTGTGTCGTGTGGTTGATCCCAAGCGCCGTTTTATTCAGAACGAACAAGGGCGCGGCTATATTTTGCGCATCTAATTCCCGAAGCACCCCCACCTAGCCTCCCTCAGAGGGTGCTTCCTAATTCCCCAGAGCACTAAACGTATCCATCAGTGAAGTCGATTGAGAAAACGGTATAATCCTGTGCATGAGTTATTGGCAGACATTGGACATGCGCTATTTCCGCCGTCCCGAAAATTGGGATGAGATTTTCGGCCGAAAAGCGCCCTTAATTGTTGAAATTGGGTTTGGTCGTGCGAATCATCTGATTCATCTCGGCAAATTGCACCCAGATAAAAACGTGGTCGGCATCGAAGTAAGCCGACCATCGCTCAAGAAAGCTTCCCAAAAGGTACGCACCCAAAAGTTAAGCAACGTGCGCGTGATTGATGGCTCTGGCCCATCGCTACTGTGGCAACACGTGGCGCTGGCGTCTATTGCGGAGCTACACATTAATTTCCCTGATCCTTGGTACAAAGAGGGACATCACCAGCGACGACTGATTAACGACACGTTTTTGCATCTCGCCGCCACGCGAATGTTGCCTGATGCCAAGCTGTTTATCGCGACTGATCATCCCAGCTATCAGCCCGTTGTGACAGCCTGCTTAGAGGCAACTCCCTATTTTGATAGCCGACTAGAGACAACATACACAACGGTTGACACGGAGCGTTTTCGCACCAAGTATGAGATGAAAGCATTGCGGGAAGGGCGCGTATCTTTCTACTATAAATGGGTTCGCAACGAGACAGCTGCGCCCAACCAATTTGAAATTCCGAAGGAGCTGCCGATGCCGCACGCGATTATTACCTCCCCTTTGACCATTGCTGAAATCCGCGATCGTTTTGAACCGTTCCAACTGATTGAGAAGGATAGATTGTTTGTGGCAGGGTTTAAACAGGTGTTTGAATCGGCCGAATATGCAACCCTGCTGGTTGAAACATATATCAAACAAGCACCACAAGATCAGCGGGTTGGCCTGTTGATTGTGGAGCGTGAGCCGAACGAATATATTATTAAACTGCACGATATTGGTTTCCCACGGGCAACTGAAGGTGTGCATTACGCCGTTGGTTGTTTAGCCAAATGGGTGACAGGTTTGCATGCCGACGCGCGAATCGTTAAGCACACGTTGCAGCGATTTGAATCGCGTGCGGCGGATGAAGCCCCCGATACCGAGTGATGAAGTCTGGGCGTGAAACGTGATAGATGCGTCATACTTTACGCCTGTCGCTTCGTTTTTCATCGAAAATGGATGTCAATTTGAAAATTCGGCCGATTCTCCCCCTCGTTTTCCTGCTTTGCCTCTTGTTCATGTTGGGCGCTTGTGGTGGATCGGCCGATGAGTCGCTTGAAGGCTTGCCCTCGATTACCTCCTTGCGTCAGCTAGACAGCGCGATTCTGATGACGTGGCAAGTTTGGCCCGAAGATGAGCGTGGCGCTTATTTTGCGCAATTTGCCTTTGATCCAGATTCCCGCAGTCAGCAAGTTTATCGTTGGGCAATTGATATTCAACGGGACGGCCCCTGCCGCACAAAATGGTTTGACTGGTCGCAATCGCATGACACCGTGCGCTTTTACTGTGGCCAAGGGATCTATCTTCAGCCCGTTGCGCCAAAGCCCGGCGAACTGCTCCCCGCACCCGAAGTCCCAGATCGCGCAGAAGGCTGGATACGCCCTTTTCGCAATGGCTCCCCTGACGGACAACATTTATTATATTTAGCTGCGGACGAGGCAACGGGCAACGAGCGTTTGATGGTGATCGACACCCACAGTCGACAATCGCTGCCGATCGATCTGCCGGCCGATGTGGAACCGCTAACAACAAAATGGTCACCCGATGGGCAATCATTTGTCGTTTTGGTTCAGTATGAGGAAGCGGGTGAGCTTCAATGGGATGTTTATCAGGTTTATAAGGATCGTTGGCAAACTGAACTACTGACAGGTATACGGCTAAACAGTCTGTCCCGTGAACTGTCTTG
>JBMZDF010000541.1:0-4255 GCA_049614105.1 Promineifilaceae bacterium (SeqCode)
GTCTGTTTTGTGTGGGATATGAATTGCTCCCACAAATTCATCTTGGAAAGAAGGGTCGATTGCAGTCTCAACGTAGCGAATCCAGTGGGCGATCCGCTGCGCCTCGTCGCGCTTATGGCGATTGAGCAGTGCAATTCGCGCACCGTCGCCCGCCGCGTTTCCAACCGCAACGACTTTATCAAGTTCACAATTTGGAATTAGGCCAAGCAGCATCGCATATTTGGGATCAATGAAGCTCCCAAACGCGCCAGCTAAAACAATGCGATCGACTGTTTTGAGCTTTGCTTGGTTCATCAGCAATTTAGCGCCAGCATAGAGCGCGGCCTTGCCAAGTTGGATGTTGCGTACATCGTCTTGGGTGACAAGAATCGGTTCGCCTGTGGATGACTGTTCGGCCGAAGCCAGAACATAAGACCCGCTACGCCCTTCAAACACCACTCGATCGGTGTTCAAATCGTTACGGAAGCGCCCGTCACCAGTAACAATACCGACGCGGAAAAGCTCCGCAATCACTTCAATAATGCCGCTGCCGCAAATTCCTGCCGCTAAATGATTGGTCTGATCCGCAAGGTCGGCCTCTGGGTCAAAAGACCAATCCTTTGACCACTTCTCTTCCCCAATCACGCGGAAGTTTGATTTATACGTTCCATCTTCAATGCGGACGCGCTCAATTGCGCCAGGGGCGGCACGCATGCCGTAAGCAATCTGCGCCCCTTCAAACGCTGGCCCAGTCGGGCTACTCGCGCTCAGCATCCATTCTCGGTTGCCCAACGTGATCTCAGCATTTGTACCAACGTCAACCATCAACACAATTTCGTCTTGTTTATAATGTTCTTCCGCAATGACGGCCGCGACGTTGTCCGCGCCCACATGCCCCGCTTCGGCCGGCATCACATGCACATAAGCGGCAGGATGCAGCTTCAACTTGAGATCGCGTGCCTTCACATCCATCGCGTCACGATTTGCCAAGGCAAATGGTGCGCCCCCCAGTTCTGTCGGGTCAATGTTGAGCAATACGTGAACCATCGTTGTGTTGCCGACAAAAACGGCGTCCACAATTTGAGAGGGTTTAATATCGGCCTGCCGCGCAGCATCCGTCGCCAGCTTGTTCAACGCCTTGATAATCGCGTTGTGCATTTTGCGCGTGCCGTCCGCGTTGGTCATCGCGTAGCTGACGCGGCTCATCAAATCTTCGCCGTAGGTGATTTGCGGATTCATCACCGATTCGGTGGCGACCACTTCACCCGTTTGCAAGTTGCACAAATAGCCAGCAACCGTCGTCGAACCAATATCAACCGCTAGCCCGTAGATGCCTTCATCATAACTAGGGCGCACTTCGAGTACTTCGCGATCATGCCACAGCGTGACGGTAACTTTCCAATCTTTCTTGCGTAAATTTTTCTGGAGATCGCGCAGGGTGAACAGATCGATTGAGAGATTTTCAAGCTCCCACTGCTCTTTGAGCGCCGTTTGGAGTCGGCCCCAATCGCCACGGTGTTCGCCCAATTCGGCCGTATCCACCTCAACATAAACCTGCCGCACCGTCTGGTTAATCTCAATCGCACGGTCAGTCGCTTTCTTGCGAATGACCTGCTTCTGTGCTCGGCTGCCTTCTGGCACAAACACCAGCACGTCATCGGTGACGTTGGCGACGCAAGAACAACGTGCATCGTCACCCTTTTTGCGTTTGACGAGCTTCGCTTCTTCTTCAGATTGGGGACTTATATGGGAAGCATCCGATTCGATGCCATGTTTTTGGAAGATGCCGTTTTCGACGTTGATCAAGCATTTGCCACAGGTGAGTTTGCCACCACAAATACTCTCAATCTCAACGCCCATATCACGTGCGGCATCAAGCAAAGGGGTTCCAACGGGCACACGTCCACGACGGCCGGACGGCATAAAGATAACAAGGGGATCTGCGCTAGAAGCGCCGTTTTCATTCGATGCCATTACTGAAAACTCACAATACGGGTTGCATGACGACCAGCTTCTTGTAATAAGCGGGTCAATTTATTTTTATTACCGTTTGGAAAACGAAAACGAGGGCCGCCAATATAAAGAGAGGCGACTGCTTCCCCTTTGACATTAATCACGGGGACAGAGACTGCCACAAGGCCGTCTTCAAACTCACCATAGGTCCAATCAATGCTCTGCCTGTGAACCTCGCGCAGCCGCAGACGCAACGCGCCTGAATCTGTAATCGTTGCCTTGGTATAACTTGCCAACGGGCGAGACATATATTCTCGCAAGCGCGTTTCGTTAAAACGCGCTAAAAAGTGCTTGCCAGAAGATGAAACGTGCAGCGGGAAGCGCTCGCCAGTCCAGTCGCGCACCTGAATTGCATGGGCGCTTTGAATCTGAAAAATAGTCAGGCTAGCATTTTGGTCAGGGACGCTAATGCCAACGGTCTCTCCAGTTTTACGCGCCAATCTCTCGACTATCGGCTTAAGTTGCGAAACAATTCGGCCGTGTGCATCCCGCTCAGGAGCCAGCGACAGGATACCTTCACCAATGCGAAAACCATTGCTGTTGGGATCACGCTCGATGGCGTCTTCGGATTCTAGGGTTGCGATTAGGCGGGAGACAGTACTCTTGTGAACGTTGAGTACACGTGCTAAATCGGTGACGCCGATACCATTGGGGTGGTTGGCGACCGTTTTCAAAATCGTGAGTGCGCGGCTGACTGATTGAACCATTTGTTGTGTATTATGCAACAGTTGTGCATTCTGCAACAGTATTCACAAATTATGTCTCATAAATTACCCATTGTCAACAAAATAGGACAATGGATTTATTCACAGAATGCCTGCTAAATAGTCTACAACGTTGACCCGAATCGGCATAAAGTAGATAGAATCACCTCCATTTTTGGCAAATTGCAACGCCTGTTGAGCTAATGCACGATTCCATTCAAGGGAGCAATCAAACGAAGCGGGGAAAATCGCCTTGTTGCGTTGTTCCCAGTAGCGACGCGAGCGTTTTGTGACCACAGGCGCAACGCCCCAGTACAATTCTGTATCGTGCAATAGGTCCGCGTAAATCTCCATCAGTCGCAAATCAAAGAACGGCTGCGTAAAAAACCCGCTTGCCCCAGCCTCTATTTTTTGCCGCGCATAGGCAACTTCTGAGTAAAAATCTTGTCGATACGGATCAAGCGCCCCATAAAGCGTTAATTGTGGGTACTCTCGCTTCAGGCGACGGATCAAGTCAACGCTGGTCACGGCTGGCTTTTCACTTTGGTCCCAATCCCCCGTGACAATCAACAGCTTATTGACGCCCCGCTCGACCAATGCGTCAATCATTGGCAAGGGCATGTCTGGTTCTGTATCGGCCGCCCGAATATGCGGGATGCTCGTCGGAAAGTAGTCACGGGCAACTAAGCACCCTTCCCAACTGCGCATTTCATAGCGCGAGATGTCTGGAATGTTGATGGTGTTAATGGCGGGTAACTGCTGTTGAATGTCAGTTAGTGCGTCTTCTAAGTATTGTTTGTTGCGTGGGACCAGTTCGATTGAAATATCCATGTTGTGTTTCGGCCGAATTTCACAGCCTCGCACAGCAAGACCCATCAATCAGCCATCTCCAAAGGTAACTTTGTTGTTGATTTCACTTCTTCAAGCAACACGCTCGTCGTAATTTGCGAAACGCCCTTCAAAGGAACCAGCTTGCGGCGCACAAAATCTTGCAGCTCGCGTCGGTTGCGCAACGCAACCTTGACCACATAGTCAAACTGCCCTGTTAAATGGTGACATTCAAGCACTTCTGGCAGGCGGCGCATATGTTCTTGAAACGTCTCAAGCGTCGATAGCTCATGCATCTGCATCCGAATATGGATGAAACACAGGAGATCGAAACCAAGCGTATCGCGATCAAGGACGACAGTATATTGTTTGATGATTCCGCGTTCTTCTAAACGTCTAACACGGGCGTGCGTGGCGGGTGGGGATAGGTGGACACGGCGAGCGAGTTCGACATTACTTAACCGACCATTGTTCTGCAATTCGACTAAGATTTTGCGATCTATCTTGTCAATCGCCTGTATCTGCGAATATTGTTCCATTTTTTACCCAATTAATCAATGTTTATTCATCAAATTGATGATTGTAGCGAACAAAAGCTTATTTCAGACCGTCTCACATTTATTTCTTCTGTTTTGGACAGGTGGAAAGGCAATCAAACAGAACAATTAAAATCACCTATTCCACACGCCTCCCCTCTTCACCCTCCCCCAAACAAAAAGCGACGAGCCGAA
>JBMZDF010000542.1:0-4247 GCA_049614105.1 Promineifilaceae bacterium (SeqCode)
CGAGCGATTGGAGTTGTGAGAGTTGGCCAAGCGACTCAGGCAGCGCGGTCAGATTAGTGTAGCTGAGGTCGAGAGATTGGAGTTGTGAGAGTTGGCCAAGCGACTGAGGCAGCGTGGTCAGATAGTTGTCGCTAAGGGAGAGCGATTGGAGTTGTATGAGTTGGTCAAGCGAATCAGGCAGCGCGGTCAGATTGGTGGATCTAAGGGAGAGCGATTGGAGTTGTGTGAGTTGGCCAAGCCACTCAGGCAACGTGGTTAGCTTGTTTTTGCTGAGGTTGAGTGTGCGAAGCTGTTTAAGCCTCTGAATTTCAGGTGGTACAACATATAGGCTCAACTTACGTAAATCAAGCGTCTCCTCTCCTTCTCGCTCAGCTTGTTCAATCCGCTTTAATGCCCGTACTGGTGTTGTCGTCATTGGTTGCTCCTTTGCTTCCTCTCTATTGTATGGCAAGTCAGCTACCTAACCACAAACAAAAAGAGCGCCATCATTGAAGATGGCGCTCTTTAGGGTCAAAGTTGGTTTATGCTTTCATACGCGCCATGCTTTTGTCCCAGAGCGGTTCGGCCGAGACAAGCCCCTTAAACCGCTTCGTAAAATACTCAACCTCAACTTCAGTGCCAGGCTTCGCATACGCCTTGTAGAGATACGCAAACGCCACATGCTTGCCAACTGAATAGCCAAAATTTGCGGTTGTGATGTGTCCGATCACCTTGCCGTCCGCGTAGACAGGCTCGTAGCCAAACACGCTGCCCGTTGGGTCGTCAATCGTGATGCAGCAGAGCCGCTTCTTTGTCTTGCCCCGCGCCGCCAGCGTCGCTTCCTTGCCAATAAAGCCACCTGCCTTCTTGAACTTCGCCGTCCAGCGCAGACCCGCTTCATACAGGTTGTACTCAGTGTAAATGTCGCCGCCCCAGAGACGATACCCCTTCTCAACACGCAGCGAATCCATCGAGCCTTGCCCCGCCGCAATCATGTTGAACTCGCGACCCGCTTCCCAGATAGCGTCCCAAACGCCGAGCGCCTGATCCATCGGCACGTGCAGTTCCCAACCAAGTTCGCCCACATAACTGATGCGCAGCGCATACACGCGGTGAACGCCGATTTCGATCCATCGGCCGCTATAGTAAGGAAACCCCTCGTTACTCATGTCATCATCCGTGACCTTTTCCATCACCTTACGCGCATTCGGGCCCCAAACGCCAATCGCCGAATAGAGGTCAGAGACGTTGCGAACCTGCACCGAACCATCGCTGGGCGCGTTGTTGCGTACCCAGTTGAGGTCGTTGGGCAACGTGCCTTCACCGACAAAGAACCAATAGGTATCATCCGCCATGCGTGCCGCCGCAAGGTCGCGTTTGATGCCACCTTTGGGCGTCAGCCAGCAGGTATAAATGATCGAATCAACAGGCTGATCCATTTGATTGGTGCAGAGCCAGTTTGCATACGCAACCGCCCCTGACCCGCTGATCTCAATAATCGATAGCGCGGTCAGGTCGTACATGCCGACGTTGTTGCGCACTTCCAAATGTTCGGCCGCTTGAATCGGCGACCAGAACTGCTCGCCCCAACTGCCACGCTGCGGAACCTGATCCTCATATTTTTCGAGCAGGCGCGAATTTTCTTCGTACCAATTAGGCAGTTCGATGCCTGCCGCTGGCGTAAAGTGGCCCGTCAGCATTTCGTGACGGCTGTGGAACGGGCTGTAGCGGGCGTTGCGCAGCGCGGTCGTCGGGCGACGTGGATGCACGATGTCGTACACTTCCGCGTAGTTGCAGTTGGCGGTCAGGCTGGTAAATTTGCGGGTGGTTTGGAAGCCGTGGAAGCGGTTGACATCGCAAGCGCGTAGATCCCACTCTGATTCGCCAAACGCCATCCATTCGGCAATCGACTTGCCGACGCCGCCTGCGTGCGTGACCCACGATGCGACGCAGGTCCAGACGCCTTTGACCTGTGTTTCGCCCATCATCGGGTAGCCATCGGCCGAGAAAGCAAACATCCCGTTGTACTGCGTATCAACCCACTGCCCGTTGAAATGGAACTTTTCGCTCAGTTCGGCCCCCTTAAACGAAGGCATCATCTCATCCGCAAACGCCCGCGCTTCCTCAAAGTGAGACACGGTGAAGGGTCGTAGCGCCGATTTGCCAACGTCATAAGGATTGACGCCGAGCGGGGCATGGTTGTAGCTGCCCACGCCAAGGCGGTTCCAGTGCTGACGATAATACATTGTCGCATCAAGGTCGCGAATCAGCGGCCAAATCGCCTCTTGATCACGATCGGTTGGGTCGATGTGGCTGAGCGTGTCCATCGGCTCTGAGATGACATATTGATGCTCGAACGCCAGCAGCGGCAGCGGCACGTTGATTTTGTCGCCCAGAATTGGCCCCCAGATGTTGGTCGTCAGCAGCACGTTTTCGCACTCGATGCGCGGCATTTCGGGGTTGTTGGTGATGGCGGCTACCACACGGCCGTTGACCACTTCAATGTCAATTACTTCGGTATGCGGCACAACTTTCATATCGCTCATGCGTTGCGCCTCAACGGCTAGCGCACCCGCCGCGCCTGCGCCCGAAACAAGGGCGCTGAGCGGAACTTCCATCGCGCCCGTAAACACATCAGGGTTGATAATCGGCCAAATTTCTTGGAGTTCTTTAGGCGTCAGCAGGGTCGTTTCGACGCCAAAGGAGTGGGATGCGCTGTGCAGGCGGTGTAAATCGTCCCAGCGCTCTTTTGTTCGAGCCAGTTCGATGCCGCCAACGGCGTTGTACGTCCTGCGCGGCTGATCGTATTCGGGCAGGCTCGCGTACAGTTCGCTAGCATACTTGGCAAAGCGGGTCATCAGAATCGAATGGTTGATGACGCCAACGCCGCCAGGCGCGTGGGAAGTCGACCCGTCGTTATGATACAGGTCGCCCTTGTCGACCATGATGATGTCCTTCCAGCCGAATTTGGCGAGATGGTAGGCGGCTGCTGCGCCGATAATACCGCCGCCAACGATGACGACACGTGCTTTTTCACTCATGGGAAAGCTCCTAGGAGAAGGTTGAAGTGTGAAGGTTGAATGATGAACAAGCTTGCTCATCTTGACAGCCAAATTTTAGCGAAGGTGAGTTTTGAATGCGAGAGAGGGCGAGAGATACCGCCTGAAGTTCCACACACACGCTTGATTTTGTGTGCAATCGGTACAGGATAGGGCTTACGCAATGAGTTGAGATAAGCACCCTCCCCTAGCCCCTCCCGAGGGGAGGGGGATCTGAGTTCTCCCCTTCAATGAATAATTAATTGTGAATGCTCGTTACAACGACTCATTCTTAATTCTCCGTTCATTGTTAGTTATTCATTATTCTCTTGCCATCTTCACTCTCCTATTGATTATTGCGAGCGATACCATTGAACCCAAGAAGCAAAAGGCAACGGATAACTATTGCCTGTGGGAGTCGATAATCTCCAATCGTGATGCGGTGGGTTAAGTGGGTTCCAGGCGACAAACTGCCTGTTTGGTGACCACACGGGGGATTGTGCGAATTGGTCTGATGTGCAGGCGGGGGATTGCGTGACCGTGACGGCTAATGTCTCTTTGTGAAGTTGGTTCAGGGTTGAGTCGCCTTCGCAAAAGTATAGGTAGGTGTTATTTAGCTGTGGTGTGGATGAGGCGTTGATATTGCCTATCGGTTTGCCGAGTTGGAAGGTGTCGATGTGTTGGAAGGGGGCTTCGGCCGAATCCCGACCCACAACAAGCACCCCGCGTTCCTGCAACATAAACAAACGATTCGCCCCATGCCAGATGTTGCCCTTCGAGATTTGCGACACATACCCCTCAATTTGCTCAAGCGAGTTCGTCAGGGTATCAAACGCATAGAGGAACGCCCCTTCATAGAGCGTCTCACCCACCGTTAGGAAACGACCGTCAGGCGACCACTGCATCGGATAGTAGGTGCTTCTGGATGGCGCATTGCCTGTTAGCCCTGTTCGGCCGCTTTGAGCCAGCACGTTTTCAGGGGGCAACGATTGAGCTACATCGACTACCCAAATGCCGTCGAGATCGCCCCAGCTAAGTTTGCCATCGGCCGACCATGCCAAATCCCGATACGGCCACGCTGCATCTGACTGACGCATGAATTGGTGATGCGCTTCAATCGTCAGCGTCCCGTTTACAATGCCGACCTCGAAAATTTGAACGCGGGAGGTATCGTTTGCTTTGCTTTGTAAAAAGGCGATTTGATGTCCGTTGGGTGAGACAAAAAAGTTG
>JBMZDF010000543.1:0-4243 GCA_049614105.1 Promineifilaceae bacterium (SeqCode)
ACAAAAAAGTTGTTGTGGAAGCTGCGCAACGCTGCTCTTTGATCGAGGTAGCCGTCTTGGTTGGTTGCCAACACAATCTCCATCTGGCTTTCAATATCAAGTGCGACCAATTCGTCAAAATGCGCCCCGCTTCGCACAAAGGTTGCGAGTCCGTTGCGAACAACCAAGCTTGTCCAATCGACATTGCTGGCTAAATAAGTAGAGGTTTGACGGGCAAACTCCCAGCGATAGAGAGTGGCATCGTTGACATGCAGGATCGATTGGTCGACCAAGGCTGGGTCGATGGGCGCTTTCTTGGCTGTGCGCCACTGTACCCACGAGCGGCCCGGCCTATAGCTTGGTAGCGTTGTTTTTAGGACGGTTCCAGAGAGAGTTGTGATGTAATATCGTTGGTCTTGCCGATCAATCCAAACGGCGGCCTGCTGATCGTCTGACCAAACAGGTGTTTGCCCATGCTCGAAATTACAAGCGTCTGTGTCGATCGTTCGGACAGCTTTTGACGTTCTCGAAAGTATGTTTAGCGTATGCCGATCTTCGCAAAAGTATAGGGCTTTGAAATGGTCGATTTGCAACTGTTGCGGACTGCGGCTGTTGGCGATATGACCCAATCGGATTGTGCTTACCTCAACCGCCTGCCCATTTTCAACGCGCCACAAGATCGTTGTGTCACCAAAGTGGTGGATCCAGTGCGTGTCGTCTAGCCAATAGATGCCTGGCGAGATAATGCCGTTTGTGTCGATAGGGATGAGGCTGGTGCTGCGTGTGTCAAAAAGTTGAATCCAGCCTGATTTGCCAGACTGCTCTCGCAGGATGAGATAGCGACCATCTGGCGACCATGTGGTTGGTTGAAAAACCGTGCGGATGCTGCCCGATTCGGATGAACTGCCGCTGATGTCAGGAACTTGACGCGGGGTTGAGCGATGTTGGAGCAAAAGCTGGGGGGAGCCATAGGCGTTGAGGTTTACGCGCCAGACGCCGTGACGATCATTCCATGTGAGGTGATTTTCGGCTGACCATCTGAGGCTGAGGAATCGGTAGATATTTTCGGCCGAACGCGCAAACACCTGCTCTCCCAACACAGCAACCTCACCACCCACAACCCCCATTTCAAAGACACGCACGATCGAATCGTAGTCCCCATCATTTTCAAGCAGCACAAGCCAGCGCCCGTTGTCAGACACGCGAATATTGCGCACCAGCCTTTTGTTAATCGTCGTAATAAGCGTCTGCGTGTTAGAGCCTAGATGCAGCACGTGAAGCTCGTTGCCCGTTTGCTTCTCGCGCTGGAAGACAAACATATCGCCCTGTAAGAGTGGGGCGTCCACATTTTCCAGCCACGTTTCTGTGTGGTCGCTGTTGATATGCCATTCGTACAGCGTCCCATTTTTGATGTAAAGCAGCGATTTGTCGTCTAGGAGCAGGTCGGGCGAGGGCGTATTGGTTGGCGTGGGGGTTGGGAGGGTTGCCGTAGGCGGGTGTGGTGTCGGTGTGACCACTGTGGCTACGGCTGTCGCTGTTGGGGTGTTCGTGGGCGTTTGCGTGGGAGGGATCGGCGTGGGTGTAAACGTTGCGGTGGCTGTTGCCTGTGCGACGGCCGTGGGACTGGGTATTGTGGGCTGTGGATTGCGCCCGCAACTAGCAAGCAGTAGCAAAGACAGCGTGATCAAAGAGTAGAAACGGGTACTGACATCCATGCACCCTAGTATAAGTTACGTGCTCGGCCGAAACCCACTGATTTACATACGAGCGTCAAATATGGGTGTAAGGTTACGATTTCTTTGAGACGTAGTGATTGATTTTGTGATGATTATTCAATCACTACGTCTCACTTCTTTGTTTCCCGCTAACTTCAACAGAACTAGTTCTAGCTCAATCCTTTTGATCCCAGCTCGTCTTGTCAAAAGTCTAGAATCTAAAGACCCTGTAGCAATGTTCTAGCGTCGGTAAACCCTTGGCGTTTGTCTTTTTCGGCCGAAACACGTTCCGCAATCCCCCCCTCATTTTGAAGCTGCCGCCGAATTGCTTTTTGGAGCTGTATACGAGATTATCATCTAACCCGTTAGTAAACGGCTGTGTTAAATGCCTTGTTAAGTACTGACTATAATTTGCTAATCCTTGTGCACTCAATCGATTAACATCTTCACCAATTTGTAGTTGCCCTAAGAGCGAGTCTACAACAGAACTTGGATCTGTCTGCTTGTTACTTAAAATAGCGTCTACATTTTTTGTTACTAAGTCGTAACACATATCAACTAATATCCCTCGTACAAACCAGCGCAGATTGGTGAAATCGAGGTGGTGTTGAAAATCATTTAACAACTCAGAGGGCAGTGGGTACGCTTCGTTAAATCTGGCCAGTTCCACTTGTAGATATGCGTGTAGATTTTGTCTCAAATTCGATTGCAATATATCAAACAAAATATCTTCTATTTGATACGGTAGTTTGTGCAATAAATGTTCACCCAGAATGTTTACTAATCGTAATTTTTCGGCATCACCAAATACTGTGAGATATTCGGCATCAGGGGTTTCTAACCCTGGTTGTTTTAGTGAAAAATCTTTTTCGATCAGTGACTTGAGATGCTGCTGCTGCTTCTGCCCCCAAAATGATGTATTCTTAAGATGTACACGATATTTTTGGACAATATCATTTATCGTTTTAGGAAAATCATCTTCTAGCTGTCTTATCATTTTGTCAGTATCAATTTGCAGCCAATCATCCTCTGTTAAGTCATCGCCAAAACTTATATCCCCATTTGAAGGGATTTGCTCAAGCAGCATATCACGCAATCTTGTGATTTCTGCATGTGCGTCTTTTTCAAAAGCCTGTCTTGCTTCCGCATTCAGATAATGAAGCAGGTTGTTTTTAAAATCAGCGAACTCAGAAACATACGGCACATTCTTAATCGCAAGGTCGGCTTGTCGTGGGTCTGCTGGTGAAACACCAATTTGTATGAGACATTTATCATACCCATGCAGAGATATTTCCTCCATATACTCAGAACGACGCACATATTCTAAAAGTAGATGGGTCAGGGCTGAGACTTTAAACAATTTCCCCATGCGGAATTGAAAATCGTCATTACGATTCGCCAAATGAGCTTCTATTTCACGCTGTTGTTGGTCATTAAACGTGTCCCATTTGCTCACCAGCCAAAATGCCCGATCTAGTAATGTTGTGTTTTCCTTGTTGATATTACGAAGATAGTCTAACTCTCTTCCTTCAACCGCTTCATTCAGGCAGACTACAATTGCTTTGGCCTTTTCACGAATGTAGGTCTCAGTAATCTCTTGGTGCTTTTTGTTAAAAGATCCCAAACCTGGCAAATCAACTAAAATAATATCATTTGCAAGTGGATAATTTGCAAGGGACACATCAGCCTGCGCAACAGTTAAGGCTTCTTTGTTATCCTCAACATAGGTTTTGAATTTAGTCAGTGAAATTGATTCGCTTTTGCCAAAATCGTTAAATCTAAGTAGCTCGGTTAGAAAGCCTAACCGAGACCGTGCTCGATTAACTTCTGTTGCATTACGATTTTTATCAATTGCATGGTTAAGCATTAAGATAAGACGATTCTGGCTGTTCTGTGCTTCAGAGAATGCGTATAACCCAGTACGTTCCGTTTCGGGGATTTGTAATGCATCCAATATTTCAACAATCAATGCATTTGCAATTTGCATCCAGGCATCTTTTGTAACAAATGTTAGTTTGACATTGTCTTTTGACCCAGCACGAATAATAGTAGGAAAGGCGGTTGTAGGTGTAACACTTGTTGGCAACAAATTGAGGCCTAGTACCGCATTAATAATTGTTGATTTACCAGCGGAGAATGGCCCAAAAAATGTGACTGGGAACGTTTTATTACGCAACAAATTACGCCATGTATCCACATTTTCTTCTAGCTGAGGTGCATCCAGTTGCTTGAATTTGCTTATATCTTTAGCAACCTGTTCGAGGGTATCAAATTTTTGGTTTAGGTGATTGTAATCAGACATTATATTCCTTCTTGTTCAAGTCTAGGTGTTAATTGGCAGGACAATAAATGTACACAACTTAATCATTTGTGTTTATGGTATTTGGATCATCATCAATAATGGACAAAGTGGCTTGCCCAATTTGCTGAAATGCTGCGGCTGCTGCGCGTGAGCCTTCGCCAGCGTTCTCTAAAATAACCGCGATTGCGTATACTGTTTGGTTGCCTTCGACAAAACCAATGAACCACGAATGGGGTGCGCCGCTGGT
>JBMZDF010000544.1:0-4220 GCA_049614105.1 Promineifilaceae bacterium (SeqCode)
AGAGAAATATTGAAGGCTCTTTGGAAATTGGGGAGCATCCTCTCTTAATCTCTCCCAATAGAAATTGTTATCAGATTAGCTGTGACCTCAAAATATGAGGGTTAAGCTGCGAGGTGAATTCGGCCGAAATGCCACCGATGCCATAGAGAAATATTGAAGGCTCTTGGAAATTGGGGAACATCCCCCTCTTAACCCCACTCAATAGAAATTATTATCAGATCGGCTATGAACTCACGTTAGTTCATAGTGAACTCATTATGAACTAACGTGAAGTCATGTGAAGTCATATTATGTGAGTTAGGCTGTGAGGTGAATTCGGCCGAAAAGCTGCCAAGATCACAGTGAAATGTTGAAGGCTCTTTGGGAATTCAAGGACACTCTCCCTCTTTGGAGTAGGTTAAGCAAGGATGTTGTCAACCTCTTAAGATCCCAGCGAGCCATATTGAAACAGTTATCAGATTAGCTATGAACTCACGTTGGTTCATCGTGAACTCATTATGAACTTATGTGAGGTCACGTGAACTCAAAATATGAGGGTTAGGCTGTGGGGTGCATTCGGCCTTGAAGGTATCAAGGTCATCGTGAAATGCTGAGATTGCTATAGGTTTAGCTGTGAACTCATATTAGTTCATAGTGAACTCATTGTGAACTAACGTGAAGTCATGTGAACTCAAAATATGAGAGTTAGGCTGTGAGGTGAATTCGGCCGAAATGCTACCAAGACCACAGTGAAATGTTGAGATTACTATGGGTTTAGCTGTGAACTCATATTAGTTCATAGTGAACTCACTGTGAACTAACGTGAAGTCATGTGAACTCAAAATATGAGAGTTAGGCTGTGAGGTGAATTCGGCCGAAATGCTACCAAGACCACAGTGAAACGCTGAAACTGCTATACGGGGCAAATTTCAGCGTTAGAACTACTGTGGACTATACGATAAGAAAAGGAGAAAACGTGGGGGATTACGTGCCAAATAGATGTGTCAACAATGTCGTGGCTGCGCCACCAACTGATTGCAACATGCCAATTTTGGGGCTGGCAACTTGGTTCTCACCAGCTCGCTCCGTTAACTGGAGTATGATCTCGCAGGTTTGATAAATCGCGGTTGCGCCAATGGGGTGTCCACGCGCCTTGAGTCCGCCAAATGTTGCGATGGGGAGATCGCCACTTAAGAAGATGCGTTCTTCTTCCGCCATGCGCCACCCTTCGCCACGCTCTGCAAAACCAACCGCTTCAAGCTGTAAACAAGCCATAATGCTAAATGCATCGTGTACCTCATACAGCGATATATCGTTGCGATTTACATTGGAGCGACGAAACGCTTTGATCGCTGATTTACGAGCGGCATCAAGGTTGAGCGGATTCGGCCGATCGTGAACTCGAAAGCGATCGGTTGCCACGCTCGACGCCAAAATATGAACAGGCTGATCCGTATAGGCGCGTGCTTCGTCCCGAGGCGCTAAAACAAGCGCCGCCGCACCATCACAGATAGGCGAGCAATCCATCAAACGAATGGGCGGATGCACAATCCGCGATGCCATAACCCGCTGTTTAGTTGTGGGTTTATGAAAGAGCGCATTGGGGTTGGTCAGCGCATTCCAATGGGCATTGACAGCAAAATTGGCCAGCCCATGTTCAGGCATACGATACTTGGCGCGATACAGTTGCATCAAAAAAGCATTTTGGCTGATCATGGTGGAGCCAACAGGAACTTCTGTTTCTGCATCAAGCGATTTTGCGAGAGCGGGTGTTGCCTGTCCACCGCTCATCTTTTCTACGCCCATCGCAATCGCTAGATCTGCCTCACCGCTGGCGACGGCAAAATAAGCCATGCGGAGGGCCGCTGCGCCCGTTGCGGTTGCGGCACGTACCTGCAATGCTTCGACGCCCGCCAATCCAGCTTCATCCGCAATCAGCGCGGCAAGATGCTTTTGACCTTGAAGTTCATCACTCAACATGTTGCCCGCGAACAAGGCATCTGCACGGTCAATCCCTGCATCTTTCATGGCGAGCTTAACCGCATCTGCGCCCATCTCGCGTAAGGATAATCGATTTTGTTTTTGGACAGGAATTTGCCCAGTTCCAACAATGCTAACAGGTCTCATAATTACTCAATCCATCTTGATTTTTACAATCGTCATATGATACCTGAGACCTTTTCTCATGGATAGCGTGGGGACAAATGGTTATAGTTGGAGGTGAGGTATATGATGAAAACGATAAAGAGTGTTGATGAGTTGAGAGAGCTATTGGGTGGTGAGCCAAGCGCTGCTGCTGCTGGCAAAATGTTTCCCCATTTGAGTTCGCAAGCTGAGGAGTTTATCGGCCGATCACCCTTCCTGATGCTTTCCACACGTGACACGGCGGGTAACGTGACGATTTCGCCAAAAGGGGATGCGGCAGGGTTTGTTTATGTTGCCGATCCGCACACTATTTATATTCCTGAACGCAAGGGCAATCGGTTGATTGTGTCGCTGCAAAATATTTTAGCGACGGGCGAGGTTGGGTTGATCTTTCTTGTGCCGAACACGAGCGAGACGCTGCGAATCAGCGGTCGTTGTGAGATTGTGCTGGATGATGCGCTCAATCAACAGATGACCGATCGCCGTAATAAGCCTGCGCTGCTCGCATTGAAGATTACAATTGAAGAGAGCTATTTTCATTGCGCAAAGGCGTTAATGCGCAGTGGATTATGGCAGCCTGAGAGTTGGGATTTGCCGAACAAGGTATCGTTTGGGCGCGAGATTGCGGAGAAGAATGGTCAGTGCCAAACAGTTGTGGCAGAGATTGATCAGTATGTGGGAGAGAGTTATGCGCGTTCGGCCGAAGAGGAAGGCATGATCGGCTGATTTCGGCCGAAAACACAATCAAATAAACGGAGCCAACTGTCAGGTTTTGCAGGACAATTTTAGGCTTGACGTTCAGTTGAGTTCGATTTATGATTTTACCTATCGACCGACCGTCGGTCAGTAAGGAGCGTAATGAGTAGAACGGTAAAAGATCCAGATGAACGGCGCGATGAAATTCTAACAACGTCGCAACGCCTCTTCTATATGAAAGGGTACACGAAAACGTCGATCCGCGACATTATCGACAGCATCGGCATTGCCAAAGGCACGTTTTACCATTACTTCAAATCGAAGGATGAGCTGCTAGAAGAAATGGTTGAGAAGCTGTTGCAGGAAAGTGCGCAATTAATGATTGCTGCAACATCAGATCCTGAGATGGCGGCGATACCTAAGCTGTTGCAGCTTTATCGTGTGGTTGGCCGTTGGAAAACGGCCGAACGTACGCAAATAATGTGGATCTTCAACGCTTTGTATCGTGATGAAAACATTCTATTGATGCATAAGATGAGGCGGCGTGGGGTGGAGACGGCAAACCCTATCGTCAGCAGGATAATTGAACAGGGGATTGAGGAAGGGGTGTTTGATGTCGAGATGGTTGAGGTTTCGGCCGAAATCTTCATGCAAACATCGCAAGCCTTTTCCGAATCGTTTGGATACATCCTCCGCCACACCGAGCAATACGCCAACCCTGCGCAAGCGGTCAAAGACAAAAAAGCCGCCTACGAGCATGCTATGGAGCGTATTCTTGGCGCACCCAAAGGCTCATTGCCACTGTTTGATTCTGCGCTGATCAACCAATGGTTTGAGAGCAATTAGAGGAACAATCATGTACACCAAAACAATTACTGATGCCGATGTTAAACGTGGCGTCAACATCATGAGCGACGATTTTCATAAAAATAAAAATGCATACTATAAATGGCTGCGTGAGAATGAGCCCCTGCACAAAGGACGTTTATCGGTGCTACGCATTTATTTTTTATCGCGCTACGATGACTGTGTGAGCATCCTAAAAGATCCGCGCATCGTTCGCAATCGCGCTACGGCTACGGGCAAAGGCGGGCGTTTTCCATTCCCACTGCCCAAGTCGGTGAGTTTGCTAGCTGACAGCATGATTAACGACGATGACCCATCTCATCGGCGGCTCCGTGGGCTGGTTCATAAAGCGTTTACGCCTCGCAAATTAGCTTACCTCGATCAGCGGATTGAGACGCTGACGCACGAACTTCTCGATAAAGCCGAAAAGCAAGGGACGGTTGATTTGATGGAGGCCTACGCCTTGCCAATTCCCGTGACAGTTATTAGCGAGATGGTGGGTGTTGATCCGAACGACATGCCACAATTTGCTGGCTACATGACATCCCTTTCCG
>JBMZDF010000545.1:0-4214 GCA_049614105.1 Promineifilaceae bacterium (SeqCode)
CGCGCAACCAGAGAATACTGTCCAATGTAGCCGCTGTGATACGATAAATCAGGCGGCTCAAATGCGTTGTACAGGTTGTGGCTCCTTGCTTAGCGCAAACACCCCACAACCCGAATCAGCAAGAGAACCGCTTTCAATCGACTTTTCGGCATCTCAGCCGCCAAAACCACCTGAACCTACTATTTTAGATAAACTGTTTCCCGCGATGGCACTGCTGATGGCGTTTATTGCGCTTTGGTTGGGCATAAGCTTGCGTCAGGAGCAAGCGTTGGTTGCTGCTATTACACCGCCGCCCACGGCGACCCCTACAGAGATACCAACCCCTGTTGTGACAGTATCGGCAACGCAAATCCCGCAGCCAACGTCCACCACGACGCCAATACCGACATTACCGCCAACAGAAACCCCCACGCCGTTGCCCACACCCACGTTGGAACCTCCCCATGAGCATACGATTTCAGATGGGGAAGCACTATTTAACATTGCTTTGCGCTACCGAGTGTCGATAGACAGTATTATCGCTGTCAATGAAGGTCTGTCACCCGACAGGATTGCGTCTGGGCAGATAATCGCTGTACCTAAGCCGACCGCAACGCCTCCCTTGACTGCAATTGAGATTGTGTTTAATGGTGAGACACTCATTGCCGACCCTGCCGATTGTGTTATGCATGAGATTCAAAGCGCAGACACTTACAGCGGAATCGCGGGACGCTTTAACGTGCCACTTGATGCGTTGCTGTTAGTGAACCGATTGTCGCCTGAGTCGATTTTGCAGCCGGGCGATCAGGTTTGTGTTCCGACAATCACGATTGCGATAACAAGTATTGATGTTGAATCGGGCGGGACGTTTGCAACGGAGCCGCGTATTGCACCTAATCCGCAGTTGTTGTCTCCACCTGCCAACGGACAGCTTGCAACTGAGGCTGTCATGCTACAGTGGATTGCCGATCGCGATTTGGTCGCGAATGAATGGTATATGGTTGAGGTGACAAATTTAACGGACGTGACGATTCGGCCGTTTCGGGCGTTTGTACAACAGACCTCACTTCAGATGCCTGAGGGGCTAATTTCGGCCGAATCCACCTACCGCTGGCGCGTTAGTTATGTCGTTGTCGATGGCGAAAGAAAAGATGGTGACTTCATCTATGCATTTGGCGGCCCCTTCAGCGAATCGCTCTTTTCGATTGCGCCCTGACCGTTATTGCAGAAAAGGATTATGTTGGCGTTCATCGCCAATCGTTGTAATCGGTCCGTGGCCTGACAGGACTTGTGTTTCGTCAGGGAGGGGCATCAACACCGTTTGGATCGAGTCCATGAGTTCTGTGAAGTTGCCGCCCGGCAAGTCTGTTCGGCCGATGCTGCGCTGAAACAGCACATCCCCATCAAATAAAATGTGATGCGATTTCAAATAGAATGAGACGTGGCCTGGCGCATGGCCGGGAGTAAACAGAACATCCAACGTTAAATCACCTACCTGAATGACATCACCTGCCGCAAGCATTTCGTCCGCAGGCGGGGCATCTGGCATAGTGATGCCGAAACGCTGGGCAGAGGTTGCACCAAACTTCATCATCTGAACCGCCTCAGGATGGACATAGATGGGGGCGTCGATCGCCGTCTTGAGATCGGCCAGCCCGCCAATATGGTCAAAGTGTGTGTGGGTCAGCAAAATGTGAGTGAGCGTGTAGCCTGCATCAAGTACATATTTTGCAAGCTCGCTACCGTTCCACGCTGGATCAATGATCGCAGCCTGTTTTGTTGTGGTGCAGCCTAGAAAATAGCAGTTGGTTTGCAAAGGGCCAAGTGGGAACTGTTTAACATCGATGTTCATAGTTGGAATGATAGGACAGGACGAAAAAAAGCCCAAATTGAGTGGTGTTTCTTTGAGTTTGCCCCGAATACTGAACATACCCTGATAAAAGAAAAGCCGGACCCACCACTGGGTCCGGCTCGTGACTGTTTGGGAGTACCGCAAGGTCAGGCCATCTCAAGCATTAAGTCATCCTGTTCTCATTGCTGACATATAGGTCATTGCAGAGAGCTTCGGACAACGATTGCTTTTCGGAGATGGCTTTAACGATTGGACGCGCTGCGATGCAGTATCCCAAGTGTGACGACACCTGTTAACAGCATTAGAAACATCGTGTACATTAGAAGAGGCGCAAAGGTGGTGGTTGTCGTCAATGTTTGCAATCTGACGGCCGATACGGGCTGGGATGCGCCTGCGACGTGTCCCGGTGAAAGCTCAAACCCGCCGCCTGATAAAATTTGTCCATCTGTAAGCCCGATCCAGCTTTCCACTGTGAAATCGCCGCCTGATAAAGTAGCCGCCGATGTATGTTCGACCATGCCACTAAGCACCAAGTCATCGTTGTTCGCCCACAAGATGGTGGTTGTCAGCAAAAGGCAGATGATGATGCTGGGCCATAAAAATCGTAAACGCATGGTGTCTCCTAATTAGCGTGGATTGACGAGTACCCAGATGTTGCCGTCACTATCGGCCGAATCAAGCGCAATGCCCAACGTTGGCGCATCTTCAGCCAGCTTGACACCGTTAATCTCAACCGTTTGCAGACCGCGCACTTGGTTTGTGGCTGCTAGTGTGAGTCGGTCCCCTGCTTGGATTGTGCTGCGTGTGCTGGCTTCAACCTGCACCTGCGTCACACCGTAAATCATGATGCTGACATATTCCCCTTTGCCAGCGCTGCCGCCGTTGCGTGTGCCAAGCGTTTGTTCGCTTTCGTTGTGAGGCATGATTTCGGCCGAACCAACAACCACCCCAACAACCGTGTCCCCATTGCTTGCCAGACGTACCTGCATTAGCTGGTCAACCCCTTCAAGGTTTGCCGATTCCATCCCTGCAATCGCAACTAAATCACCTGCATTCAAAACGTCGCTGCTGCGATTAACCGCCATCGCACGCATATCGCATCCTGTACAGCCACCCTGTAGAAACAGGCCATTTTGAATAAAGCCGCCGTAGCCCATACTTGTTGTGAGCTTGCCTTGAACTTGGATACCATGATTGCCAAATGAATCAACCTGTAGCCCATTGCTGCCTGCTAACTCAATGTGGAACCCATTTTCCTGAGCACCTTCTACAAAAATTGCATCATCTGTGAGCTGATTCATGCGAATCCCGTTTGTTGCTGCGCGGATAAACAGCGCATCGTCATCGGGCGAACTAACACTTAGTCCGTGACCACCTGCGGCGTCGACATAGATCCCATCGCCTGCTGCGGCAAAGACACGTAGGCCGTCGCGGTTGCTTCCCAGATTAATTGCTGCCATATTTTCATCAACTGTTCCGCTGATGATTGCTCCAGGGCGCAGACTGTGTGCATAAGGTGCGGCCGTCAGATATTGGCGCGGTGTAAGGATGGTGTATGCGCCATTGCCAACGGGACAACGAACGCCGACTTCCAAGTATCGATCTCGGCCAGTAAATGGATCTCCAATAATTTCATCGCCTGTATTTAACACAACTGAAAAGCGACCGTTAGCAACTTCCATAGAGGCTTCTTCTTGCAGTGCGCCTAATCTTGTGCCAGATGAGGATGCATCCCAAAGACCAAACTGAAAATCACAGTCATCCGTGACGGGCACACCGCTTTGGACCAGATAACCCTGATAAGTAAACCCAGTTTGTAGTGGGGCATCAGATGGCGATTTAGGCGTTGTTTGGGCTAGAGCATTCTCAGCATGCCAGAAGATGCCGAGTGTTGCAGAGGCGATAGCCAATAGCAGAAGAGATATCAGTAATTTACGAGACATAATATAGCTTCTCAATAATCTGCTTGCGCGTCTCAATTTGTCTATGCAACATACAGAAGCTAGATAAAATGACGACACCCAAAACATATTTAGTTAGGATACTGCGATTTAGTCGCTAGCATACCTGTCCAAAAAGGGCGGGACAGATGTGCGTTGCTTGCTAGCAAGTATACGAGTATCAGGGGGATGATGGCGTTGGTACTTAGGTACTTGTCAGCGTGAAAATAACGATAACAACTCCTAATTTTGTCAGAGACATTTAACAGAGAAGGGGGAACCAATCTGTAGATTTGTATGTTGATTTATCACATTTGACAAATCAATCTACCGGCAGACTGAGACACCTTTCTTTGCCTACTAGCTGCGAATCTGTTGATCAAATAAAGAAATAAGTTGTTGGGCGCTGTTGTCTAAATTGAATTCGCGAGTGACTTTGGAGC
>JBMZDF010000546.1:0-4214 GCA_049614105.1 Promineifilaceae bacterium (SeqCode)
ACCTCTGAGGTTTGTCCTCATCTACTTTGGCCCGTGCATAAAAACCTCTGAGGTTTGTCCCCATCTACTTTGACCCATGCATAAAAACCTCTGAGGCTTGCCCTCATCTATTTTGACTCGTGCATAAAAACCTCTGAGGTTTTCAATCAGCCCATCCGCGTTATCTTCCCCCTTTGCGTAAGCCCTAACGTTTTACTTCATACAACCCCCATCTCAAAAACGACAGCTATCAACCAGATCACACTACTAGGATATTAGTACTACTTAAGGGCTGGCGTAAGCGTCGGCCATAATAGTGATGCTTATGTTTGGTGGTTAAATCAATGTGTCCGTGTACTGGTATTTACTTTACACTTTGATCATTGGCCGCAAAAATCAAGGTGAGAACGTTGAGATTGCTAGAATAAAGTGCCTAATTTATGTGATACTTTGCGAGGCGAAGTGAGTTACAATAGGCTTGCTTTATACTAGGCGCAGTCTGGAACAAACACATGTTTGACTGATTGCCATCTCATATAACAGTAGTAATCGTACTGGATCAGTTGTAATGACCAACCATCAGCTATTTCGACGCATTTATGTAGCCAGCGTCGCCTTTTTAGGATTCTGCCTCATACTTTGGTCAACTGTCACGTTTGACCAAATGGCTGCGCTCCCGTCAATTCTTCAGCTAATGCTGTTGAATGCCATCACGCAAATCACGAGCCGAAATATAGCCAAATCAAATAGTGTCTTGGGGGTAAGTCAGGCGGTCAATTTGGCGGCGGTCGCTTTGTACGGGGTTCAAACAGGCATACTGGTAGCACTTGTGGCAAGCAGCAGCGTTTGGCTCTATCGTACATATTCTAAACAGGAAAAATGGCGCGGCTCGATCGAACAGTTTCTGTTTAATAATGGGATGGAGGTCATCGCCACATTTATTGCGGGCGGGGTGCTAAAACTATGTTTAGACATCTTAAACCCACAGCTATATTTAGTTGCACTGCCCATTTGGGGGCTGGCCGCGCTGCTGAATGAGCAAACGAACCTAAGCATTCTGGCTGGAATTTTGTACATTCAGCATAGGACGCACCCTTTTAACTTTCTTAAGGCGCACATGTGGTCCCTTCCGATTAGTGTCGGCATCGGGACCTTCGGTGGCTCTCTCCTGTATGCGGCCGTTGAGGCGGTTGGCTGGCAAGGTGTTCTGCTCTTTCTTTTCCCCATTTTGTTATCAGCCTACTCCTTTCATATCTATTCACGCGAAACAGAGAAACAGATGGACATTATCTCTGAGCGCACAGAACAACTTGAGGTTGCCAATAATCGGATGCAGGATTTGGCGCGTGAAAAAGATCAGATGTTGGCGGTACTTTCGCACGATATGCGAACCTCCTTATCCGCGATTCACGCCTCTGTTCAAATACTAACCGACCCATCGATTATCTTGCCGCAGCAAAAGCAGCGACGCATGTTGCACATTATCCTGCACAGCGAACAATCGCTAACAGGCATGGTCGACAATATTCTACGTTTAGAAAAAGTGCAAGATGGTGATGCACTGACAATGGAACGCAGCTTTTTTGGGATGGGTGAGGTTGTTGACAAAGTTGTGCAGTCGATGGAAACCCTCGCCGCAGAGAAAGCAATTCGTCTGCATTATTATTCAGGAAACACCCCCGTATTTGTTGATGCTGACCGTCAAATGATCCAACAGGTGATCATGAACCTTGTCTCAAACGCTATCAAGTACACGCCAAATGAGGGCTCTGTCTTTGTTTCCCTCAGCGTCAGAGGCTCTGAGGTGTTGTTAGATGTAGAGGACACAGGGTATGGTATTCCACCGTCGGCGCAGAAAAATGTCTTTAACCCTTACTATCGTGTTGCAGAGCATGAAAAAAAGGCGCTTGGAACTGGGCTAGGTTTGTCTATTGTCAAGCGGTTTGTTGAGGCGCACGGTGGGGGTATTGAGTTAGAGAGTAAGGTGGGGTCGGGCAGTCGTTTTACGGTGCAGCTTCCTATGCTTTCCACTTCGGCCGAATTACCAATCCCAACCTCCCCAGAACCCACACACACCACCCTACCAACTTAAGCGTCGCGGTTCTCCGTCAAGAAAAAGATAGCCAACCCAAATAACGCTCCGACCAACGTCGCGACAATACCCAACCAAATTGTGCCAACGCTCTGTAGCTGTTCGCTGCCTGGCAGATTAAACGCAACATAGTTGTACGCCAGCAAACTACAGGTCAACACAACCAGCACAAGCCGGATACGCTGCGCGATCGATTTCAACAATTGTCTCCCAATCAGGATCGCACCAACCGTGACAATGATTAAACCGACAAACATGCTTAGTAATGACTCGCCCTCTTGTTGCTCAACCTGAAAAATAACGGGGGTGGGGGTCGCCGTTGGCGTCGGGATCAGTGTGGGGGTTGCGGTTGGCGTTGCGGTTGGCGTTGTAGTTGGCGTTGGGGTTGCTGTAGACGTCGGGATCGCAGTTGGCAGCGGGGTCGGGGTGGCAACCGTTAGTTCATTGCCGTTAATGTTGACCTCATCAGAGATAGTTGCGTTCCCCGCTTGAGCGACAATGCGAATTCGGCCGTTAAAGCCTTCTGGCAGCGTAAACACATAGGTAGCAACCCCCTTAACCGTTTTCCTTTCTGCCAACACATCCAGCCGACTCTCAGAAAAATCCTCGGCAACAAAGCGAACGTTCGTACCGTCCGGCACGGCGTTTCCATTGTGGTCAACGATAACGTCCGTTTGGATATTTAAGCTTTCGCCGCCCGTTAGATCAATCGGCCGCTCGCTCGAAGGCGCTTGTTGCTCAGCATTTTGCAACACAGACAGCCCAATACGCTGATCTGATGCAGGTTGCAACACAGAAGGCAAATCGTAGCCAACCCCCATAATGCTGACGGGGGCAGCACCCATTGGTACAACATCTTTGAACAAAATCTGGAGCGCCGTATCGATAAAACTGGGGGCGCTACTGTAGACGCCAAAATAGGCGCTTAGCTTTAGAATCTCGCTTGCATCCAAATAGGTAGGAGCGTCGAGGGCCAACCCGATTACCTGTCCTTCATCATTTGTCGAGCGTTGCGCCAAATAGTTCGATAACGTGTTTGTTCCGTTGGGGGAAAAACCTGCGAAGATAATCCAATCGGCCGAATTAAGCGCCTCCTGTACAAAATAGCCCGGCTGTGGTGACACGGTTGGCACAACGGTTGGCACAAACCCCTCGGGCGTTGGCGTTGGGTTCGGGTTGGCCGTCGCGGTTGGTTCAGGCGTCGGGATCCCAATCGGCAGCCCCCCTGCCGCCAAATAATCATCTAAATCATCATAGCTAAAACTTGAGATGCGTCGCGGCTCTACCTGATTGCTGGCCTCAGGCCCATAAAGGGCAACCAATCGTTTAGCCAGCACGTCTTTACCAAGCAGCGCAATCGGGTCGCAGGACCTACATTGTTGTCTTTCACGCACGTCGGTGAAAATCACAATGTTGTCATTTAACGTCGGCGTCGTTGGCAAACGCACAGGCAGTTCATTGATGCTGGGGGAAATCAGGGTGATCGCATCGTTGGGCAAATTGATCAGCGTTTCGTTGCTTGTACCGATGCTTTCGACGGAATTCGGCCGATTAATAACCCCCGCAATATTAAACGGCAGTCCAAATTGGGACGCCTTCAACTCCAAGATCCGCATCACCGAGCTGTCAACCTGCTGCTGAAAAGCTGGCTCGCTTGCATAACGATTCTGAAAAAAGTCGATGGTATCGCGGATATTCTTGCTTTGTTGGTTGGAATCGGCCAAATCAAGCGCAAAGTCAGACAGGAGCAACAAATCATTACCCGCCGCAAACGCATCTTGCGCCACGGCACGGTGTGAGAATACTTCTCCCGAATCATCATAAAAATTTTTGAGCGCAGACGCCCCCAAAGGCGCAGACACGACCAGCCCACCCTGTTCACGCCACGGCGCAATCTCTGCTTGACCTAGCAATTCTGTTTGGGCGTTGGCCGAAATGCTCACAGGTGGCGATGTCTCGCCGATATTGCCATCAAAGCCCTGATAACGCACATGCGCCGTCAGCAACCCGTCCAGCACAATCGTTCGCGGATCATCCACGCGGGTATTCATGAAAAACGGCAGCATGTCGCTTTGGCGCAATTGTTCAAGCGACTTGCGTTCAGTCGCGATTTCCAGCGTTGAGGCATCATCTTCCCCCCCAT
>JBMZDF010000547.1:0-4203 GCA_049614105.1 Promineifilaceae bacterium (SeqCode)
CTCAGGCTTCGACTGGCTCAGGCTTCGACTGGCTCAGCCACCGCTCTTTACTCAATCGTTCGGTATTCCCTGAAAATGCGAATACCGAACGCCTTTATGCTAGAAGTTTCGTTCCCGCTGTCTTTGCCAACCAAGCGCGGCCGTCATGGTCACGCACACCGTCAACAGCAGCAGCAATGTGAGCGAATAGGTTTTCGTAGTATACGATGAGCTTACCTGAACCACCGACACTGGCGTACCATAGTCCCAACTCAGCAGAACCATCGAGTTTGCAGGCAACGTCACCTGCATATCCTCCGACATAATCAACGCTTGCGTCGTCATGCTAATCATCGTGCTGTCTTCGTTGTCATCATGCACCGAGTCAGCCGTCAAGATATGCATTGTTCCATTGGGCATTGGAATATGCGTCAAATCCAGCGTCACCGTTTGTGAATCGCTAAGATGCAGGTTGAACGCCAGCATTGAATAACTGAACCCATCCTTAAAGGTAAACGCATCGATATAGGGCATCGTCATCGTCGTAGCGACGCCGTTCAGCGGGGGTTGTGTGTAAACGGGCGAATCGGTTACAACGCTGCGAATCATGTCGCCTTGGATTGCGGCGTTGGTTATTTCTAGGCCCAACATCGTTGGACGCTTGCGCTGTGCCGTCTCCAAATCGTGCATCAATCCCCAAACGCGCACAAATTCATTGTACCCATTCACCCCACGTGCGGGTGTGTCGCTTGGATTAGGCGATTGTTTTGCAAGCCGCTCTTGATACCAAGCGGGTTCGGCGCTGCGCGTGTCATTGATCCAAACGCTTTTAGAGAACTGTGCCAGTTGGAAAGCGGCTTGGTTACGCACGCCCAAATCGCGGGCATAGGTCAGCATGTACAAAGGCAGCGCAAGTCCACCGTTTAGCCCCGTCACAAAATCATTGCGGGTTGCGTTGGGGGCGGTTCCAACGGTTGTATGAAAGTTGATTTCGTAAATGGACAGCTCTGTATCGCGACTGTTGTCCTTCAAAATGTTAAAGGTACTGTACACTTTGCCCGCCGTCACATCCTCATTCGCCCGTGCGTAAAGCGGCAAATACATTTCCTCGTCACTGTTCCATGAGTCGAGTTCGCCAAAGTAAGGGGCGAGCGCCACTGAATGGTGTGCCGTGCTGTTTGCCTGAATTTGGCTATTTTGAGGTGGGTAGCCGTGTTGGCCTCCGATGATGAAGTTGAATTCGGCCGAATCCCAATAAGCACTCGCCTTAAACGCCTCAAAACGCTGATTCGCAATGGCCCCCAAACGGAACCCACCGCGCACCGTTGCGCCCCAAAATGGATCAGACCCATAGCCCTGACCCCACATCTCATTGCCAAACTCAACATGAATCTTAGGGAACACGTCCGTCCATGGATCTGATTGCCCAAGCGCGGCGCGTTTTAACGCATAAGGATGTCCACTAGAGACAGGTGCGGCTAAATAGGCGGCCAGATTTTCCATCTCAGCGTCAGTCCAAGTCGGTGCCGTCACGTACCACGGTTCAGAACCGATTTCCTGCGCGAGCACTAAAAAGTCATGCAGCGAGTAGTGGAATAGCTGCGCCACATTTTTGTCTGGTGCGTAGCCCGACGTTTTACGCGCAAACGGCTCGGCAAGCTGGTTGTCAAGCGTGTTGCCTAAGACCCCTTCGCCCCAATTGCGAATGATGCCTGGCTTGGCCGCTTTCAGCATATCAACCACAACATTGGTAAAAACGGTTGGGTTGTCATCGACGGCGCGAGTTAAAGACATATCATCAATCCAAATCGGATTGCTGTTTGACTCAAGGAATAGGTTTAGTTCGAGCAGCGGATGCGGATCGCTATCGGTGTAACCATCGATTGGATCGCCACCGGGGGCAACGGTAAAGGTGTGCGTGTATAGCTGCCAACTGTTTGTGATCGGAATAGCGGTGTTGATGAAGGCTGATTCAAACGGATTTCCCGCCGCCCGTCGCAAAAACTGCACGTTGAGCGATTCCGTATTGGAGATTGTTTTTGCCCAAAACGACAGCGTCCACTCCCCTTCTACAATCAGCAGCTTACGGGCGCTTGTGTCCCCACCCGTTGCCCAATAGGAATCCATAAAGTAACGGTAGGAAAAGTCCCAGTTGGCACCGGGCACAGCAGGCAGCAGTTTGAGTGATTGTGTGCCAGGGCTATTCGGCCGAACTTCGCTCGTATCCGCCATCTGCGTATCTTTAACTGGCGCACCAGCCGCCGTTTGCGTCAGGGTTTTACGAAACGCAATCACATCATTAGACGAAGGGGGGCTTCCCATTCCGTCAAGATGGTAGGTTGCAAGATTTGAATCATACGTGAAGCTCAGCACCTTGCCGCTCTCGCTCAACGCACTGCCGTAGATCACCTCGTAATCAGCATCGTCCCAAAAGCCAGCAGGTTGACCATAGTACAGAATCAAATCTCTGTCCCAAGGTCCAAAATAGTTGTCAGCCTGTATTTGATCGGCCGTTGCGCCGTTGTGCGGGATCACAAGCGAAGCAAATTCGCCCGCCTCAAAGCCAGGATTGACGATGAAATTTTTCAGCAGTTGTGACGCACCATACTGATTATGGACGCCCAGATTTACGCCCAGCCGCTTCATATCCGCATGAACCACCTCATCAACAAGTGTGATTGTGGGCGTGATAACTGCATCTGGGCTTCGTTCAGGTTGTTCGAGTTGTGCGATTGCAAGATTAGGAAAAAGTAAGATAGGCACCAAAGAGACTACGATGATGGATAACAGCCATCCTAACCGTCCTAAGCGCAAGCAATTGAAATTACGCTTCATTAAATTAAGTCCTCGTGCAGAGTGTAATTCATTTTACATTTTTTGCACTCAAATAAGTGAGTCAATCCCTTTCCTGTCATATTTATTAAACACCGTATCACAATTTGCATTCCTCAAAACGCCCTCAGGAGCGAGGGTTGCACAAGATCAACAGTATCACCAAAGCGAGACATTCACGACGACTGTGACAGGACTTCAGCGTGAGTTCAGTCTACATTATTGTTTCAAACCATGTAGCAACACCATTTGAAACATACCCCTAAACAAGTCTCATTTCTCAGCCTCATCAAGCGCAACAGATTCAAGTCATCCTATACCTTGAGTCAAGGATCAACCCTGAACAAAAGGACAGGTAGGAACCTGATCACGCGCCAGATGTGGGCGTTTCATAATATCAATATGATTTAGACATCACTTCACCAGACATAACGAATTAGCACTCTAGCAGGTTACAAAAACTGTTGCACTCCCCCTAACGTCCCCCTATCCAAGCGCGTCATTTTACGCGCTCTCTCTGGTAGAGGGTCAAAAAAACGGTTCGACGCATCAAAAAATTGTAATTAGTCCTGTGGAGCTAACGTCTAAAAATAGGTCAGCAAAGCAAACTATCAAACAGGCCGCTCCGTTCGTTCAAGGAAACACAACATGAAAAAAACAGCTCTTATTACAGGCGCTTCAAAAGGACTTGGTTTAGCACTTGCCCGCGCACTCGCGGTTCGCGGATGGGCGCTGATTATCAACGCACGCGGCGTTGCCGCACTTGAAACGGCACGTGCCGAGTTAGCCCACTACACCAATGTCAAAGCGCTTGCTGGCGACGTGACTGATGCGGCACATCGGCAGCAATTAGCGGCACTTGTGACAAATGGATTAGATTTAGTTGTCAATAATGCAGGCGCTCTTGGTCCTAGTCCACAGCCAGTTTTGGTTGATTATCCATTGGAACAACTTGCGGTTGTTTACTCCGTTAACGTTTTAGCACCGCTGGGGATACTGCAACTCGTTTTTAACAAACTCAATTCAAATGCGGTTGTGATTAATATCACGAGCGATGCGGCGGTTGAGGCATATGCGGGTTGGGGTGGTTATGGATCGTCAAAAGCGGCGTTGGAGCAGTTGACGGCGATCTTTTCGGCCGAAAATCCACACCTCCGCACCTATTGGATCGACCCCGGCGACATGCGTACCGACATGCACCAAGCCGCCTTCCCCAACGAAGACATCAGCGATCGTGACCTGCCCGAAGCAAGCATTCCGGGCATTGTTGACCTGATTTTAGGAAACTCTCCAAGCGGACGGTATCAGGCAAAGACGAAATAACGAATGGGTGTGTCTCAAATGGGTTGGTGACGATAACGTAGACTGAGCTTGTCGAAGTCGTAGTGGCGT
>JBMZDF010000548.1:0-4203 GCA_049614105.1 Promineifilaceae bacterium (SeqCode)
CTACTTAAACTATTTCGAGCACAACTTTGCCCGTTGATTTTCGGCCGATTAACAACTGCATCGCATCAACCGCACGCTCTAACGGCAACGTCGCCGAAATATGCGGTTTCAACTTACCTTCACCATACCATTGATAAAGCTGCTGCATCGAATCCAGCCAAACTTTGGGATCTTTACGCGCATACGCGCCCCAATACAGCCCAACAACGCTGCAATTTTTAACCAGCAAATAGTTTGCGGGCGCTTTTGGAATCCGCCCGCTGGCAAACCCAACCACTAAAATACGGCCCTCCCACGCGATACAGCGCAGCGACTCATCAAACACCTTACCACCAACAGGATCGTAAATGACGTCCGCACCCTTGCCGTTGGTGATTTCCTTGACGATGCTGCGGAAATCTTGTTCGCGATAGTTAATGGTGTAATCTGCGCCATACTGACGAGTCAGCGCCAGTTTCTCATCGCTACCCGCTGTTGCAATGACGGTTGCGCCCATGAGCTTGCCGATTTCGACTGCCGTTAAGCCTACGCCACCCGCAGCCCCATGCACAAGAAGCGTTTCACCCGCCATCAGCCGCCCACGATGCGCGAGGCCAATGTGCGAAGTGCCGTAGGTAATTGTGAAAGAGGCGGCCGTCACGTAATCCATGCCGTCTGGAATCAATGAGACGGATGCGGCGTCTGCGACGACTTGTTCAGCATGACCGCCGTGTCCGCACAAAGCGGCTACACGATCGCCCACTTTGACGTGCGTCACGCCCTCGGCCACTTCCAACACATCCCCTGCGGCCTCGCCACCGGGGGAAAATGGGAACGGGGGCTTCTCTTGATATTTCCCCTGCACCATTAAAATATCGGCAAAGTTGACGCTGCTGGCACGCACACGAATGCGAACCTGTCCCGCGCCAAGCACTGGTTGCGGTAGTTCGCCAATTTTCACATCTTCTGGCTGACACCAATCGTTGATAACAACTGCTTTCATAAGGAAAAATTTGTGATGTTTAAAGAACTGCGATTTCTTGATGTAGACACAGTTCTTCAATTCCCTGCTGGGCCATACTTAACATTTCGTTTAGCTGTTTGCGAGTCAGCGGTTTTTTCTCGCCTGTTCCTTGGATCTCAATAAAGCGGCCGCCACGTGTCATGACAACATTCATGTCAGCCTCTGCGTTAGAGTCCTCTTCATAGTTTAGATCTAGCAGCGGCTTTCCGTTGACAAGTCCGACACTAACTGCGGCAATCTGATACTTAACGACCTGTGTCGGGAGTTTTCCGCGCTGAATTAAACGATCCAAGGCGATGTTGAGGGCCACCCATGCGCCAGAAATTGCGGCGGTGCGTGTCCCGCCATCCGCTTGCAGCACGTCACAATCAATGAGCACCTGACGTTGGCCCAACGCTTCAAGGTCAAGCGCCATGCGCAAGCTTCGGCCGATAAGGCGCGAAATCTCCTGTGTGCGTCCTTTTGGCCAACGCTGCTCACGTGGGCTGCGCTGGTCGGTGCTGCGTGGCAGCATCGCATATTCGGCCGAAAGCCAGCCGTGAGTCTTTGGACTCTGGTGCAGCCAACGCGGCACACGCTCCTCAAGCGTCACATTGCACAACACCTGTGTATCGCCGTAACGAGCCAGAACAGAGCCTTCTGCCCATTTCGTGAAATTAGTTTCAAACTCAATAGGACGCAGTTGATCTGCTCTTCGTCCATTTATACGTGCCATAAATCGTTTACACTCTTGGAAAAGCGTCTGGAACGCTTTATTGTTTGTTGCTGCTTGATTTGAGCAGCAAGTAAGTTATTCAACCGCCATCGCACAGCGAAATCCTAAATTGGCTCGCGCAACGGCTGGAACAAAAAGCCCGCGTGACGTAACCTCTAAATCTTCTGCATCAGAAAACCATGACCCACCACGCAAAACCTTGGCCTCACCTTCTAGTGGCCCCATTGGATTCACATCAGATGATATTTCATAATATTTAGGACTGTACCAATCAAACACCCACTCCATGACATTACCTGCCATATCATATAGACCTAAAGGGGAGCGTCCTTCTGGGTAACTGGCAACGGGGGCGGTATCACGATGTTCATCATCAAATTCGACATTGCGCCGTGCATCGGTGCAATTTGTATCACAAAAGTTAGCGTTTGGCTCATTCATCACATCCCCCCATGGAAATTTGAGCTTTTGGGCAATCGTCGCCTTAAATCCTGCGGCAAACTCCCATTCTGCCTCTGTAGGCAGACGCCCTCCGCGCCACTCACAAAACTGCTGCGATTGTTCCCAATCCACAAATATCACGGGGTAGTCGTCGTAATCGGGGTCGCCATAGTAGGCAGAGTGATAGGTGGCATTGGGGCTTAAAGGTGGCGCACAAGCGCCTGCCTCGACGCATAAACTGTAAGCGCCATTGGTTACCTCTGTAGCGTCCATAAAGTATGGATCGAGCCGCACACGATGCACAGGCTGTTCGTCTGTTTCCCCATCCTGATTGCCCATTCGATAGGTTCCGCCAGCAACATAAATCATGTCCGCGCCCGTTTGCTCGTCTTGAATCGGTTCGGGTGTGGGCGTGGGCGTTGGGGGAATAGTGGGTTCAAGGGATGGTGGGGGCGCGACGTCCGTGAGGGCGAGCGCCACTTGCGACGGGATGGTGGGGGTAGTTTCGGCCGAAAGTTCCTCATCTGCCCCCGCCCCCCAGCGAAATGTCAACACGCCAGCCGCGCCACCAATCAAAAGCAGCACCAGCAAAATCGCGGTCAACGCCCATATCGTTCGCTGTTGCATCTGACGACGACGCGGCGGATTCAGAAATTTACGCCCGCCAAGCGGCGCACGGGTTGGGCCGCGCGGCGTCAAACGTTTCATCAGCGCATCAGTGGCGGGGGCTGGCTTGGGCATCCCGATCGGACGCTCCAGCGCACGCTGAAAATCAGCCACCGTCTGATAACGTCCAGCGGGCAGCATGTACATCGCCCGCCCTGCCACAATCGACAAAAATGGCTCAAGATTGGGGTTCACCTCGCGTGCCGGCTTCAGATCAAGCATCCCCGTTTCAACCTTGAGCGCGTCAGGCGGCGTTCTCCCCGTCGCCATCGCGTGCAGCGTCGCCCCTAAGGCATAAATATCGGTCTGCGTGCTCACTCGACGCTGCGCCTGCTGCTCTGGGGCAGCATAGCCAGAGGTCCCTGTGGCGACGCCCATACCTGCTAAGCCCGAATCGACCAAATACAGCTCGCCAGCAGGCGTTATCCGAATGTTGGCCGGTTTAATATCAAGATGAAATTGTTTTTGTTCGTGGAGGTAGATTAACGGTTTACAAACTGACTGTAACCATTCAACAATCTGTTTTGAGGTCAAACCGCCATACTGGTCAATTAGCGTTTGGCAATCGACCCCATCGATGAACACGGTCACTAAATATTGACCCACGTTCTCAACTGAAAAATAATCTAGTACAACAGGCAGTTGCGCGTGATTCAAGCGACCGAGCGCCTGTGCTTCGGCACGAAACAGACGCTGTGTCTCCGCACTTGTATCAAGGATCTCCTTAATTGCGACATCGCGACGCGCTTTGACATCCCATGCGCGATAGGTTGCACCAGCGCTGCCTTGTCCAAGCAACGATACGATCCGGTAGCGCTGAACGAGAATTTCGCCTGAAATCAGTGGCATAGACACCCATTATACCAACGCTTATGGGTCAACAAAGACTCTTTAACAAACGTTCACTACCGTGTGCGAACGGAAACCTCAGAGGTTTTTATGCGCAGACCAGAGGAGACGACAACAAACCTCTGAGGTTTATTGATCGACCCTTTTTGTGATCTACTTGAGTGTGTGTTTCAAATGGGCTGGTGACGGTAACACGTAGACTGAGCTTGCCGAAGTCACAGCGGCGTGTCACCTAGGCTTCGACAGGCTCAGCCACCGCTCTTTACTCAGATGAAACACGCCCTCTACTTAATCGCAAACACCTTTTCGATAAACCGATGTTTGGCAATTCGCTGTGAGCGGCCGTTTGTTTGCAGCGTAAATACGCCGTTGCCGTTGGAGTAGATGATCTGACCTTCGGCCGAAATGTCGAATGAAACGACATGTTTTGCCAACACGCTTTGCTCACCATCCGAACCAACCTGAATCAGTTCCCAACTTTTTGGCACAATGGCGGGTGCATCGTCGTTACGTTTTGCGCTGCGCAGCG
>JBMZDF010000549.1:0-4176 GCA_049614105.1 Promineifilaceae bacterium (SeqCode)
AGCAGATAAAACCTTGACTTTGGCAGGCTTAGCCGACATTTGCGTAACACCTAATCTAACACGTTTGCCAATATATGTTGACAAACTGATAAAAGTGGCAAGGCAAATGTAGGTAGCCGCTTGCTACATTGCACACTTAGTTTTTATTTTTGACTTTGTTCTTCTTGACACAAAATAGCGAATCAGTATAATTCAGCGAATATTCGCTAATAACGAATATTATCAACCAGTGAGTGTTCGCGGTTTGCGAATACCTTCTCATTATAACGCAATTTCCAAAGCACATTTGCTTTGAATCACATTTGAGCGGCATTTTCGGCTTCCTGCCGTCTGTTTAACGCTGCCAAGTGGAGAATCGTTTGTATGTCGATTAAGATTATTGGGGAATTGTCCCCTACTTTTTCAGAAATTTTGACGCCAGCCGCTTTGGCGCTGTTGCTCAAACTAGAGCGGCAGTTTGGCGTTAGGCGGCGTGAATTACTGGCGGCGCGTGAGGCGCGGCAGGTGCAGATTGATGCGGGTGAGTTGCCTGACTTTTTGCCAGCTTCGGCCGAAATTCGCAACAGCGACTGGACCGTCGCTCCCATTCCAACCGATCTGCAAGATCGTCGCGTCGAAATCACAGGCCCCGTTGATCGCAAAATGGTGATCAACGCGCTTAACTCTGGTGCGAATGTCTTCATGGCCGACTTTGAAGATTCGCACGCCCCAACTTGGGCAGGCACAATCGAAGGACAAATCAACTTGCGCGATGCCGTCAATCGCACAATTACCTTTGAACATCCAACCAAAAACAAAACGTACCGGCTCAACGAAACAATCGCAACGTTGCTTGTTCGCCCACGCGGTTGGCACTTAGAAGAAAAGCATGTCTTGGTTGATGATCGGCCGATGTCCGCCGCCCTCTTCGATTTTGGCCTCTACCTATTCCACAATGCCAAAACACTCCTTGCCAACGGCAGCGGCCCTTATTTCTATCTGCCCAAGCTCGAAAGTCATCTTGAAGCACGATTGTGGAATGATGCGTTTAACTTGGCTCAGGCCGAAATTAGCATCCCACAAGGCACAATTCGCGCAACCGTTCTAATTGAGACAATCCTCGCCACGTTTGAGCTTGACGAAATTTTGTACGAACTGCGTGATCACTCGGCGGGACTCAACTGCGGACGTTGGGACTACATTTTTAGCGCCATCAAAAAGCTGCGCAACCATCCACAGTTCACCTTCCCCAATCGGGCGCAGGTCACAATGACCAGCCACATGATGCACGCTTATTCGCAGTTGGTCATCAAGACCTGCCATCGGCGCGGCATTCACGCGATGGGCGGTATGGCGGCACAAATCCCGATCAAGAACGATCCAGAAGCGAACGACCGCGCTCTCGAAAAAGTGCGCCAAGACAAAGTGCGCGAAGCTCAAAACGGGCATGATGGCACATGGGTTGCACACCCAGGGTTGGTTCCCATCGCCAAAGCGGTTTTTGACGAGTTTATGCCCACCCCGCACCAAATCCACGTCAAACGCGAGGATGTTCAGGTGACGGCGGCCGATATTTTGCATGTCCCACAAGGGCATATTACACAAGAAGGGTTTTTGACCAACATCGACGTTGGGCTGCAATATATCGAATCATGGCTACGCGGCGTGGGCTGCGTACCAATCTACAATCTGATGGAAGATGCCGCCACCGCCGAAATTTCGCGTTCGCAACTTTGGCAGTGGGTTCACAGTCCGTCAGCTCGTTTAGCTGATGGGCGCGAGGTGACACCCGAACTCTATCAGGAGTTGTTGCCCGTCGCTGTTGCCCGCACGGCATCGGCCGTTGGGGAAACACGATTTGCGGCTGGTAAATTTGCCGAAGCACAAACCTTATTAAGCAAACTCGTGTTGAACAATGAGTTTACAGAATTCTTGACACTACCAGCTTACGAGCAATTAAGTTAAGGGCAACCTACTTAACCACCTAAATTAATAAACAACTTGGCTTGCAGCGTATCGGCGATTTGTCGCAAGTTGACGCCTGCCTGCTGCCAAACTTAAAAGGACAAGAAATGAGCACAAAAGCTGAACAAATTCGCGCATTAGAAAATGACTGGGCAACAAATCCTCGCTGGAAAGGGATTCAACGCAACTATTCGGCCGAACAGGTCATCAATCTGCGCGGCTCTGTCAAAATCGAATATACCTTAGCCACTTTAGGCGCAAATCGCCTTTGGGAACTGATGCACGAGCGCCCGTTTGTCCGCTCATTGGGCGCAATGACTGGCGGGCAAGCGGTTCAGATGGTTGAGGCTGGTCTAGAGGCGATCTATTTGAGCGGCTGGCAGGTTGCGGCCGATGCCAATCTGTCTGGGTCAACTTATCCCGACCAATCACTCTACCCCGCCAACAGCGCACCCAAGCTAGCTGAACGCATCAACCGTTCGCTCCAGCGTGCCGACCAAATCGCCCATATGAATGGCGACGACAGCACGCACTGGTTTGCACCTATTTTTGCCGATGCCGAAGCTGGCTTTGGTGGCAATCTCAATGCGTTTGAACTGATGAAATCGATGATCGAGGCTGGCGTTGCGGCAGTTCACTTTGAAGATCAGCTTTCGTCTGCCAAAAAATGTGGACACATGGGCGGTAAAGTCTTGGTTCCGACGCAAGAGCATGTGAATAAACTGCTTGCGGCGCGTTTGGCGGCCGATGTTGCAGGCGTTCCCAGCATCGTTGTGGCACGTACTGACGCTGAATCGGGCGGTCTGATAACGATGGACGTCGATCCGCGTGATCGCGAATTTATCCTTGACGAGCCACGCACATCAGAAGGGTTCTACCAAATCCGCAACGGCCTCGAACTCGCCGTGATGCGTGCCTGTGAATTTGCAAAATATGCCGATGTTGTGTGGATCGAAACGGGCAAACCTGACTTGGAACAAGCTCGCATCATGGCTGAAGGGATTCACGCCCAACACCCTGGCAAGCTGCTTGCATACAACTGCTCGCCTTCATTCAACTGGCGCTACAACATCGATGTCGACACCATTGAAACGTTCCAAGAAGAGCTAGGCAAGATGGGCTACGCTTTCCAATTTGTTACGCTGGCAGGCTTCCATCAGCTCAACACAGGCATGTTTGAACTCGCCAAAGGGTACGCAAAACGCGGCATGGGCGCTTACTCAGAAATGCAAACGCGCGAATTTGCACTTCAAGAAGAAGGGTTCAAAGCAGTCAAACACCAAAGCTTTGTTGGCGCAGGCTATTTCGACCAAGTTCAACAAACAATTATGGGCGGGCTGGCTTCCACTACGGCAATGGAAGGGTCTACAGAAGAAGAACAGTTTGATGTGTTGCCGGCTGCGGGGGATTAGAAATTAGGTTAGTCACCTTTTCAGCAAGCGGCAAAAACGAACGGTGAATACTTAACAATGAACGAAAAATGGCGAATGGGCTGACTAATCGCTGTCCGCAACATTCATTATGGGTGTGTTTCATTTTGAGTAAAGAGCGGTGGCTGAGCATGTCGAAGCCTGAGCGACACACCGTTGCGACTTCGACAAGCTCAGTCTACGTCATCGTCACCAACTCATTTGAAACATATCCATTAATTGTTCAAAACATCGACAATGGGTTGTCGATGTTTTTGTCTTATCCGATCAAAAATTGGAACGCAAGCATTCCAAAAACGGCAAGCGCCATCACAGGCACAATTGTTGTTGTGGGAGCATCTTCACGTGCTTCGGGGAGCAGTTCCGCAAATACCATCCAGATCATTGCGCCCGCCGCAAGCCCTAACCCAACGGGCAGAAACGGGCGAAAGGTCAGCACGAACAGGAACGCAGGAACCGCCATAAGCGGCTGGGGCAAACTTGAGAAAATGCTCCAGCCTGCCGCCTTCCAAACAGATGTGCCGCGTGGGATCAACACAAGGCTAATGGCTAAGCCCTCTGGAATATTATGGACCGCAATGGCCGCTGTGATAAGACTCCCCAAAGTTATGCCATCCCCATAGGAGACGCCAACACCGATCCCCTCAGCAAACGAGTGGACGGTCATAATGCCAATAATCATGATGGCACGGAAGGCAGAAGCACCTGAAAGATCGCCAATGCCAACCTCCTCGCGGCCTTCTAGCAGTTTGCGCGTGACGTAGATTAGGCTGACGCCGATTGCCATTCCGACTAATAATCG
>JBMZDF010000550.1:0-4163 GCA_049614105.1 Promineifilaceae bacterium (SeqCode)
TCGGCCGAAATGGAACTTCTACAACACCGTCGCACCGTTGACGACTGGAATATTGAAAAGCTGTACGCACACAGTATTCCCAACATGATTCGGCTAATTGAGCCGCATCCACCTTATGGCGAAGATAGCTGGGTCCGTTATGAACAAGATGAACTGGCAACATACGCACACGTGACACGCGGGCGCGATGCCCGATGGCTGCGTCTTTATGGCAACATAAACGCCAAAACAGACGTGACCAACCTGATTGCTGAGATTGTGACATCCCAGCAACCGACTGTTGCTCGACCTTTATACAGCAGCGTGCGTCCCTACCAAAGTTGGCTAGAGACCCCGCTAGAGAAAAATGGATTTCAACTTTTGGACAGTCAACTTGTGATGGTTCGCCACACGGTACAGGCAATTCGCAGCTCACGTAGCTCGCTTGAGAAGTTATTAGCAACAAAGGGTGCAACGGCAAGATCAACGCGAATTATTCGTAAACAAGAGAAGTAAGGCGGTGAAGCCGCACGTGAAAAGGCCCAAGTAAAAAGTTGAAAGTACAAGATACACATCGCTTTTCACTTTCCACTTTTCGCTTTTTCCTCTTAGATCAACCCCCTAATTTTTATACACAAACGCTTAATGGACACTGCTCCAAGAATGTCGCCGCTGCATTCGTGTCCACTGCAACACTCCTATGCAACACGATGAAATTGGTTATATTGTAGAAAAACAGGCTCGCGGAGATTTAGATCTGTTTCTGAACACGCTGCCTGATTCGATTCGTGAATGTTTGACAGAGGCTGGACGCTCGGATGAGCTGCTGGAATTGGTGATGGATTTCGGCCGAAGTCCCACCGCACGTTTTGTCGATGGCGAAATTGTGCTGCGCGAAGCAGGCGTCACCATTGATGAACTCGAAGACGTCGTTTTAGGCATCAGTGACTTTGATGATGACAATCGCGCTGGCATTGCCCGCACGCTGCATCGCATTGCAGGCATCCGCAATCGTCGCGGGCGCGTGATTGGGCTGACCTGTCGCATTGGTCGCGCCGTGTATGGCACGGTCGATATTCTGGAAGATATTATCGCCGAGGGCAAAAGCCTGCTTATCCTTGGTGCGCCTGGCGTCGGTAAAACAACGATGCTGCGTGAAATCTCGCGTATTTTGGCTGAAACAAAGCGCGTTGTGATTGTAGACACTTCAAACGAAATTGGCGGCGATGGCGACATCCCGCACCCTGCGGTCGGCCGTGCGCGACGGATGCAGGTTCCGCGCCCGTCGCATCAGCACGAAACAATGATCGAGGCGGTTGAAAATCATAATCCGCAGGTGATTGTGATTGATGAAATCGGCCGAGAAGAAGAAGCTGCCGCAGCGCGAACAATTAACGAGCGCGGCGTCATGCTAATCGGCACGGCGCACGGGCGCACGCTTGACAACCTGCTGCTCAACCCCACGCTGTCCGATTTGGTCGGCGGCATTGAAAGCGTCACGCTGTCTGATGAGGAAGCGCGGCGACGCGGGACGCAAAAGACGGTGCTTGAGCGCCGTTCGTCACCAACGTTTGAAACGCTGATTGAGTTGCAAGGGCGGCAAGAGCTGACGGTTCATCGGGATGTGGCGGCGTCTGTTGATGCGATGCTGCGCGGGCGTCCGCTCGGTGTCGAACTGCGCTATCGGGATGAGGAAGGCACGTTGCAAATTGAGAGTCGGGACATTATTTCGGCCGAATCGGCCGTGACGGGTCGCCGCCGCGATTTGCCCAAGCTGGAAGACACTCCCGCAAAACCGCGCAAGAAACGTGAGTCGCAGCCAGCCCCACAAAACGGGCAAAATGGCAAAACGGCACAGGCAGCGGTCGCCGTTGCAAAAGCGGAGGCGGCTAAGAAAGCGGTCAAACGAGTCAAGCTATATTCTTATGGCGTGGCGCGTAACCGACTGCAACAAGCGGCGGCACGTCTCAATATTCAGGTTGAAACAGTCGATCATCTGAACGATGCGGATATGATGGTGACGCTCAAAAGTTACTATCGCAAACATCGCAAGCTGATCGCAGACGCGGAACGCCAGCGCAAACCCGTTTACATTTTGCGGGCTAACACAATTAACCAGATGGAGAGTTTCCTCAGCGAGGCGCTCGATCTGGGACCAAAACCGACCGATCCATTTGAGGCGGCAATTCAAGACGCCAACCTTGGCATCGAACGTGTGCAGGCTGGCGAGCAAAGTATCGACCTTGCGCCTGTTGGGTCTGCCATGCGTCGTTATCAGCACCAGATGGCACGTCAGGCAAATTTGGTTTCGCACAGCTACGGACGTGAACCCAATCGTCACGTTCGCATTTTCAACGTCCCTCGCAACGAATCGATCCCCGGCATGGGTGATCAGGCTGTTAGCGAACAGTAGGGAAGAAATGAAGCGGGAAGCACCCTCCCCTTGCCCCTTCCGAGGGGAGGGGGATTTGATTCCTCCCCCGCAGGGGGAGGCTAGGTAGGGGTTCTTCTCTTCCTCTTTTTCATCATTCATAATTCATCATTTTTCTTTTCCCCATGTTTATTACATTTGAAGGTCCAGAAGGTAGTGGAAAGTCAACGCAGATTCGGTTGTTAGCCGCTTGGCTGCGTGAGCAAGGGCGCGAGGTTGTTTTGACGCGGGAGCCGGGCGGCACGGCAATTGGCGATCAGATTCGTGGGGTGCTGCATGATGTAGACAACACGGCGATGTCTGCTTCGGCCGAAATCCTGCTCTACTCCGCCTCACGCGCACAAATTGTGTCCGAGTTGATCAGGCCCGCGCTGGCGGCTGGCAAGCTCGTTTTGTGCGACCGTTTTTTTGACAGCACGTATGCGTATCAAGGGTATGGCCGTGGTCTCGATATGCGAGAATTGCGCATGATTACCGAGTTTGCGACGGGTGGGCTTGCACCTGACTTGACGTTGATGCTTGACATCGATGTGGAGCGTGGCATTGCGCGTCGCGTCGATAATGATGAGGAGATGAATCGGCTTGACCTAGAGGCGATCGAGTTTCATCAGCGAGTGCGGCAAGGGTATCTTGATCTGATCAAAGCTGCGCCTGATCGTTGGCAGGTGGTTGACGCCGATCGGCCGATTGAGCTGATTCAGGCGGAACTACGCCAGCGTCTGAGCGCCATCTTGGAGTAGAATTAGCAGATGACAAATCAGCAGTGGATTGAGCGCCCGCACGCCAAGAAGAAACAACGTAAACCTGAACAAGCTCGGCCGAAACCGTCCGTTAGCTTCAAAAGAATGTCCCAGCTATTTGTCGCTTGCCCCCGCTGCGGCTACTTTCTGTCTGGCTATCGTGCGCGAATGGGGGTTGATGCGTTAAAGACGGCCGTCGAACAGGTCAAAGATGTTGATCGCGACTGGCTGCATTTGGGCTGGCACTATCGAATGCTTGATTTGTTGGAGCGCACGTACGGCTGCGAGATTCCAGCGGATACGCTTCACTTTGAGTTGCGCTGTGGAACCTGTAGTCGTGTGCTTGTTTTGGAGGAATCGGCCGAAGAAGCAAAATCGCTCCGCATCCAAGTCATGCCCCGCACCCGTCACGCCAGCCGCGATTGATGCAATAGAGGTTAAGGCAGAATCGCCGCATCTATCTGTCAATCGCCTCTGGCTGCATCGCTAGACATCAAACACAATCACGCTACGTGCGACATTTCCCGTCAGCATGTCGGCATACGCTTCATTGACCTGCTCAAGCGCAACATGTTTTGAAACCAATGCGTCAAGATTGAGTTTGCCCTGCATGTAAAAATCGACAAAGCGCGGCATATCGATGCGGAAGCGATTGGACCCCATGTTGGAGCCAACTAGCTTGCGATCATAGATTAGGCTGGCGGCGTCAATCTCGATTTTTTGCCCTTCTGGAACCATACCGATGATGCACGCTGTCCCAGACGGGCGCAGCATGTCAAACGCTTGTTCACAGGTTTGTTTACGACCGAGTGCCTCAAATGAATAATCGACGCCGCCGTTGGTCATGTCGCGAATTGCTTCGACGGGATCGGCCGATAGTGCGTTAATCCCATCTGTTGCCCCAAACTGTTTGGCTAGTTCGAGCTTGCTATCAACCACGTCGATTGCAATGATGCGAGCCGCCCCTGCAATTGCTGCGCCATTGATAGCCGACAAACCGATGCCGCCACAGC
>JBMZDF010000551.1:0-4161 GCA_049614105.1 Promineifilaceae bacterium (SeqCode)
TGCCCAGACTGGGGTTCAGGGACTTGTTGGCGAATTGGCTAAGGTGTTAGAGGCGGCTTTTTCGGCCGAAGATGATCGTATGGTCTATGCCAACGCACAGGCTCGGGGTCTCAGTTCCCAATTAGAGGCTGCTGGCCTGACAATTAATAGCGAACGGCTTGAAGCACTCCCGAGCAAGCTACACCAGTGGTACAACAATTCTAACGAACAAGCTGAGTTTGAAGGGGTGGTGACGATGCTCCAAGCGTTTGCTTCGGCCGAACGACCCAACACGACCGATTGGGAAAGTCTGATTGCTCATTGGAGCCGAATTGTTCAGGATGTTGCCTCAGAATCACAGGCAACCGATCAAGCACAGCACTACAATCGTGCTCGTCAGCGTGTGCGTGATAATATTAAGACACCTAAATTTGACTTTAAAAAGGTGCTAGCAGACTATAAACGGGATAAATCTAAATAGCGTCAATCGTCAGTAAATAAAAAAAGCTCAATATGAATAATAATCCAAATAATGCCCAAGGGTTAGGCTCGATTGTCGAAGAATATGTGATGGATACGGCACGCGCACGAGGGCAATGGCCCTCAATGGTTTTACTGATATTAGCTGGGCTGGCAGGCGTTGGCGTTGGTATCTTTGGCTATTTTAGCGGTGAGGATCCAGATATTATTATTGTGGCTATTCTTGGCGCAATTCCGCTCTTTTTGGGGTTGCGTTGGCTACAAGGATCGCAAAGCTCGCGTAACTGGAAGATCGTTGTGTTTGAAAAGGGGATTGCGTACCATCAGCATGGGCAATCGGGTCAGTTCCGTTGGACGGAAATAGCCGCCGTTTATCAAAATATCCGTAAAACTCATAAGGGAACGCTCACCGCAATTTTCAAAATCATTCTCGATAACGACACGAAGTTGCAGTTCGATCAAACTTATAAAGATATTCGCAAGTTGGGGACAATGGTGCAACAGCAGGTTGCAACACACCGTTACCAAGAATTTTGGGATGCGTATCAAAATGGGGCGACATTACCATTTAATCTCCTTAAATTGAGTAAAGCAGGGCTAACTGCCCGCGACAATCTATTGCCGTGGGATGAGGTTGATACAGTTGATTTTCACTATCATATTGCAACCGTTCATAAAAAGGGACGAAAAATACGCTGGGAGCAGGTTAATATTACGCTACTCCCCAATGTGCTGCTGTTGACGCGCTTATTAAGCGAAATTCTTGGACATACGATTGATAACTCTAAGCTTTATTAAAGACAAAAGCTAGCCAGTTAGAACACCCAAAAATATTGAAACGCAAAGATGTATCAAGTTAAATGGAGTAACAAATGAGTAAACCAGCCGCTCGAATAGGCGATATGCATACATGTCCGATGGTGACAGGAACCGTCCCGCACGTTGGCGGTCCCATTTCGGCCGGAGAGCCAACCGTTCTAATCGCAGGCATGCCTGCTGCCCGTGTTGGTGATTCCGCCGTTTGTGTTGGCCCTCCTGACACGATCGCAGCAGGTTCAGGAACAGTGATGATTGGTGGAAAACCTGCGGCACGATTAGGTGACTCGACAGCGCATGGCGGTGTTATTGTGGTGGGTGCGCCAACCGTCTTGATTGGCGGATAACGACAAAATATTCAAAAGCCAGGCTTAAATAACCGTTTCATTTTAAGGATGGATTTCTGCATAGGCAGAAATGACATATGCGACAGTTATTAAATCCGCAATCGTTCACACGCGATTAACGGATAAGGAACTATTTGTGACACGAGAAAACGGAGCGGCGACGCCAAAGATTGCCCCCTATAAAGATTCAATTGAACAGATGCTTGGTGGAATTCGCTATATTGATTTGCGTATCCGCTGGGCGGTTGCACGGGCGGGGCTTAATGGACTCAACCCTGACGATCAATATCGCGGACTATATGTGAGCCGTGATGAAGTCAAGAAGTTGATGAGCTATGATTTCGGCCGAAATTTATGGACCGAATTACCTGATGAAATAGCAGATGAAATGCGGGTTGAGCTTAGTGTGTGGCCCCAATTAATCAAACATGCTCATTATCAATGGGGATTACAAACAAAATCGACCCGTCAAGCTGGCATTGAGATGCGTTTTGACCAGCTTGTACGTGACTTTGAGTTAAGTGGCTTTGAAATTGACGCGCTGTTGATTGCGATCGCGCCTGAGATTGATACACGCTATGAGCGCATGTACGCTTACCTTGAAGATGATGTTACGCGCAAACGCCCAACAGTTAACCTGATTCTCAATCTGATGACCAATGATTTTCAGGAAAAACTGCGTATGCGCCAGCGATTTATTGATAGTGCAACGCTTATCCGTCACAAACTATTGGTTCGTTATTCGACCAACCCTGATCAAGAACCAGCTATCTTGACGCATTTTCTGAAACCACCAGCTCGTTTGGTTGACCATCTGCTGGGGCATGAAGGGGTTGATGAGCAACTCGTTGATTTTGCATCATTACGGCCTGTGCTAAAAGATGCAGGACGGCGGTTCGAGTCACTGCCGATTGAACATCGTATTAAGCTTGAACGCAGTATTGCTTCAAACCCGCTGTTTGCCTTCATTGGTGGTTATGGGGTAGGGAAGCAAAAATCGGCCGAATTTATCGCCCACTGCGCCCAATGCCCGTTGATCACGCTTGACCTAGTTGCACTCAACAAACACAGCATCGGTTTGCACAACGGGCTAGACATTGCCATTCGTGATGCACGTCTGACCAATGCCGTTCTCTATCTCAAAGGATGGGACACCGTTGTGGTCGATAGTACGGTGCCACCAGGATTGCTTAATCGATTGTTGGCACACCCTGGCATTATTGTTACAGCAGGTGAGATTTATTGGCAGCCGAAACAGCGCGATCAAGAGCGGCTGGTTTTCAGCGTTCCGTTTGGAGGAACTGAATTCGGCGCTCGATTACAGGTCTGGGAGGATTTGATCCCCAATTCTCCAATAGATTTGACGCAGGTAGCCAATCAGTTCCGTTTTACACCAGGACAAATTGAGGATGCGGCGGCATCTGCACGAGATTTCGCACAGTGGCGGGATGCCCCCCTCGCAGATGAGGATATTTTGGTAGCGAGTCGCGTGCATTCAAATCAGAAGCTTTCAACGTTGGCAACAAAAATCATGCCGCGTTATCGGTGGAAAGATATTGTTTTGCCTCGTGATACGCTGTCTCAGCTACGTGAAGCGGTCAACACGGTAAAACAACGCCCTACCGTTTATGATAAATGGGGTTTCGGCCGAAAAATGGCAATGGGTAAAGGCCTCAACGCGCTGTTTGCAGGGGAACCTGGGACGGGTAAAACGATGTCGGCCGAAATCATCGCCAACGAACTTGGCCTTGATATGTACAAGATTGACCTCTCGATGGTGGTCAGTAAGTACATTGGTGAGACAGAAAAAAATATTAGCAAGATTTTTGACGAGGCGGCAACCAGTAACGCGATTCTGTTTTTTGATGAGGCGGATTCGATTTTTGGTAAGCGTTCCGAAGTTAAGGACAGTCATGACCGACATGCTAATATTGAGGTCAGTTATCTTTTGCAGCGGATGGAGACATTTGACGGGGTTGTAATTCTCGCAACCAATTTGCGCTCCAATATTGATGAGGCGTTTACTCGCCGTTTGCATTTTGCCATTCAGTTCCCGTTCCCAAAACCAGTCGATCGCGAACGTATCTGGCGTGTGACCTTCCCCAAGGAAACGCCGCTGGCAGACGATGTCGATTTCCGCGTGTTGGCGCAACGCTTCCGTTTGGCAGGCGGTAGCATCCGAAATATTGTACTGGCGTCGGCGTTTTTGGCGGCCGAATCAGGGGCTAACAAGGTGTCGATGGAGCATTTGCTGCATGCGACGCGCCGTGAACATCAGAAGATCGGCCGATTGCTTAACGAGCAACTGTTTGGCAACCGTGAGCCTGAACGGATGATGACGGCCGCTGAACAGCAGGCACAACGATTTGCGACACGACAGCGTGTGAAGCAAAAAGAGTAAGAAGCAAAAGGAACGCGCTGATGTGACTCTTGTTAAGTAATGGTTAGACGCTATTTACTTGCGAAGCAGGTTGAATAGTCTGCAACAGTTCATTAGTTGGGCAAGTGGCTAATTGTTCAACCGTTTTTGCAGTTAAAG
>JBMZDF010000552.1:0-4142 GCA_049614105.1 Promineifilaceae bacterium (SeqCode)
GACGAACAAAACGTTCAACATTCGACATTTCCCCAAAGGTTCCCACCATGTTACTTCCAACGATTAACTTTACCCTGCCGCACGAACTTGAAGCGACCGCCCCGATTGAGGCACGTGGGTTGCCGCGCGATGCCGTTCGTCTGCTTGTGTCGCACTACAACAACGATGCGGTAGAACATACTCAATTTTTCAATTTGACTGACCATTTAGACGAAGGGGATGTGGTGATTATCAACACAAGCGCCACGCTACCAGCCGCCGTTCGCGGCTTGCATCGAAGCGGTGAGTCTGGGCGGGAGGCTGAGGTTGAGCTGCATTTCTCAACTCGGCTCTCGGATAATTTACATGTGGTGGAACTGCGAACGGTGACGCCCAACGGCACAAAACCTTTTTACTATGCGGATGCCGGGGATCAGGTTCAGTTGCCTGCAAATGCGGCGCTTGATTTGATTGAGCCGTATCAGGGCAAGGTGCAGCGTGGCGGGCGGGTGCGGCTGTGGTTGGCTTGTCTTGATTCGGCCGAAACGTTCCAAACGTGGCTCAACCGCGTCGGCTTCCCCATTCGCTACAGTTATGTGCCAGAGCAATGGTCGCTCGAAAGCTACCAAACGGTGTTTGCCAACGAGCCAGGCAGCGCCGAGATGCCAAGCGCGGGGCGTGCGTTTTCGCCGCTGTTGATAACGCAGCTTGTGGCGAAAGGTGTCCAGTTTGCGCCGATTGTGCTGCACACGGGCGTTGCCAGCCTTGAGGATCACGAACCGCCTTATGCTGAATATTTTCGCGTTTCGGCACACAGCGCACAAACAATTAATCGCGCCATCGCGGCGGGCAGGCGTATCGTTGCGATCGGGACAACGGCGGTGCGGGCGGTTGAGTCGGTTGTTGATGAAAATGGGCGTGTGATGGCGGGTGAAGGGTGGACGGAGCGGTTAATTTCGGCCGAAAATCCACCCCAAGTTGTCAACGGCCTCCTGACAGGCTTCCATGAGCCAGAAGCAACCCACCTCGCAATGCTCACCGCCATCTCAGGCGAGCAACACATCCGACACACCTACACGGCCGCTCTCAACGAACGCTACCTCTGGCACGAGTTCGGCGACCTGCATCTGATCTTGCCATGAGCCAAAACACCCCCACCTAGCCTCCCCCAGAGGGGGAAGGATCTGATTTCCCTCCCTTCGGGAGGGATTAAGGGAGGGTGCTTCCTAAATTCTCGAAGAACCTCTACATAATCACAGGGGCGGTCACTTGCAAAAAAAATCTGTGCGGATGCAGGATTTCTCTTTGCCCACACTTGGCCCTACGGCATACAGCTACCGTCGCTATCCTGATTTGTGTACGGTTCGGGCATTGCGATTGTCCCTTTACAGTTGTTATATTGATTATCGTATAAGGTTGCTTGGGTCAGAGTGACCTTTCCCTTGGGGTTGTTAATCGCGTTTCCTGCGTTACGATAGACTGATGTTCTGAACAGATATGTCTCGGCGTTGTGGTTGAATAACGCTGTGCCGTCAAGCCCCGTATTGTCAAATATCTCTGAATCGTACAGGACGACAGTGCTGTTTCCCGACACGTTTGCTGGTATCCAGTGGGCAATCCCCGCGCCGTTTCGAGCATCGTTGTTGTGAATTTTCACATGGCTCATAGTAATCTCGCTGTCTGGGTGTTGCGGATTCACGGTGCTATAGAGTCCGCCACCGATATCGGCCTCATTCGCGATCAAACTAACTGTATTCATACTTAGGTATGCTGCGTGACTATAAATGCCTCCCCCTTTCACCGCTTGGTTGTACAGTAAATCTGTGTTGCGCACATAAAACGTGCTCATCCCAGCGTAAAGTCCGCCTCCGTTCTGACCAGCCCAACTAAGAACAATGCCCGATCGCGATATGTTTATCGTGCTGTTCATGCTAAACAAAGCACCCCCAGCCCGCTCAGCGCGATTCAGTTGCATATAAGTCTGGCTTATTATCAGATAAGCGCCCTCTGTTGCCGCAATTGCACCGCCGTAACGACCGCTACGATTGTTATCGAGCCACCCTTTTGTTATCCGCGCTTCACCGCCCACAAACATCATGCCGCCGCCGTGACTGCCAGCCGTATTCAGCTCAAATGTATTATCGAATGCTTGGTGAAAACTGTTTGTTTCATAAATAGCGCCCCCCATGCGGCTGTTGTTGCGATAATAGGTTGTGATTTCCGTGAAGATTCTGGCGTTCTCACCATACAGTGCGCCACCATGAGCTGTCGCGTAATTATGTTCAAAGCGGCCGTTATAAATATTGACGTCTATCCCAGAAGCATATATCGCCCCACCATCACCCCAAGCGGTGTTGTGGGTAAAATCACTGCTCGTAATTATTAGCCGACCCGATTCACTAGCTGGAAAGCTAATCGCTCCGCCGTTTTGAATCGCCTGATTTCGTCGCATGGTGATGTGGTACAGCTTCAAACTGCCATTGGAAACGAGAATCCCCGCGCCAGAGTCTGCCTTACCGTGCATCAAAGTTAGCCCACTTAACGCAACCTGCCCCTCAGTTGATGACTTGAAAATCCGAGACCGATACTGAGCATCAATTTTCACATGCCCTTGAATCGTGACTGGTTCATAAATATCAAGCTGTCCGCCAAGAAGCGTAATCATGTGACCCTGTAGCGCAGGCGCGAACTCGATTGTGTCGTGTCCAACCCAACCTGCTTTACATCCATCCTGCGCTCTATTTGTGTTAGCCGCCATGATTGCATCGCGCAGGCTACAGTTGCCTTCCCAATGGCGCGTGTCGTCCAATGTGTCAACGAGGATAACGTTACCAGATCCGTTTGCTGACGCGGTTGACGCACTTGCAAACATCGCCGCAAATAAACAAAGTAACGCAAGAAGGATAAGAACAGGTTTACGAAACATAATATTCTCCATGAATACTGCTGAGCCTAAAAATACGAGTCAGCCTGCAAATGATTGTTACCTATAAATACGCATCCTAAAATCAATTTCCCCTACGCAAAGATAACGGATTCCATACGAGATAGATGTTAAAACAACAACAAGGATTGAATTATGAACGAAGAAAAAGCGACGCTGGGCAGGTTGCGTTGTGGCTGTTGGCAGATGTTAAGGTGATTGGCCTCGACAACATGCCAACGGTATCTGAGGAGCCATAGCTAGGCAAATGGGTCAACAGTTTGCCATCGTGACCATTATTCTATTTTTAGTCGTTGGGGGAATCGTTCTATTAACCGTGAAAGAGCCTTCGAGAGAGGGAAAGTAGGTCAGTCGAGGCTGACTGACCTATCAATCAAGGTGCTCTATTTCTGTGCGCGAACCGCTTGTGGGGCTGATTTTTCTGAATGAGCGAGAGCAAGCGTTGCCACAACGAGGGCGGATAATGTTGTCCAAATGTGCTGCATCGTGACACTAACTGATTGTTCGCTCAGCGTGACTGAGGTTGGAACTGAGGATGATTGGAACCCAATGTAGTCGACTGAGATTGTGTTGCGGACGCTGTCGGTGGCGCGATCTGCATCAATGACACGCACATAAACCCGACCGCTCACGTCTTCTGGCAGCAGATAGCTTTGGGTCAGTGCGCGGGTGCTGTCGCTCGTAATCGTTACCATCGGGATAAATTCTGTGTTGTCAGTTGAATATTCAAAATTAAAGGTTTCATTTTCGGCCGAATTTTCAACCTCTGCATTCACATAAAAAATAGACCCACCAGCCGTCACGTTAAACACCCACTGATGCTCCATCGTGCCGCCTGTATCTTCTTGAATGCGCTGCGCATCGCCATCAGTTGCCCAAGTTGACCCGAAGTTACCTGCAACAGCAACGCCGTTGAGCGTTGTTTCGCTGTAAGCGATGTTATCATCCGCCCCGCTTGACGCATCCGCATCAACCACAACCAACATGAATGATTGCGATGGCAGTGAAATCGTTAGCTGGTCGTTTGCAACGGTTGCATCTTCAAGTCGCACAATCTGGTTGAGATTAGCCGCGCTGTATTGATAAAACTCGGCCGCTTGTCCGTTCAACCCAGCCAGCGCAAGATTAGCTGATTGTGTTTCAAACGCTTTGTTGACCACCATCAATGTAATGGCACTGTCGCTAGAACGGCGTGCCGCATAGATAGATAGGTTGTCGG
>JBMZDF010000553.1:0-4138 GCA_049614105.1 Promineifilaceae bacterium (SeqCode)
TGCTCCGCAATGTCCAAATGCATAAGCGGTGTTGGCATTGGCTAATTATAGGGTGAGGTGCATTCCGAGCACGTCGCGGGCGCTGAGATATTTAGGCAGCATACGAATTTCTTTCTGGTGCAGCTCACAGTGACCAAAGAAGGTGTTTTGCTGCTCGAAAACGGTTGAAAGCGAGTAGGGGCAGGCGATTTCACCGCCGTTCTCTTGCCATGCTATCCAAAGCTGGCGCGTATTGTTGCCGGCGTGGATTGAGCGATTGAAGGTTAACAGGGCCGCTTTTTCACGCTCGAACGCGGTTCGCCCGTGGTCGTTGCGAGCAATTTGGTGCATCCCGCCTTCATATGCAAAGAGACGGAGGCCGTGACGATCGGCAAGCCGTTTGAATCCCCGAAACCGATCGGTGATGTCGGTGGCAACTTCGGCCGAAACTTCATCTGCCATCTCCTGCATATCGCGCATCTGCCACTCACCGTTCACCTCTTCAATGGCACGTTGTTTGCGTCCCAAGTAGGGGGCAACGCCAATTGCGTCAATCACATCTCCGCAACCTTCTAGCAGTTGTTCGATCACCCACTGGTTAAAAAATTGCCCGCAGACAACGACATCGGCCGAACCCTGTGCCGCTTTTGCAATTTTGCGCGTTTGCTGCGCTTGCCAACGGAGGGCGCATTGAAATGGTTTTTCCGCCATGTCGGCCCCACTTTCGGCCGAATGGTGATGCTGCATAAAGATTGGGTTCCAAATCTCGTTGGAAAACTCAATAATCGGCCGCCGATCGCAATGCTCAATCACAAACGACACCATCTGCGCAATTAGCTGATCGCTGGCCGTGTTTGGAATGCACATCCAAGGGCGGACGCTCAGCTTGTTTGCTAGGCGAATAAGTTCAGCAAGGGGAACACCTGCCCATGCGCCCCACGGGCCAACTTCATAACGCCAATTAGAATTGACCTGCGGCAAATCATCCCACTCTCTAACTGGGGCGCGACTGTCCCATTTACTAAGGTTGATTTGCTGCCAGTTCATAAAACGAACGGCGGGGAATGGCGTAAGCAGCCGCTCTAGGACGGCTAGCTGATGGTCGTGGGGGGTAAGCGGGAAGTGTGAAAGGTTCATATGTCTGTGAGGCTTGATTTGGTTGCGAGGCGACATTGTAGCACAAATTAGTTTTGAGCCTGAGATGATTGTGGTGAATCTGATAAAAAGCCAGTTGCTAAACGGGTGTTTGTAATGGCGTTATGCTAGAGAATGCTTGGTATTTCCATCCATGCCCGTTCGTGTTCGCAATGCACACAAGATAGTCTAAAATATGTTGCTGGAAACGCTTTGAATACAGGATCTTGAATGGTGATACAACCCCTCCCCTTAGAAAAACTGCGCCGTGTATGCGACCCAAATCAATTTGAGTTTGAGACAACGGCCGAACTAGACAGTGTCAACGGTATTTTTGGTCAGCCACGAGGCGTGCGGGCGCTTGAATTTGGCATTGGTATCCGCAGCGAAGGGTACAACATCTACGTGATGGGGGAGACTGGGACAGGACGCACAACTGCGATTCGTCGTTTCCTTAAAGAGCGAACAAGCCAAGAGGCGACCCCTTGGGATTGGGTCTATGTTCACAACTTCAAGATCCCGCATCAACCGCGTGCGATTGAGTTCCCCGCTGGACACGGTACACAGTTCAAAAAGCAGATGGAGCTATTTGTCTCTAGTTTGCGTGATGATGTGCCAAAAGCATTTAGCACTGAGGAATACGAGGAAGAAGTTGCGCTGATTCTGAGCGAGTTCGAGCTACAGCAGGATCTACTGTCGCGCAGTTTGGAGCGCAAGGCGCGGTCGTTCAACTTTGGGATTGTGAAAAAGGCGGCTGGTTTAACGGCCATCCCGTTACGCAATGGCGAAGAGATGACCTATGAGCATTTTGCGACGATGTCGGCCGAGGAACAGATCGACATTGACCAGACTCAATCGATGCTCGAAAACGATCTAGAGGAACTGCTGCGAAAGTCGCGTCAGCTAAAACAGGAGTCGCGCAGGCAACTGGCGATGTTTGATCGGCGCGTGGCAGAGCGGGCTATTCAGCATCACGAACGTGCGTTGGGCGAGATGTATGCTGACCACGAGGAAGTACTGCTTTACCTGTCAGAAGTTCATGACAATGTGTTGGAGCGCCTGAGTGATTTTCGACCTGATCCAACAAAACCAGACCACAAACCAGACATGGAGCGTTATGCGGTCAACATGTTTGTTGATAATGGCAAGACAGAGGGTGCGCCCGTTGTTGTGGAGGAACTGCCTAACTACAATAATTTAATCGGCCGAATTGAGTACGAAACACGCGACGGCGCGATGTTTACCCACTTCACCAATATTCGGCCGGGCAGTCTGCACACCGCAAACGGCGGTTATCTCGTCATGGAAGCGACCGAACTGCTTACCGAGTCAACCGCATGGGAAGCACTGAAACGCTCGATCAAAACAAAGCACATTGTGCTACGCGCCAACAACACGCTGGATGAAGGGGGGCGCGTGCTGGCAAAATCGATCGATCCCGAAGCGATCCCGCTCGACATCAAAATTATTTTAGTGGGTAGCCCAGGGCTGTATTATGGTCTGTGGGAGCAGGACGAAGATTTCACCGAAATGTTTAAGGTGAAAGCTGACTTTAGCGCGACCATCCCGCGTGATGGCGAACACGAGATGGATTACGCAAGCTTTATCGCGACGCGCTGCCGTGAAGACAAATTGCTCCATTTTGATCGCTCGGCCGTGGCGCGAGTCATCGAATTTGGATCTGAACTTGCCGAGCATCAGCAAAAGTTGACCGCCCGCTTTGTCGATTTGGCGGATATTGTGCGCGAGTCTTGTTTTTGGGCGATGCAGGCTGGGCGTGAGTTTGTCACTAAGGCAGATGTGCAAACGGCGCTGAATGAGCGTATCTATCGTTCAAACAAGGTTGAGAACCTGATCGATGATGACATCCGCGATGGCGGCATCATGATTTCGACAAGTGGGTGTGCGGTTGGTCAGTTAAACGGCATGTCGGTGATTGATATTGCTGGCTACTCGTTTGGGCGACCAAGCCGCATCACGGCGCGAACCTTCGCGGGCGGGGGTGGCGTTGTACACATCGAGCGCGAGATTGATCTCGCGGACCCCATTCACAATAAGGGTGTTTTGACGATTCAAGGGTATTTGGGTGGTCAGTATGCACAAGATTATCCGCTGTCTTTTTCAGCGAGTTTGACGTTTGAGCAAAGTTATGGGGAGATCGGTGGGGATAGTGCCAGTTCGGCCGAACTCTACACGCTCCTTTCCAGCCTTGGCAACATTCCACTCAAACAAGGCATTGCCGTCACAGGGTCAATCAACCAGCTTGGCATCATCCAGCCGATCGGCGGCGTCAACGAGAAGATTGAAGGCTACTACCGCATTTGTAAACAGCAGGGCCTGACTGGAACACAGGGCATGATTATTCCACAGGCGAACGTGATCGGGCTGATGCTGCATCAGGACGTGATTGCGGCTATTGAAGCTGGAGAGTTCCACGTTTGGGCGGTTGAAACGATGGAACAAGGGATGGAAATTCTGACGGGGTTATGTGCGGGTGAGCGGGACGACGAAGGTGATTATCCTGAGCGTTCAGTCCATGGCATTATTCAGGCGAAACTTTTACAGATGAGTAAAAAGGAGCAGGGAGACCCAGACAGTGATGAGGATAGTGAGTCGGAAGGGGATGATGATTAGCCTCAAAAATCCCGCATCCAATCTCATGTATTCTATTTAAGTAGATCGCTGCAAGCCTCCAACAAAGCGAACAACATCATGCGCCCTGATCGAGTTGCCATGCGCCTATGCTTTGGATCAGCATATTGATCAGCGCTGTATAGACAACAAGCTTTTGCCCTGTCGCGTTAATAATAAGACCCGTGTCAGAGCTTGCCGACGGCCCACCAAATAGCAGATAGATGTAGATTGCCAAAAAGACGCCGAACACAAGGTAGGCTGTCGAATACAAGTTAGGATAGTAGAGCGTTCGCCAGATTGCGAAGGCATAGCATAAAACAGTCACCATAAGGGTGCTAAATGCGGCCTGCACAAAAATGACATGGGGCTGTAGAAGTAGATTGGCGGGTGT
>JBMZDF010000554.1:0-4131 GCA_049614105.1 Promineifilaceae bacterium (SeqCode)
AATCGCTGAACAAGCGTTAATCCCAAGCCTGCGCCGCCGTGCTGACGCGACAACGAGCCGTCAATCTGCACAAACGGTTCAAACAGATGCTCTAGGGATGCTTGTGGGATGCCGATTCCTGTGTCGGCGACCTCGATCTCAATGGCGTTGTCGGAGTGTCGGCCGCGCACAATCAGGCTAATCATACCGCCTTCGTGGGTGAATTTGACGGCGTTGTTTAACAGGTTAATCAGAATTTGCTTGAGTCGTTGTTCATCTGCGATGAGGATGCGGGCTTGTGGGTCGACGAAGGTACGCATGGTGAGGCGTTTGGCGTCTGAAATCGGCCGAATCATCCCCACACTCGCGTCAATAATCGGCTCAATCTCCAAAACACTCGTTTCCAAAGGAGAACGCCCCGCTGCAATTTTCGACAAGTCGAGAATATCATCAATCAGGGAAAGCAGGTGACGCCCGCTGTCTCGAACGTGCAGCACCGCCTTACGCTGTTGGTCGTTGAGTTCACCATAAACAGGCACGATCAGCGCCTCCGACATGCCCAATATCGCATTAAGCGGTGTGCGCAACTCGTGGCTCATGGTTGCCAAAAACTGATCTTTATAGCGCGACGATTGCACAAGTTCGGCGTTCAGCTTCTGAAGCTTTTCCTGTGCGATTTTGCGGCTGTTTACTTCCTCCCCAAGCGCCTTATTCTGTGCCGCAATGCGTGTATCGCGCAGACGTAACGCCTGGCGCATTTCGTCTAGCACGGTCGCAAATTCCCCTATTTCATCTTGCTGCACCGCAACAATCTGCTGGTTGAAATCCCCCTCAGCAATCCGTTGCGAACTTTCATGTAGATTTTGCAACGGTTGAAACAGCGTCTGATCAAGCAGTCGTGCGGTTGAGACAACCATTGTAATCAACAGCAAGACCAAGCCGAGCAGAATCCCCCCAAGAGCCAACCGCACGTTGGCAACAGGCTCCACGAATGATAAAAAGTAGAAAGATGCAATACCAACCAAAAACACAATAATGAGCGAACTAAAGCTCAACCGTGTTAGCAGTCTGCGGCGTAAACTGGACTGATCGTTGATGGTATTTACTCCTATCAGCTTTCTAGCAAAGCGTCCATGCGTTAAGTGTGTTTATTGCTGGCACGCCCTCATAGCTATGTGCGCCACAAAAAGTGCCTGAAAGTAAATTTGCAAGTGGCGCTTTGCAAAAACAGCTCATTAGTCTGGCAAGTGGTTAATTATTCAACCATTTTTGCAGTTAAAAGCTTTTGATGGCCTACTTATAGAAATCAGGATTTATTGTTTTAGATGAACAGAATGTAGGGTAGCTGCTCGATAAAAGCCAGCGCATAAGACGGTTGATAAATGTCCAAGCCTGTTTCCACCTCATCTCGTCAATATCCCATGGCTTCTTGTATCCAGATAATCTACATGAAGATAGTCTCGATTGCAATGCTAACAAATAAACGTTGTTTGACGAATGAAGATTAAGGAAAAACGGTAATTGAGGCAAATGCTTGTCCAGAATGGGTGACGAATTGGCAGATTATGCGTCAAACTAGTTGCAGTTACATCTTTGTCTCGGCTATCATCTAGCCTTGCATAAATAACCTAACAATAACGTATAGTAAAATTTTAGGTTGAATGACGTTGGCTGTCATTCACTCACCTTTTAGTGATGTGGAGTCAGCATTGGTTTCAGTCTCAATTATCCCTAGCTGTGTCGGGATCATCTATGGAGAAACATGTGATGGAAGAGAAAAAAAAGTGGTATGGTCTTCGAGAGGATGAATGGATCGCACTTGCAGTGGTCTTGTTTGTCGGATTGCTTTTGAGTTCGTTTTTTACTCGCGGCGGCAATTCGGCCGAAATGCTTCTTGAGTCCGATGCCACACCTTTTGCCATCGTGGCGGAAAGCACCGATAGCGTGCCAACTATCTCACTGGATGGCAATATTCAAGCGGCAGGGGAACTCGTTTTTGTTGGGACATCTGCTCCCAATGCAGATGTCACCGTGATGATCGATGGGGATGTCATTGGTGAAACAAGCGCCAATAGCCGTGGTGACTGGTCACTCAGCCACACGGTCAGCGAGCCGGGCCGTTACGCAGCTTATGCACGCGCCACCAATGAGGGTGGACGCACGGTCGATTCTAATATCGCCAATTTCCAAGTTGACGATATGCTCATGAGCAGCGGGGATGATGAGTCTGTCGACAGTACGGCGGCAAGCGCTGTAAACAATGCAGAAAATGCGGAAGAGACAGATCATTCAGCCATTACAGACGGTGCGGCCGTTGTCATTCCAGACAGCGGATTAGAAAACAACATTTCGCCTGAAAATGTAGGCGTTGAAGGCGCTCCCACGCTCAGGTTACCAGGAGCGGAGTTGCTTTTTGGGGCGGTTAGCGTGGCGGGAACCGCCGCCGCAGGCTCCGATGTGGCGCTTTTCCTAGACGGGAAAACGCTGGGCAACACGCAAGCAGACGGAAACGGCAATTGGGCATATATCGCCGACGCCGGCGACATCAATTACGGTGACCATCAGATTCAGGCTGTGGCCGATGAGCTTGCATCAGAGTCAATAACCTTCTCTATGCGTCCGCCAGAGGCACCTGTCTTTGAGTACAATTTAGACGGTGTTATCGGCAAGCCAGCGCCTTATCGGGTGAGCGGTATGGGGACACCAAATTGGAAGATTCAATATTCTGTCAACGGCGTTCCATTTGAGCGCCCAACCAATCCAGATGGCGAATGGGAAGATGACAATGTTCAGCTAACCAAGACAGGCTGCTATCAATTTAGATTAGCCGCTTTGGACGCGAATGGCGATGTAGTTCCTGAAACAGAATCTGGCCCTTACAACGTTATCATCACCGAAGATGGCAATCCAGTGGAAGGTGTTTGCCCCGGCACAGAAGGAACCTCTGAGAACGATAGCTCTGGTGATTTAGGTGCTGTTGGAACAGATGGCGATGCTGGCGACGAAACCAATGTGGGCGACGCTGAGGCTGCTGCACAGGCGGACGATGCGAATGCGACCCAAAACGGCGAGGCTGGCATCGTAGAAGATGGCAACGCTGGCGCAGCCGCAGCAGATGGCAGCACGCAAAACGATGAAGCTGGTGCAACAGAGGATAGCGCAGCCAACGCGGCGCAGAATGGTGAAGCGGCAGAGGCAACGGGCGAGGAAGCGGTTACAGAGGATGCTGAGGCGGGTGCTGAGGGAAGTGATGCTGGAGTGGATGGAAATTCGGCCGAAACCGAAACCACAAACGCCGACGTCATCACCTTGGGCCAAGCATTAGAAGCCAACGGCAATTTCACAACGCTCCTTGCAGCCATCGAAACCGCTGGGCTAGGCGAAGTTCTGCAAACAGACACCCCGCTCACCCTTTTCGCACCTACAGACGCCGCTTTTGCAGCGTTGCCAGTTGGCGCGGTTGATGCTTACCTAGCAAACCCAGACGCGCTGGGCGGCTTGGTTGCCAATCATTTGCTAACGGGCGTGCTAACCAGCGAAGATATTGACGTTTTTAGTACGGCCAGCCCCCCTTCTATTGAAAACGCGATCGGCAGTTTGCTTGACATCTCAAGCAGCGAGGCAGGATTGAACGTCGATGGTGCATTAATCAGCCAACCTGACATTGTTACCACAAATGCAATGGTTCATGGGATCGATAGCGTTCTTCTGCCAAAGCTCGTTCCTGCGCCCGTAATTGACACGCAGGGCGTCCCAACATTTGAAGGCAGCACGCTAACTATTGTCGGCACGGCTGCGCCAAATACGGTGCTGGCAGTCGTCGTTAATGGGCAATTTTTCGGCCGAACAAACGTCGGCGAAGACGGAACTTGGCTTGTTGCAGATGAGATTATAGATGGACAATATGAGATAATTGCGTATACTTATACTAACAGTGGGCTGTTATTGGCAGCCTCTGATGTGGTCAATTTGACTGCCCCTAACAAATAGTCCCAAGTGTGATTGGTTGTCTCCTTGTTTGGTTCAAAGCTGCCCAGTACTTTATGTGCTGGGCAGCTTTGGTTTTAAATAGGTGAGACATGGAAGATGGCGATCCTCGACCACCTCCTTCCTTCCATCCTAACAAAATGGCTCCAACCCCCGATTATCCAG
>JBMZDF010000555.1:0-4122 GCA_049614105.1 Promineifilaceae bacterium (SeqCode)
AAACAAATAAGAGGGGGGAAGAAATGGAGAATGGGGAATGAAGAATAAAGAAAAAGGGCTCTTTGGGATCTTAGGGAGTTGACAGCCTCCCCAGAGGGGGAAGGATCTGATCTCCCTGCACAATTATCCTGCGCCTTCGTTGTTGTTGGTCAGCATCATCCAAATTGTGCGTACAATAATCGTGATGTCCAACCCAAGCGACCAATTTTCAATATACCAAAGATCGTATTTTGTGCGCTCAGTGATGGAGGTGTCGCCACGCAAGCCGTTTACCTGCGCCCAGCCTGTCATCCCAGACGGTAGTAGATGGCGCTGCATATAATTAGGCATTTCTTTACGGAATTGATCAACATAGTATGGTTGCTCAGGTCGTGGCCCCACAAGGCTCATTTCACCCAGCAAGACGTTAATTAGCTGTGGGAACTCATCTAGGTTCACCTTTCGCAAAAAAGAGCCAATGCGCGTGCGTCGTGGATCGTTCTGAACCGTCCAGCCCGGCCCACTTTTTTCAGCATCCTGCCGCATGGAGCGAAACTTAATCATTTGGATCAGTTCCCCATCTAAGCCCATCCGCTCTTGGACAAAAAAGGCGGGGCCGTTTGACTCTAGCTTAACCAAAATTGCGGTCAGAAGCAGCGCAGGCGAGAGCAGGACCAAACCAGCAAGCGAGCCAAAAATGTCAAACAGGCGCTTAAACACCAGCATATAGCCGCGCATGGCAAAGTCTCGCACCGTAAGCAGCGGCAGTCCGCCTAAATCATCAATCGTTGCTTGCTCCGTAATAAATTGGAATACGTCAGGGAAAATCTTAATCGAGACGCGCCCGCGTTGACAATATCCAACGACTTTTACCACCTGCCGATGCCCGTGCTCTGGCATTGCGATAATTACTTCGTCGATATTGTGCTTTTCGATTAGCCTAGGCAGATCTTCGGGCGCACCCAGCACAGGAAAACCAGAAAGCCGACGCATTGCGTTGTCAGGGTCAACAATGCCAACAACATGATACCCAAGTCGGCGTGACCACTCGATACGCTGGAGCGTCAGTTTGGCAACATCCCCCGTTCCCACAATGAGGAGACGATCCTGCCCTGCCCCACGGCTTCGCAGCCAGTCGCGCATGGTGTGATGCACAATGCGCGTAAAGAACAAGAGACCAATCGCCAGCAGCCACGAATAGAGCACCATCGCTCGCGGGAAATCAATTAGGAATGATTCTCCTTTGAAGAAAAACGTCGACAGGGCAATTGTCAGCAAAACGCCAACGGTCACGCTCGAAAACAGTTGGTAAAGTTGACGGACGCGCGAAGGGGCGCGAGGCACATAATATTGACGGTTTAGAAAGAGCGCGAACAAGATGCAGACAAACTGTACCGTATACATGGCATAGTAAGTCTCAAATGGGATCATGACGGCAAGCGGTTCAGGGTAAGGCAGTTGAACACGCAGTTGAAACGCTAGATAAAATGAGGCGATGATAGCAAATGCGTCGAGGATAAAGAGCGCAAGGCTGTCAATCGTGCGAAACCGATCGGTAGACATAACGATGTAGGGTGCTATCGGTGCTGCTAGCCAGTGCTAAGAAGTGGTTAGAATTTTTGATCCTGCTTGAATATCCGGCCAAATGGGGCTCCCGCCCTTAAATCCAATCCCCGCCATGATAAGCCAATGTAACCAAGTGGGTGTGCTGGCTTGGTAATGTTTGTAGTAAAAGATAAGCATTGCACGATAAAACTCGATCTGTGCTTTTTTACTTTGACGGCTGGAAGCGCGTTTAACGTGTAGTGTCACGATATTAGGATTATAGATGACCAACCAGCCGTTGTCTTTAATTCTTTTGGCCCAGTCGATATCTTCACCGTACATCCAAAACTGTTCATCAAGCAGGCCAGCTTGTTGAATGGCGCTTGTACGAACGAGCATAAAAGCGCCCACAACGGAGTCAACTTCGATCAGTTCATCGATGTCTTTGTAGGTGAGATTATATCGGCCGAAACGTTCCGTATTCGGGAACAGCTTACTCAACCCCAGCATCCGATAAAACGACACTTCGGGCGTTGGAAACGAGCGGCGACAGGCCAAATCAAGCTCGCCATTTGGCAGCAGCAGCTTTGGCCCCAGCACACCGACCTTTGGCTCTGCGTCCATATAGGCAATCGCATCGACAAAGGTTGTCGGCATCACTTCTGTATCAGGATTTAACAGAAGGCTGTAGCGGGGTGGGATTTTGTCGAATACGCCAAGCAAACGTAACCCTTGATTGTTGGCGGCCGAATACCCAGGGTTATCTGAGTTGGCGATTAAACGGGCCTGAGGAAACTCTCGCTTCACCATTTCAACGCTGGAATCGGGTGAATTGTTATCCACCACACACACTTCCATCCGAAAATCACCGACACTGCAAAAAACGGATTGCAGGCAACGGCGTAGAAGCTTTTCAACATTGTAGTTGACAATAACGACAGCTAAATCAAGCGGATCTGAATTTTGTACTTTCTGCGTATTCATAACCTTCGAGCGCGGATTCTACCACGAGACATGAGCACCTAAGCATCTGTACACTAGGACTGTATAATTCTCAGGTAGACAACTCATGCGTTAATCATCTTTCGGAGATGTTAGCGTCTCAAAACAGAAACAACTGGATGGTTTACCTCTCGTTTATGTACACTATCTACAATGCAGCCAGTCATTAACCCTGTTGATCGACATGTATAGGTCAATCGGAAACTATCGAGTGTTCCTCATAAAACGACGAAGCCTTAAGTATGGAACGTGTCGCGCGAAAAGCTGAACATATAAGGATGCTTGCTGCTTCTCGCTTTCAGCATTTCACACATGTGGCGCACACTCTGCGCCTGTACACCGTTAAGCTTTAGCCAGCACAGGCTGGTAAAAATAGTAGAGTCGTACCCTTCATTATGAATCGATTATCCAATATCTTTTTGCTTCTCATTTACACTGCATTGGTTTTTAGTTTTGGTGCATTACTTGGCTGGGGTGGCGGCGGGGTAATTGACAGCCGTCTTGCCAGAACGCCACGCAACCTCAATGCAGAGTTCGCCCCTTTTTGGGAGGTTTGGAATATCGCACATCGCGAGTATTTCGAGCAGCCGCTTGATGATACGGTGCTTGTAGAGGGTGCTATCAAAGGGATGTTGGCAACGCTGGGCGATCCGAACACGCGCTATCTTGATCCTGTTGCTCAGGATCAGGAGGAACAAGAAATGGAGGGCGAGTTTGAAGGAATTGGCGTCACAATTGAGACAGTTGAAGATGTCGGCGTCGTGGTTGTTGCCCCCATTGAAGGCTCCCCCGCGCAGGAAGCTGGGATTAAAGCGGGCGATGTGCTTTTGGCAGCAGATGGGGTTCCTTTGCCTGATGCGGATACGGCGGTTGAGCTAGTACGTGGGCCGGCGGGCGAACCTGTGACGTTGACAATCGGCCGAAACGAAACCGAGATCGAGATCATTGTCACACGTGGCGTGATTGAAATGGCAAGCGTCATCGGCCGAACCCTCGACAACAACATCGCCTATATTCAAATCACCCAGTTTGCAAACGATACGGCCGAGAGCTTTTCGGCCGAACTTGAAACCCTCCTCGCTCAAAACCCATCAGGCCTCATTCTCGACCTGCGCAACAACCCTGGCGGGCTGCTCAGCAGCGTCGTGTCAATCTCAGACGAACTGCTTGACGAAGGCATCATTCTCAATCAGCAGTTTGGCAACGGCTCCAAAACGATATTTGATTCAGACAGCGGCGACATTGGCGAAACCATTCCGCTCGTTGTCCTGATTAACGAAGGCAGCGCCAGCGCCTCGGAAGTACTCGCAGGGGCCATTACGGCTCGTGAGCGCGGCACAATCATCGGAACGCAATCATTTGGGAAAGGTACGGTACAATCGGTGCAAACATTGAGCAACGGCGGCGGGCTGCGCGTCACGATTGCTCACTGGCTTACCCCTGACGACGAATGGATACACGAAGTTGGCGTCACGCCTGACATTATCATCGAACCGATCGAAGGGGATGAAGATATTCAGTTAGATAGAGCGATTGAGATTTTGATTAAGTAGGAAACAAGTAATCATTGACGAAAAATCAACCAGCTTTTCTAAC
>JBMZDF010000556.1:0-4115 GCA_049614105.1 Promineifilaceae bacterium (SeqCode)
GAAAAAAGTACATTAAAAAGTGTTTTCCATGCTTCAAAAGAGTGGGGCAGACATATATAGTTCTACATCAACTCTTTCCCTGTATCAATTTTTAATGCAAATTAGGCAGCGTACGAGGCAATGAGGTATACGGAAATCCGTACACCTCATTACGTTACGGAGAAGGAGGGATTCGAACCCTCGATACCTTTCGGTATACGAGCTTTCCAAGCCCGCGCACTAGGCCACTATGCGACTTCTCCAAAAAGTCGACTTGTCCTTTGCAGGACGGTTGAAAATTATATCAAGTTGATCGATTGAAAACAATTCGCATGAACAGTTTGTCCTAATTACCCTCCCCTTCTGTTTGTCGGTACAATCGCCTATAAAGTGCTCGCGATAAAAGCGAATGAGAAATAATAAATGGTGTAGGGCGCTTTTTCTTCATTCTTCATTCACCATTCTTCATTTCTTATCAACCTTTTTCTTCATGACACAAGCATTTCAACGTCTTGAAAATATTTTAAAGCTGGAAGCGAAACAAGGGTATCAAGATACGGCTGTGGTTGGCGGCATCCGACAGTTTGCAACGTTTTGGGTATCGCAAGCGCGTGAGGAAACGGCGAACGAACTTGATCACTTTTTTATTGATCAGGTTGGTGAAATGCTGTCTGGCTACAATCGTTTGCCAGGGCGTGAGGCGCGTAAAGATACGGTTAACTCGATCCGCTCCAAATTAGCAAGCCGCGCTGCACGACTCGCAAAATCAGGCCGTTCAGCTTCCCCTGCCAAAAAACCGCCGAAACCAATCAGGCAGCGTTCGCAACCTCAGAAGAAACAAGCTGCCCCCAAACAACCTGCCGCAGCGTCTAAACAGCGATCAAAACAACCTGAGCGCAAAAAACCGCAGGGGGGCGCAAAACGAGCGACAAACAGGCAAGCAAAATCGGCCGCCCCCGCCGCACCAAAACCGACCCTCACCAACGAACAAGGGCTGGCACAATCGGTCATGGTCTTGAAAGGGGTTGGCCCCAAGGTGGCGGAGTTGATGAGTCGCGTTGGCGCACAGACGCTACGCGACCTGCTGTTTATTCATCCACGACGCTATGATGACTACTCGCTGATGAAGCCGATCGGCAAACTTTTATTCGGCGAGACTGTGACCGTGATTGGGACAGTCGAGATGGTTCGTGCTCGCAAAACGCGCAACAATTCGGTTGCCGTTCATGTGGTGTTAGGCGACGGCAGCGGGAAAGTCCAGCTAAACTTTTTTAATCAGCAGTGGCTTGTTAATCAGCTCAAAAGCGGCATGCAGATCGCCGTCAGCGGCAAAGTCGACCAGTATTTGGGTCGATTGATATTCAGCAATCCCGAATGGGAAGCACTGTCTAAGGAAAATCTACGCACCAACCGCATTGTACCTGTCTATCCACTGACCAAAGGACTGAGCGCCAACAAAATGCGCGGCATTGTCAAGCAGGTCGTCGATCAGTGGGCGGCTAGCGTGCCAGATCCACTGCCCGATACGATTCGCAGCCAATACCAGTTGATGCGCCTGCCTGATGCCCTGCGCCACATTCATTTCCCGCGCAGTCAGGAAATGCTCCAACAGGCACGGGCGCGGCTTGCTTTTGATGAACTATTCTTGTTGCAAATCGGCATGTTGCATCAGCGCCAAGATTGGCAAAAGGAGCCTGCCATTCCGCTTGAGGCACATGAGGAGGAGCGTATTCGCTTTTTCAATACGCTGCCGTTTGAGCCAACGGGGGCGCAGCATCGTGTTGTGCGCGAAATTTCAGACGATCTTTGCAAAGATGTGCCGATGAACCGCTTGTTGCAGGGGGATGTGGGCGCGGGCAAAACGCTTGTTGCCGCTGCCGCCATGGTGGTTGCGGTCAAATCGGGGACACAGGTTGCTTTGATGGCCCCTACCGAAATTCTGGCTGAACAACATTACAAAGGCTTAAAAAGCTTGTTGGAGCCGCTTGATATATCGGTGCGTCTGTTGACAGGGGGTGTGCGTTCGGCCGAAAAAGCGCAAATCTACGCCGACGCCAGTTCGGGCGAAGCTGACATCTTCATCGGTACAACCGCCCTTATCCAACCAGATGTTCAATTCAAACAACTCGGTCTTGTTGTCATTGATGAGCAACACCGTTTTGGCGTTGACCAACGTGCGGCGCTGCGCGACAAAGGCGACCAAGAGACAAGCCCACATTTACTTGTCATGACCGCCACGCCGATTCCGCGCACGCTTGCGCTTTCGCTGTATGGCGATCTCGACGTGTCGATTCTGGACGAGATGCCACCAGGGCGACAAGTGATTTTAACCAAGTGGCTGCGTCAATCTGAACGCGAACGCGCCTATGGGTTTATGCAGCGACAAGCAGAACAAGGGCGACAGGCGTATATTATTTATCCGCTTGTTGAGGACTCCGACACGCTTGATGCACCTGCCGCCGTGAGCGAACATAAGCGGCTGCAAGCGGAAATTTTCCCCGATCTCAAGATTGGACTGCTGCATGGGAAAATGAAATCGGCCGAAAAAGAAGCCGCCATGCGTGCGTTCTACGACAACGAAACGCAAATTCTCGTTTCGACCACCGTTGTTGAAGTGGGTGTCGATGTGCCGAACTCAACCGTGATTATGATTGAAGGCGCAAATCGTTTTGGGCTGGCGCAGCTACATCAGTTGCGCGGGCGCGTTGGGCGTGGCGAACACAAAAGTTATTGCGTTTTAGTTAGCGACAGCAATTCGGCCGAAGCAACCGAACGTCTCACCGCCCTAGAAGATACAAACGATGGCTTCCAACTGGCAGAGAAAGACCTTCAATTGCGTGGCCCAGGGGAATTTTTCGGCCGAAGGCAAAGCGGTCTGCCTGAACTTCAACTGGCGTCTCTGTTTGACACCGAAACGCTTGAGCAAGCACGCGAGGCAGCACAGACGATTTTTAAGCAAGATCCAGAGCTAACGCAGCCGCAACACAACAAATTGCATAAACGAGTCGTTCAATTTTGGGAAAACGCGGGCGATGTCAGCTAATGACGTTAGAATAATGAATCAGTTGGTCAGTAGACCAGTTTGTCAGTTAGAATAACAGCAATAATTTGCTTGCTGAGCAGCTAATGTATAAAACATGAGCGCATAGCGAGAACAAACACATTTGCAAGTAAAACAAGCAACATAAAATTTGTTAAGTCGTTCACATTCTTCACCTGACTTTCACGGTTGAATGTTTCCCGAATTGATTTAATGTATTCACTTGGTTTACAATTGTCTTAAATAATATCAATCAACACTCTCTAGTGAATATCTAATCGATTTGGATCATCACGATTCACTTCCTAAAGCATTTTGAGCGAAGAGCAGCAGCAACAAGGCGATCCGCGCAGGCGAACGCCTCCAGACCGATTTGAAAGAACACAGCGCACAGCAGCGGTTATCCTGTTGGCGTTTGTTGTTCCTGTTATTGGTTACTTGCTCTACATTCAATGGCTTGGCCCCCTCATCGAATCACGCCAAACAAATACAACAGGCATCCAAGAAGCATTGGTTGCCAGCCAGCTACAGGCAACAGCGCGTGCTGAGGTATGGGCGGCCGTTACGGCAGATGCACAAGTTGGCATCCGTATTGATGAGGAAACTTTAGCCCAGCAAAGCTATCGTGCCACGCTGGAAGTTGAGTTGCGTTCGACGATTGAGTCGGAAATTGCGGCGACACAATCGGCCGAATTGTTGCAAAAAGCGACTATTTCGGCCGTTGAAACGCAAGGCGCTGTGAACCTCCTTGCAATGGAAGGAACCGTCTCGGCGGAAGTACGTGCGACTTCCGACGCTGTTGCAGCCTCAACCATATCAGCTTACCAGACAGAGCAAGACGATCTGATGGAAATGTACGTGCTGGCAACCGTGCAGACCCTTTACGAAGGGGACAGGGTTCAGGTTATTGAAGACCCTAACAATCAAACGCTGCTGATTGTCTCTGCTGTTGGGGCATCTCTGGTTGGGGTTCTCATTTTGCTGGTTGGCGCAAATTACCTGACGCGCCCCGCCACCCCACGTCGCAAACGACAGGCTGACAAGGAAATTGTCCCTTCCCCTCAGTACATCACGGTTGATTGCCAATGCCAAGGGT
>JBMZDF010000557.1:0-4115 GCA_049614105.1 Promineifilaceae bacterium (SeqCode)
GTTACGCCTAGCACAACACCAACCGCCACCCCAACAAACACACCGCTCCCACCAACAGTTACACCAACCGCCACCCCAACAAATACACCACTCCCACCAACGGTTACACCTAGCGCAACTCCAACCGTCACCCCAACAAACACACCACTCCCACCAACGGTTACGCCTAGCGCAACACCAACCGTCACCCCAACAAACACACCACTCCCACCAACGGTTACACCTAGCGCAACTCCAACCGCCACCCCAACAAACACACCGCCTACGCCCCCCCTTAGCCCGACACCAATTGGTACACGAAGAAAAATATCGCCCGCAATCGACGCGAGCAATCGCGACGACTTGGAGCAAACAGCTCGTGTCGGGCGCGGAGAGCTAAGGGCAATCGCTTATTCATCTGATGGCGAGACGCTGATTATTGGCACGCCAATCGGCTTTGTTGTCTACACATTGGACACCCTTTTAGAGGAGCCACACTACATCTCAACTACATTTTCTGTAGATAGCCTTGCGGTTTCTCCTAGCGGGCAACTAGCCATTGGTTTAGATGATGGATGGGTGCAGCTTTGGGATATGGATAGCTGGGAGCCTGTTCAATCCTTCTCGGCCGATGAGCAAGCAATCAGTAGCGTCACGTTTTCGGCCGATGGCTCCCACATAGCAACAGGGTCAGAAAAAAACGTGAAGGTTTGGAAAGTAGACGATGACACTTTCTCACGTAAACGCACAATTGAACATGAGTCAACCGTTCACAGCGTGGCGCTTTCATCAGATGGTAGTTTCCTCGCAACGGGAACAGACAACCAGTTAAATGTGTGGCGCACACGAGATGGAATGAACGTGTCGCCGTCGTTTTCCGATTTACCACATACGTCTGAGATGGTTGCGGTGGCTTTTTCGGCCGATAATCATTACCTAGCCTCTGCATCGGCCGATGAAGTTTATCTATGGGATGTCATCTCAAACCCCGCTCAAGACTCACTGAAGTTGACGTCGCTAACGCTTGTCAGTTCAACACCAGATGTGACCAGTCTTGCCTTCTCGCCAGATGAAACCGAACTAACAATCGGGCTGTCAAACGGCATAACCTCTTGGCAGATCGAAGATAACACGCTGACCCCTGACTCTCTCATAACAGGATTTTCTAAAGATATTAACCGTGTTGCGATCTCCTCAAATGACTTGCTCGCATCGGGGACGTTAAACGGCCAAATTCATCTTTGGCGGCTAGACGATGGCCTGCTGTTATCATCGACGACACCACGCCACACCACAATCCGGGGGCTTGCATTTTCGCCTGATGGCTCACGCCTTGCCGCAGGGTTCGCTGATGGATCGGTCCGCATTTGGAAAATACAAAATGACACCCTTGTGTATAGTGGGAAATATACGCACGATCACTTTGTGAACAGCATTGCGTTTTCCGCAAAAAATCAGCTAGTATCTGTCTCAGACGATGGCATCATTTGGTTTTGGGGCGATGAGTTGAATACACAGGTTTCTCTACCTAGCAAGGTGAAAAGCGTTGCTTTCTCACCAGACGGCACGTTTATTGTGGCGGGATCGGCCGATGGAAAAGTCTGGACAGTGGATGTTGACACACTTGCAACAACCCCCATACGAACACATCAAAGCGCGGTCTCAAGCGTTGTGGTTTCTTCAAACAACTGTCTAGCTTCCGCATCTGTCAACGAGATTCAAGTACAACAAATCTCAGAGCCATGCCCATTAGTACAGATTGTCGCATCCAGCCAGATTACAAACAGCGACATAACACAAATCGTTTTCTCCAATGATAACTCTTTGTTAGTCTCAGTTTCAGATAATCACTATATCAACGTGTGGGAAGTGCATGCAAGTCGCCTTGACGAGGTTCTGTCTTATGAAGCGTTGGCTGGTGTATCAGACGTTGCGATCTCCCACGACGGCAGTGTGCTTGCATTTGCTTTTAAGGATGGCACAGTGCGTCTATGGGCCATTAAGGACTAAGACACGACGGTGAGCGTGATCCCCCGAGCGTTAGGCGTTTGCCTTGCAATCCATTTGAAACATACCCAGAAACTGTCCCCTTGCGCCCCTAGTCAAGCAATACAACTGTAATAAATTTAACGTGAATTATGTAACAAATTATATTGTTTCTTTCGACTTTTTACTTGTGACAACGTACCCTTATGAGCAAGAATACTAGGCATACTTACAGTTGAATATCTTCTTTGCAGAAAATTTGAAGATAGAGGGTATCTTGCAAATCATCAAAGGTCTGGACGCTTTCGTGTGTTCAAATAGCACTTTCGTGTGTAACCTCTGGTGCGATTAGGGAATCGCAAACTTATGTTGATTTGCTTAAAAACTTGGGGCATCCGAGGATCAATTTGAGATAAAAGCCTTTAAAAAGATCTCACCCTAACCACTCCAAAATTGAATTTCTTACAAAGAGCAAACCCTTATGTGGACTTATAGGGGTATTCACTGTTGCCTGATCTTAGTTTGGCGCGAGGTAGCACGCTAAAACGTTATAAGCTCCCAGAGAGTTTTGCGTAACAACTTGATAATTCTAGGTTACAAAACCTAAGTCAGTTTAGACAAAATAAATCATAATTGTCGTTGTAAAGCCCTGCCTTTCTCCAAAAATTTTAGGACTTAAGTGCGCCACAGAAAGTGCTTGAACGTAAAGTTGCAAGTGGCGCTTTGCAAAAACGGCTCATTAGTCTGACAAGTGGCTAATTGCTCAACCGTTTTTGCAGTCAAAATGTTTTGCGATCCGCTTAAGTCTTAAACCTTATAGCAAAACAACTGTAAAAATAGTTATAGGACGTGTAACTGTTTCCTTTTGTATTGAATAGTGACATAGGAACCCGAGCAAGTGTCATCGCGTATTATCACCAGAGGCAAAAATACTGGAGACTACTTGCTTGGAGCCTTAGTACTGGAGTGAACGATGGAGTTAAACAATCTTACAATATCTAGATGGAAGTGGAGAGGGTGGCTGATACTAATTGCGTTTCTTTTAATAGGATGCGGCCCAAAACCACCAGTGTCAACAATAGCAGCCATAGCAGCCATATCAACAAACACACCAACAAACACTTTGCCACCTAGCCCAACACTGACATTGACCCCGACACCGATCCCAACAGCAACCTTAACGAAGACACCAGCCCCCACCTTGACGGAAACAGCCCTACCCTCGGCAGAAACAACCCCAACACCTCCCGTTGCGGAAGAAACACCAACGAAAACACCGACTAAGACGCCGACTAAAACGCCAACCGTTGGGCTAACTTTGACCCCTCCTCTAGGTTTTCTGATCCGTTCAGTTAATAAGGATATATTAAATCCCAACCTGTTTCGCAACAGTTATTTGTATCCGTTGCGCGATCGGCATTTCAACAACTTAATTCAACATCTGAAACCGAATGGTGTCCCTAGCAACCTCTACGGGGACGTTGGAACAAAAATCGAGTGCGACATTATACGTGAGGGGCTTAGAGGTATCTCAACAGATGCCGATACATTTGAGACGACAACGCTTAATCTCGGCCCGTTAAATGAACAGTATAACGATGCGATTAATCAGGTTCTGTACATGGGGGAGTCGTATTGGGCCGATTGTCCAGCAGGGGAAACAATTAAGTTAATTCATGAAGCGAGTCGTGATGAATGGCAACAGTTCCTCGACACGCTTGAGACGTCGCGTGCGGAAATCCAAACGATTTTCAATCAACTTGACGTCAAAGTCGACCGTCTGCGTCTGCTTTACGAAGACAAGCATATTGAAATAGACAAGTATCAAAAGGTTTTTGATACATCACTGCTCAATAAAGACAATTGCATCGAACAATTTGACTTGGTCAAACAATACGAACGCACAATCAAAACTGAGCCGATCGCCCCGCCCAAATTTGGCAGCAGCTTCGCTTTGTATGTTGACGCGGCCGAAACGATTAGAGCAACAAGCCTGTCGCTTGTACAAGCCTGTCGAGAGGGGGAAACGTTAACCCAAGAAGCAAAAATAGATGCCCAGAGTGGCACGATTAGAGCGGTTAGGCTTATCAAGAAGGCGCGTAGTTGGGTATCCCCAACCGCGACGCCAACTCAAACCTATACGCCCTCAC
>JBMZDF010000558.1:0-4107 GCA_049614105.1 Promineifilaceae bacterium (SeqCode)
AAGCCCGCGCCCTCAAGGCTGGTTATTTTCCGCTTTGGTCAACGGGCAGCTACGGCGGTTTCCCATTCGCTGGTGACATTCAATCGGCCGTTTTCTACCCGCCCCGCCTGCTTGCCATTTTGCTCACCTATCCGCTCGACAGCTTCCCGCAATATGCGCTCATGCTTGAAGGGTTGGCCCATATTTGGTTGGCTGGCGTTGGCGCTTACGCACTCGCTTATCACATCACGCGCCAGCAAACGGCCGCGCTCTTGGCCGCCGTCAGCTTTGGATTAGGCGGTTATCTCACCTCCTACCCGCTGCTCCAACTAGCCGTGCTTGAAACAATCGCATGGCTTCCGCTCGTGCTGCTCTGCATCCGTGTTGCTGCTAGCCGCACCCAGCCATTGCGCTGGATTGTGGGTGCGGGGCTTATGCTTGGTCTCAGCAGCTTGGCAGGCCATCCGCAAACATTTCTGCAAGCTGCCTATTTGACGGGTGTCTACTATCTATTTTGTGCTATTCGCGCCCAGTGGCACTGGCAATCTATCATTTCGCTGGGCCTTGTTTGGAGCGTCACCGCGCTCGGCTTGTTCAGCATGGCAGCCGCGCCAACCCTTCGCTATGCGCAAGCAACCAGTCGGGCTGAGGTCAGCTACGATTTTGTTTCCTCTGGTCAGCCGCTCAACGATCTGATTCAAATTCTTGTGCCAGGCGACTTCTCAACGTGGCAGGTAAATTATTACGGGCTGGCAACGCTCGTGTTTGTCCTCATCGCATGGCGCTTTCGCCGCCAATCATCACAACGCAGCGAAATTCTATTCTGGGTCTGGGTTGCCATCATTTGCAGTTGGCTTGCGCTGGGCGATGCTGGCATTTTGTTTGCCATCGCCCACCGTTTCGCGCCCGGTCTCAGCCTGTTTCGCCAGCAAGAACGCTGGATGAATCTTGTTTCGCTGGCGGTTCCAATGCTTAGCGCCATCGGCTGGGCGAGCTTCTCCAGCCTGACAAGAATACAAAAACGCCCACTGTTAAAACAGATTGCAACTTGGCTAGCAATCGCGTTTGGCGCTGTTTTACTGCTGCTGATCGCCATCCGCCCCGCTCTCGATATCAGCATCATCCAACCTGTGACGCAACAGATCGTGATTCTGCTGGTTGTCTTTTTTTGCTTGGGCTGGCGTTCGATCCCGTCGCGTGTTCTGCCCATTCTGCTGCTTTGCTTGCTGACGGGCGACCTGTACGCCAACACAATTGTGTCTGTGGGGCGCGTTTTGACGAGTGGGGAGGCGACTTGGCCCCGTTATGAGTGGATGAGCGCGATCGAACAGGATGACGCGGGGCGTCTTGAGTCACGGATGCAGTTTTGGTCAAACGCGGGTGAGATTCACGGCTGGGAGGATCTAAGCGGGATCAGTCCGCTCAAGTTCAAGGCGCTCAACGAATTTGAGCGTTTACCAGAGGAACGACGCTGGCAGTTGCTGGACGTGACCCACATCGTGGCGGCGGGTGCATCAAACGAGCGAATGACGCCCGTTGCGCCGATTCAGAACAGCGTTCGGCCGAATTTCGATCTCGACCTCACCCTGTTTCATTACACTGCCTCACTCGGTCGCGCCCACCTCGTCTACGATACGCACATCGTGGAAAACGAAACGGCCGCGTTCGATTTGATGCGCGATTCGGCCGAATTTAACCCCGCCACAACCGCCCTATTGCACGACACGATCCCCGATTTGAGCAGTATCCAGCCTCCTGACGTTGCCCCATTGGTCACCAGCAAACAAGCGTTTAACCAAATCGACATTGAAACAGACAGCGCCACGGCGGGGGTTTTGGTCGTCAGCAATTGGTTTTACCCCGGTTGGCAAGCAACCATTGACGGCGCGGCAACTGACCTATTCCCAGTCAACGCGGCACAAATTGGGCTGCTTGTGCCAGCGGGTACGCATGAGGTGGCTTTGCGTTTTCGGCCGAATGACGTCCTAATCGGCATTGCCATCGCCACCGCCACATTGCTGTTGGCCCTCGTTCTGCCTCGCCTCTGGCAGCCAGAAATCAAACGTCAGCATTGGCACGGTCAGTTTCCCACGCGCACAGCCTCATTAACGGCCAATATTTCTGAACATCTGTCTACCCGTTTATCTGGCGCGGTTGCGGCAATGAGTTTAATTTTATGTGGGGTTTGGCTACGGGCGATGCGTTTGAGTTCGGCCGAATTTGATCCAATCGAAGCGGCAGTTTTATTAGGGGAACAGCCGCTCGGCACACTTTGGGACGCTATTTTACGCTTGTGGGTTGGGATGTTAGGTTCGGCCGAATTCAGCCAGCGAACCCTCTCAACCTTGCTCAGCGCCATTCTGCTTGCGCTCATCTATCGCCTTGCGCGACAAATTTCAGGGGCGCGTGTGGCCGTTCTCGCGCTCCTTTTTGCCGCCATCTCCCAACCAATGCTGCTACTCGGCAGTCGTGTGGATAACGGCACGTTGCTGGCAACCATTTTGCTGCTCTGTATCACAATCCTAAGCGGCCGATTGATTCAACAGACAGCGATAAGCACACCTCTGCGAATCAGCATTTTGTACGTTACGACGGCTGTCACGCTCATCTTCTCCCATCCGAATGAAGGGCTGCTCATCATCTCATTGCTGACGCTGGCATGGTGGCTGCGGCACAAATTGGGCAAACTCGTTTGGCTAGTCGTGTTTGGGGCAAGCGTGCTGTTCTACATCATGACCATACCCACCGACAGCAGCGACTATGCTAACTTTGCGGTTTTGTTCAACAAACTAGGTTTTGCGCTGGGCAGCGGCTGGTTTGACGGGCCGCGAGCGTGGCGCTGGCTGTGGGTACTTTCCTTACTGCCAATCGGCATCGGCATCAAACAGATACAACAGCAACAGCGAGTGTGGGCCGATTTGCTCACAGGCTGGCTGCTTGGCGGCATGCTTCTGCTCAGTTTGGCGCAATTTTCAGACGCTACCCTTGACCCGCTTGACGCGCTGCTGCTTGCGCCGCCTTGGTGGATTTTATACAGCAGCGGCGTCGGCTACCTCTGGAAAAATCGCCAGCTAGCCGCTCAGTTGGTTGCATTGGTTGCGCTGCTGATGCCGATTGCCGCATTTGTGGCGCTGCCCCAACTGGTGCAACCCGCCCTACCAAGTCAAAATTGGCGTCGTGTGGCTGAGATCATCACGAACCAAGCGGCCCCCAATGAACTGATCGTTTCAGACTTCACCGACAGCGCCCAGCGTTACTATTTTCAAGACAGCAACCTGCCCTTCACACTGCTCCATCATGACCACCCAACGGCCGAAGCGCAGGTGCGCGATCTTGCGCCAACGGTCGATCGCGTTTGGTATTTGACTACCGAAAAGCCCGATTGGGATTTGGCAGGGTTGCCTTTCCGCTGGCTCGAAGGCAACTCACTACGCGAACAGGCACTCATGCACAGCGCCCCCAGTCTGTACGCTTATCGTGCCGCCCACGCCTTAGAACCAGCCATTTTGCACGTTGCCTCGCCTGCCACGGACAACAGTTTGCAGCTAGACGGGATTCATATCGCGCAAAATGGGCGCTGGCTCAACCCATCAGATCAGATACGGCTTGATCGCAATGGTGAGCTAAACGTGACGCTGGTTTGGTCGGCGTTGCGGGATATTTCGGCCGATTACACCGCCTTTGTCCATCTGCTCGACGCCAATGGCGCACTCGTCGCCCAGCACGACGGCATCCCCACCTTTGGCAACCGCCGCACCCAGAATTGGCCGCTCGGCACACCCATCATTGATCCACATCTTTTGACGCTCAACGAGCTTTCCGCTGGCACTTACGACCTGCTGATCGGCATGTACGACTCAACCAGCATTGAGAAGCTGCCGTTTGAAAATGGGTTTGCAGACTATGCGTGGCGGATTTTTGTAGTTGTCGAAGAGGAGAAGAAATGATGAAATAAAATAGATCGCTGCGACTGGCTCCTACGGTCTCCGTAGAAGCCCCCCTCTTGCCGCTCTGCGGCCTCCCCCCATCCTAAAAATGTGAACAGAAGCGTTGATCAGCGCATGAAGGAGAGGCGAGCAAGAGGCCATGCGTCTAAACCGTCAGCAAAAACTTGGCGTTCAAGCGTGT
>JBMZDF010000559.1:0-4106 GCA_049614105.1 Promineifilaceae bacterium (SeqCode)
GAAAGTAAAATTGCTAGTGACGCTTTGCAAAAACGGCTTATTAGTCTAGCAAATGGCTAATTGTTCAACCGTTTTTGCAGTCAAAATGTTTTTGTGATCTACCTAAGAACGCGCAACCGAGATGCAGTACCGCAGAGAATGCCCTGCGGCCGTCAATTACTGTTGACGACGATACGCGGCAAACGATAGGCTGCTCATCAACCCAACGGCTAAAGTCAACAGGTAGAGGGTTGTGTTCGTTGTTGTTGAAGCTGATGACAACGAAATAGCCGTTGCCGTGGCGCAGGTCACAGTGGAGCTTGTTGTGGGTGGAATGAGCTGGGCGAAACCTGAGTCACCTATCTGCGTGCCAGAATCAAAGTTGCCTAGTGTCCCCCCCACGAACGAAATCGTGTAAGGACCTACACAGGTTCCGGGAATATCAACTGTGATTTCAGCAATCGTATGGGGTGAACCTGACGCTGGCAGACCACCTGTGAAGCTGGCAAGACTACGGCTCACCTCGCCCAAACAGTTTGTACAAGCGCCGCTAAAGCCAAGTGCGCCATTGAAATTGCCCAATGTTGGACTAAGCAACGCATTATCAATGTCAATGTCTAATTGAATAGAAGCGATGTCAATCGTATTGGTCATCATAACGGTGAATAACACACTTGATTGACCTGCTGCAACAGTCGTTGTCACAGGAACAATGTAAAGCCCTGCATCAGTTGTCATCAAGGCCCGTTCTAAATCAGACGTTTTCGCTGCTGGTTCCGCCTCGCGAACGCCCGATTGACCAAAATTAGGCGAGAACAGAATCAGATCGCCAAAGTTGACAGCGTTATCTTCATTGAAATCTGCGCCTGCGTTGTAGCCGCCATCAGTTGAATTTTTGCCGAAGGTAGGTGAAAAAACGATCAGGTCGCCAAAATTGATAGCGTTATCATTGTTTGCATCCCCTTCAACCATGTTTCCATCAATAAGTGGTGCTAATGCGCCGCCAAAAAAGTTGGTTGTCACGCTGCCGTCTCTAACGCGCAGTGTATCAGGGCTTTTGGCCGTCATCGTATAGGTTGCTTCATAGACAACGGTATTCGTGCAGTAAACGCCCGTATTTCCAGACGTGGTTGATGGATCTGCCGTTACGGCTGTTTCGGTAAAGTATTGTGTTGTTCCTGTCGCACCCGCAGCAATTGAGCCAGCCGCGCCAGCACTCGCATCATTGGGGTTGGCCTGTACAGAAATCTCGATAGTTTCGCTAATTGCGTTTGTGTGATTAAACTCTACTTTGACACAGGCTTGACCTGTTGGAACGCGGCTCTGTGCCGCGACTAAATTAGCGTTGATCCCCAGCAACAAAAGCAATAGGGTGGTAAACAGAACAAAGAGCGTAGCTAATCGAGTGAAACGATGATTCATGAAAAGAGACATGTCGTTCTCCTAAGTTTTGACGGACCTAGCATGGCGGCAGCGTGCAGCAAACGTGCTGGATCGCAAATTTGATTCTATATATAAATTGCTTCAGACAATGTGCGATTTTGGCTCCCGCCCACGTCTATAATAAAAGCCAGTTTACTCTATAATAATCGAAAGTATTGTAAAATACCGCCTATTTTTGAGAGTATACCATATAGACACCGCCTGCAATCTTACAATATTTGCAGATCTAGGTAAGGGGCGATCAATATATAGGTCGCACTATTTTCTTGCTCAACTCTCAGTGGTGACTCGCTGCTTAGCGTACAACAGCAAATTTGCTTTGACAAGACGTGGTTTATCAGTTTTTATGTCAAATTAGGTGCGTTTTTACGGATCGCCTCACCCGCCTCGTTCAAAGGTGAAGGGGGCGAGGCAATGGGACATGGTTTGGGTTTTAGTCGAAAGTCTGCATCGCCCCGTCGGTATGATTATTTAGACATCGATTAGCGAGATGCCAGTCATGATGTTGGGTTGTGGGACGCCGAGCAGGTTGAGGATGGTGGGGGCGACATCGGCAAGTTTCCCGCGTGGGACAGCACGAATGTAGTGATTGGCAATGATGATGAAGGAAACGGGGCTGGTTGTGTGGTAGGTGTGCGCTTTGCCTGAATATTCGTCTAGCATCATTTCGCAATTGCCGTGATCGGCCGTTACTAACGCGACGCCCCCTTTGGCAAGAATGGCATCAACCAATTTCGCTGAACAACTGTCAACCGTCTCAACCGCTTTGATGGCGGCCGATAAAGAGCCTGTATGCCCAACCATGTCGGGGTTTGCGTAGTTGACGAGAATAAAATCGTCATTGTGGGCTTCGAGTCGGTCAAGCACCGCTTGCGTGAGTTCGGCCGCACTCATTTCTGGCTGGAGATCGTAGGTTGCAACCTTGGGAGAAGGTTGCACGTGGCGCGTTTCGCCCTCGAAAGGTGTTTCCTGACCACCGTTAAAAAAGTAGGTGACGTGCGGGTACTTTTCCGTTTCGGCCGAATGGAATTGCGTCATCCCCGCCTCACTCAACACCTGCGCCAACGGCTGCACAATATTGTCCTTATCAAACAGCACCGTTGCGGCTAAGTCCGCCTGATAGCGCGTCATCGTAAAGACCTGCAACCCGTCATAACGCAACGTGCGCTCAAACTCGTTAAAGGTAGCATCCGCAAAGCAAGGCACAATTTGACGCATACGGTCAGCACGGAAGTTGAAAAAGATCAGCGCGTCCCCGTTCTGCATTGGAACAGCGTCACCGATACGAATCGGCTTGATAAACTCATCATTGACGCCTGCATCGTAGGAAGCTTGGATCGCCGCGCTGGCTGTTGTTGCGGTTTCAGTCAATTGCTGGGTAATGGCATCGTAGCCGCGCTGCGTGCGTTCCCAGCGGCGGTCGCGATCCATCGTGTAGTAACGACCGCTGACCGAGGCGATCTGTGCGTCGATCTCGTTGTCGGTCATGAATTGTTCGAGGTCGCCAAGGAACTGGAGGGCGCTTTGGGGGGGCGTGTCACGTCCGTCGGTGATGAGATGCAAAATCGGCCGAATTCCGCGCATTTTTGCCAAACGCAACAATCCGTACAGATGCCGACTGTGGCTGTGAACGCCACCGCTGCCCAGCAGACCGATCAAATGCACATTGTTTTGACTGCTCGTGGTGCTATCTAAACGGGCGTTGAGCGTCTCGTTTTCAAAAAAAGTGCCATCTTCAATCGCAACATCGATGCGAACAATGTCTTGGTTGACAATGCGGCCTGCGCCTAAGTTGAGATGGCCGACCTCTGAGTTGCCCATTTGACCATCGGGCAGCCCGACGGCGCGGCCCGATGCATCAAGAATTGAGCGTTCATAGGTACGCATCCATGTGTCGTAGTTTGGTGTATTGGCTTGAATGATGGCGTTGTTGGCAGCGCGTTCGCGAATGCCCCAGCCGTCGAGAATGATGAGAGCAACAGGGTTAGAAGAAGGCATGATGATAAGAAATGAAGCGTGGAAGGTGAAAGGTAGAGCGTAAACAGAAGATATCTTTTACACCCTACGCATTACTCTAAATTTTTAACGTTTTTCTAAAACAGGAACAGGGACAGAGTTTACGACATTTTCGATGACGCCAACACCCGCATTGCGTTTCATCCACAGATCGGGGTCTAGGATGAGGCGGTGGAGCAGGGCGGGACCCACAAAACGTTTGATGTCATCGGGAATGATGTAGCTGCGTCCTTGGAGGACGGCCCAAGCGCGGGCGAGTTTGAGCAGGGCGAGCGAGCCGCGTGGGCTTGCGCCGACGGTGACGCGGTTGTCGCTGCGTGTGGCGCGGACGAGGTTGACGATGTAGCGTTCGAGGTCGGGGTCGACGTGGACTTCCTCGACCGTTTGGCGCATGCTGAGCAATTCGGCCGAATTTGTAACCTGATCCAATACCGCTTCCTCAACTTTTCGAGCACGGCGGCGGCGGAGAATTTCCTGCTCATCATCGGCCGAAGGATAGCCGATTGACAGCTTAATCAAGAAACGGTCAAGCTGTGCCTCTGGCAACGGAAATGTTCCCTCATACTCAACTGGATTTTGTGTGGCGATCACGACAAACGGCTCAGACAGCTTGCGCGTTTCTCCTTCGAGCGTCACCTGATGCTCCTGCATCGCTTCGAGCAGAGCCG
>JBMZDF010000560.1:0-4105 GCA_049614105.1 Promineifilaceae bacterium (SeqCode)
TTTTTGCGTGGGTGGCTGACATTTCGGCCAATCCAATCCAAATGTTGCCCAGCCAAGGGGCCGTTTTCCTCGGTCTATTCTATGGCTTTTTGCCGTTTGTCGTTTTACCCCTTTACTCAAATTTAGAAAAATTAGACTGGACGTTGCTTGAGGCGGCGGCCGATTTAGGCGCAAATAGTTTCTACAGCACAACGCGCATTTTGCTCCCGCTGTCTATTCCTGGCATCGTTGCCGCAGGGATTTTAGTATTTGTTCCCTCGCTCGGTTCGTTCGTCGTGCCAGCGTTGATGGGCGGCGGCAAGGTGTCGATGCTAGGCAACTTGCTCCAACAGCAGTTTATGACGTCGCGTGATTGGCCCTTTGGCTCAGCCATCGGTTTCCTAATGATGGCGATTATGTTGGCATCGATTTTAGTGTACTTTCGGGTTGATAGTGACCGCAGAGAGGGGAGATAAACATGGCGGCTATGACATCAGTTCCGATGCGCCGACGCATTCGCAGCGCATTTAATCAAAATGTGCTGACATGGCTTTCGGTTGGCATGTTTATCTTTTTGTACCTGCCAATCCTTGTTCTGATCATTTATTCGTTCAACGAAGGGCGTTTTGTTAGCAACTGGACAGGGTTTAGCACGCACTGGTACGGTGAGGTGCTGCGTGATGAGCAGGTGATTAACGCACTGCGTTTTAGCATCTGGCTTGCGTTTTGGTCAATGATTATCAGTACGGTAATCGGTACGCTGACGGCGATTGTGATGGAACGCTTCAAATTTTGGGGCAAGGTCACTTACGACGCAATTTTGTATCTGCCGATTATCATCCCCGATATTGTGATGGCGCTTTCGACGCTGCTGTTCTTTATCATTCTTGGTGTTGGGCTGAGCCGCTACACGATTTTGATTGCACACGTGGCGTTTAATATCGCGTTTGTGGCAATTGTTGTGCGGGCGCGTTTGGCCGACATGGACGCCACATTAGAAGAAGCGGCCTCTGATTTAGGCGCAAACCCGTGGGAAACGTTTCGACGGGTGACGCTGCCGCTGTTGATGCCCGGCGTGATTGCGGGGGCGCTGTTGGCGTTCACATTGTCATTAGATGATTTTGTGATTACATTTTTTATGTCTGGCCCTGGCACAACAACGCTCCCGATTCTGGTGTTTAGTAAGGTGCGCTTTGGCATTTCGCCAGAGATTAACGCGATCTCGACGATGATGTTTGTCGGATCAACGATTTTAGTGATATTGTCGCTGTTGATTCAGCGGAGAACTTAAACGGGTTTGTTAGTTATATGCTCTGTCGGCAGGTTGGCATCAGGCTGACACACCGATAGATTGAGAAACTGATTACCTTTTTGCTGGAGAAGAAATATGTTGAAGAAATTACTCATGATATCGATGTTAATTGCTGCAATGGCACTGGCTGCCTGCGCACCAACAGATGAAATGGGCGGTGGCCCAGGTGGTGGCCCTGCTGATGAAGGCAGCGCGGCCGAAGAAAGTCACGATTCTGATGGCGAAGATCACGCCGCTGAAGACGGCGACGGCGAGGCGATGGCTGAAGCACCAAAACTTGCCAGCGAATTGAACGTCTACAATTGGGCCGAATATATTGACGAGCAGATTTTGGTTGATTATGAAGCTGAGTTTGGCGTCAAGATTGTTTATGACACCTATGCTTCAAATGAAGATTTGCTGGCAAAACTACAGGCTGGCGCGGTTGGCTATGATGTGATTTTCCCAAGCGACTATATGGTTGCTGTTATGCGTGATTTAGAACTGCTGGCAGGGATTGACATTAGCACCATGTCAAATGTTGGCAACATGAACCCCGCGTTTATGGATGCGCCCTTTGACCCTGGCAACAAATATTGTGTGCCTTATCAGTGGGGGACAACAGGTATCGGTTATCGTGCTGGCAACGAGTATTTTGAAGCGAACCCACCCACAAGCTGGGCTTCAATCTTTGATCCAGAGCTGCTCGAAAACTATGAGGGCGGTGGCATTAACGTTCTGAACGATCCGCGTGAGCTACCTGCTGCTGCGGCATTCTATCTTGGACTTGATCCAAATACGGAAGACCCAGACGACCTGAACCAAATTTTGGAAACGATTTTGGCTGCGAAGCCACACTGGAAAACGTTCAACAGCGAGAGCTTTGCCGCCGATCTGTTGGTTCCAGACGAAGTTGTGATTTCGCATGCGTGGAGCGGTGGCGTTGCAACTGCTTATTATGAAACAGCTAACGAAGATGGCGAAGATGGCAATTGGTACTACTCAATTCCAGAAGAAGGCGCAGTGAAATGGCTGGACAATATCTGTGTGACCGCTTCTAGCGAACGTTACGACACAGCCGTTCACTTTATGAACTACCTTTTGGGTGCTGAAGCGGGTGCGATGATTACCAACTACAGCTATTATGCTAGCCCGAACGATGCTGCAAAAGAGTTCATCTTGCCTGAGATTTTGGAAGATGAGAGCATCTATCCACCTGCTGAGGTTGAGGCAAAATTGAGCTGGTTGACGGAAGTTAGTGACGATGCAATTGTGGCATATGATGAACTTTGGACTGCTGTGAAAGCTGGTCAATAGAATTTCGGCCGAAATCATTCAAAAAGCCCGTCGGGATTTTCCCGTCGGGCTTTTTTAGCAATTATCAAAACAACCTATGAAATGAAAATAGACTGCACGCCTATTTTCACAGGAGTACAACTATGGTGAATCATCATGCTGTTAAACGGTCGCCGTTTCATGATCGATTAGCGCCCTTAAATCAATCAGAGATCTGGGAACATTGGGCAGGCTATTTGGCTGCACCCCGTTACCAATACTCTGATTTGACCGAATATTATTCGACACGCAACTCGGCCGCAGTGTTCGACACGTCGCCGCTGTTCAAATATCGCTTTGCAGGGAAAGACGCCGAGGCATATTTAGGGCGCGTGTTGGCGCGTGATATTCGCAAATGCCGCATGGGGCAGGCGCAATATACAGTTTGGTGCAATGAGGCAGGTTATGTCATGGAAGATGGCGTGATTATGCGGATTTCGGCCGATGAATATTGGTTGACTTCGGCCGAACCCAATCTACGCTACTTCAAGAAACAGGCCAAAGGGTTTGAGGTCACAATCGAAGACACATCAACCCGATATGGCATTCTCGCCATTCAGGGACCGCATTCGTTGTCTGTCTTGGGTCAGTTATCCGATGATGTCGCCAAATTGCGCTATTTTCGCCTAACGCAAACGCAGATCGCGGGAGCCGATGTAACTATCTCGCGTACGGGTTTCACAGGCGACTTGGGCTACGAAATATGGATCAAGTCGGAAGATGCGCTAACCGTCTGGGATGCGATTTGGGAAGCTGGGCTAGGGTATAACCTGACCCCGATTGGCTCGGTTGCGCTGTCGTTTGCGCGTATCGAAGCTGGGTTGCTGCTGATTGACGTTGATTTCCACAACGCCCGTTTTGCATGGACCGACGCACAGCGCGAAACGCCGCACGAACTGGGCTGGGGCTGGATGTTCAAAAAGCTGAAAAGTGATGATCGCGACTTTATCGGCCGAGCCGCCATCGAAAAAGAGATCGCCACAGGCAGCAGCCGCTGGAAAACGGTTGGCCTTGCTGTTGACTGGCAAGACTACGATCGCTTACATCGTGAAGCAGGTATTATGACGCCCAAAGACGGCATGCTGGTTCAGGATACGATGTCAATTTATCGTCGCTCCGATATTCCATGGCAATATGCAGGCTATGCCAGCAGCTTCATGTGGTCCTCATTGAAAAAGCAGCATGTTGCAATCGCCAAATTGCCGCTTGATTTATGTGAGCCTGGCACCGAAGTAGAGTTAGAGATCTCAATTATTCGTCAGCCACAATATGTATTGGCGCGAGTCGTCGAATTGCCGTTCTTCAACCCTAAGCGCAAAACAGCGAGGCAAGCATAATGTCTAACACAAAAAAGTATGATGCAATTGTAATTGGTGGGGGCCACAATGGATTGGTGAATGGGGCATATTTGGCAAAGTCCGGGCTGGATGTGCTTGTGCTGGAACGCCGCTCGTTTATTGGCGGCGCGGCGATTACAGAAGAACTGATTCCGGGATTTAA
>JBMZDF010000561.1:0-4080 GCA_049614105.1 Promineifilaceae bacterium (SeqCode)
TCGTCAATCATTACTTGTGATCTACTTAACACTTACAGTCAACCGCTATACTCCTCACCACATGACGGTAGGTATAGCACGATTTTCGGATGGGGAATGCGTTCACCTTCCCTTCACGTAGAGGATCGCGAGGAAATAGGACAAGATGAGCAACAATAACGATGATGATTTGAAAGATATTTTTCGTCGGGCATTTGAGCAAAATGAACGCCGACGGCAAGGTGGGCAAGAGCCAGAACAAGGCAACCAGCCGCCTGATGAAACGCCCCCAATTCAGATTCCGCCTCTCCCCGACGGCTGGTGGCGCAACCGACGGCTTTGGTTTAGCGCGATGTTTCTTATTCTCATTACAAGCTTTAGCTGGATTATCAATACCTATACAGAATGGCTTTGGTTTCGCAATCTAGCATTTGAAGCGATCTGGACAACCACATTTTTTGCCCGAATCGTGATGTTTGTGGTCTTTTTCCTCATCGCCATGCTGTTTTTGTTCGCCAACTATTTGTTTGCTGCGCGGGGGGCCGTGCGGTCGAGTAGCTCCTCATTCCAGCCAGGTAAATTCTCTGGATTTCGTATCACGCTGGGACTGATCGCCGTCTTCCTTTCTTTTTCGATGGCCGGACGTGCTGCGACACTTTGGGAAGAGATCCTGCTATTTGTCAATCAGGTGCCTGCTGGGACGGTTGACCCAATTTTTGGGCAAGACCTTTCTTTTTATTTTTTCTCTCTGCCCATTTATAGTTTTTTGCGCGATTGGCTTCTACAGCTTGTCTTTTTTAGCATTGCAGGTGTGATTGGCATTTATGTGATTCACAATCTGGAAACGGTTCGTACAAGTCGTTGGCGACCGCTTCAACAGGACCCTTTCCGCAAACATATTGCCGTTTTGGCTGCAGCGATGGCGTTTCTGATCGCGGTGAGCCACTGGCTAAACCGTTTTAATCTGTTGTTTAACAGCTCAACGGCTGACATTGTGGCTGGCGCAGGGTATACCGATCTGAACGTGACCGCACGTATTTTGGTGTTGAATGCGGCATTGATGCTGATTTTAGCCATTGTCCTGCTGCTAAATACACGGCGTGCAAATTTGCGTCCCGTTTTTCTGATCGCTACTTTGTGGTTCTTGTCGCTGATTATTCTTAATGGGGTTGTGCCTGCGCTGTTTGAACGTTATATCGTGCTGCCAAACCAGTTGAGCCGCGAAAGTACTTATCTAGGGCATGACATTGAATTTACTCGCGAGGCATATGGCTTAAATGATGTTGAGGTTCGTGAATTCGGCCGAGTTGAACCCCTCGAAGCATCCGACTTAACCGACAATGCCGCCGCGCTAACCAATATCCGCCTGTGGGATTATCGTGTGCTGCCCGACAATTATGAGCAGCTCCAAGCGTTGCGCACCTACTATCAATTTGCTGATGTTGACATCGATCGCTACGAAATAGATGGCGAAACGCGACAGGTGATGCTGGCTGCACGGGAGCTGGATAAAAGCAGGTTGCCCAACCAATCCTGGGAAAATGTCAGCCTTGAGTTTACACACGGTTATGGTCTTGTGATGAACCCTGTTGATCGGTTCACGCACGATGGACAGCCTGAATTCTTGATCAGCGACTTGCCACCTACCACCGCACCTGGGCTAGAGCTAACGCGCCCTCAAATTTATTATGGTGAGACAACCGCGCCAGATGACATTGTGTTTGTCGGCAGCGGGCGCGAAGAGTTCGACTACCCATCAGGCGCACAAAATGTCCGTACAACATATGAAGGGCAGGGCGGGGTTCCGCTCGGTGGGACGCTACGCCGTGCTGCTTATGCGTCACACTTTGGTGACATCAACATTTTGCTCAACAGCGATATTACGCCAGAAACACGCGTCATGTACCATCGTCAAATCGTCGATCGCGTACAGCAGATTACGCCTTTTCTACTATTAGATCAGGATCCGTATATCATATTGGCCGATGGACGCTTGGTTTGGATGGTTGATGCTTACACCGTTAGTTATCGCAATCCCTACAGCCAGCATTTCCGCCCCCAAAGCGAAAAACAGCTTGAGTTCAACGGAATTAACTACATTCGTAACGCTGCCAAGGTGACAATCGATGCTTATGACGGCACGGTTAACTATTACATGGTAGACGAATCAGACCCAATCACGCGCACCTATGATCGCGTGTTCCCCAATCTGTTCAAGCCATTGTCCGAGATGCCTGCGTCTATTGCGGCCCACATTCGTTATCCTGAGACGTTGTTCACAATTCAAACGCAGCTTTATCTGGAATATCACATGACCGATCCAAATGTTTTCTTTAACCAAGAAGACCTTTGGGAAATTCCAGACGAGACATTCAAGGATGATAAATCGCAGCAGATTGAACCCTACTATGTGATGTTTAATTTGCCAGGTGAAGCCGAAACAGAATATTTGCTGATTCAACCGTATACACCGCGTGCCAAAGAGAATATGGTTGCTTGGATCGCGGCACGTAACGATACGCCCAACTATGGCGAACTGGTCGCCTATGTGTTGCCGAAGCAGCAGGTGGTAGATGGCCCGATTCAGGTTGAGGCGCAGATCGATCAATCGCCCGATATTTCTCAGCAGCTATCCCTTTGGGATCAAGGTGGCTCACAGGCGATTCGAGGCAACTTGATTGTGATACCGCTTAACAATAGTTTCCTCTATGTCGAGCCGCTCTATTTGCAATCGTCTGGCGAAGGATCGCGGCCTGAGCTAAAGCGCGTCATTGTGGCGAGCGGTGGTGATGTGGTGATGGAAGACACGCTGGCTGGCGCACTGGCCGAGTTGGTGAACGCCCGTAATCTCACGATTGACAGCGGCACGGTGAGCGCAGAGAACAACAGCAATAACAATAATGCAACACAATCGGCCGCCGTAGACGGCAGTGTCGAGGCGCTGATTGAAGCCGCAAACGCCACCTTTGCCGCCGCACAAGAAGCTCAGCAAGCAGGCGATTGGGCAACCTATGGCAACTTGCTGGAGCAACTTGAATCCGATCTGCAAGCGTTGTTAGAGATATCAAGCGCAGAAGGAGAGTAATATGGAATATCGTCAATTAGGCAATTCAGGCGTTCGCGTTTCTGCGATTGGTTTGGGAACCAATCAATTTGGTGGCAAAATCGATCAAACAAGCGCCAACACAATTATTGGTGAGGCGCTTGATCTGGGGATCAACTTTATCGATACGGCCGATATGTACCAAAGCGGCCGTTCTGAGGAAACGCTAGGCATCGCGTTACAAGGTCGCCGCCGTGATGTTGTGCTGGCAACCAAGGTCTATATGAAGGTCGGAGATGGCCCCAATGATCGCGGCGCGTCTCGCTACCATATTGTGCGCGGCGTTGAAGATAGCCTGCGCCGTTTGCAGACGGACCACATCGACCTGTATCAAATGCACCGTTGGGACGAGAACACGCCAATTGAAGAAACGTTGCGGGCGCTCGATGACCTGCTTTCATCGGGCAAAATCAGCTATATCGGCACGTCCAACTATGCGGCTTGGCAGATTGCGCGTGCTAACTTGCTGGCGGAGTTTCGCGGTTGGAATGCGTTTGTGACAGAACAAGGCCACTATCACATGCTGGAGCGTGCGGTTGAAAAAGAGATGCTGCCGTTTTGCCGCTCACAAAATGTTGGGTTTATTCCCTTTTTCCCGCTGGCAGGTGGTTTTTTGACGGGCAAGTATAAACGCGGCGAGGGCGCACCTGAAGGCTCACGCGGGGAACGCAGTGCTTATGTGCAGGCGTATATGAGCGATGCGAACTATGCGATTGTTGAAAAGTTGTCTGCTTGGTCGGCCGAAAGAGGACACACGATCAATGAACTCGCCCATGCGTGGCTGCTGGCTCAGCCGCAAGTGTGTTCTGTGATTTCTGGTCTGACAAAAATTGAGCATATGCGTGCGAATGCAAAGGCGGCCGATTGGTCTTTATCGGCCGAGGAAGAACAAGCCGTCCGCACCATCCTAACAAGCTAACCCCCCTTTCTAAAAACAAAAAGCGCATCGCCAATCTGGCGATGCGCCACAAAAAGCTTTGCTCAATAAACCTCAGAGG
>JBMZDF010000562.1:0-4072 GCA_049614105.1 Promineifilaceae bacterium (SeqCode)
TGAATAATTTTCTCCGCTTCAAGCGCATCATGCGTGATAAAAATAACGGTCGTATTCTTTGTCTGGTTGACATCGCGCAAAATGTCCCAGACAAGTTTGCGGCGTTCAGGGTCGAGATCGTTGGTCGGTTCGTCCAGAATCAGCACCAGCGGATCGCCCGCCATTGCGACGGCCAGCCGCATCAAGCGCCGCTGCCCACCCGATAACGACTGGCTATTTTGCTGGCGAAAGGCGTCTAGCTGCCAAAGCGCCACCAGTCGATCACGTTCGTTTTTGGCGTCGTTGACGGACATGCCGCGTAGATGCGCCGTAAAGTAGAGGGCTTCGTCGATGGTCAAGGTGTTGAGCGCCTGTGCTTTTTGCGGCATGTAACCGATGTAGAGCAGCATTTCGGCCGAATTCACCCGCCCATCCATAAACACAATCTCCCCCTCAGACGGCGACAGCAAATTCACCATTTGCTTCACCAACGTACTTTTACCCGCACCGTTTGCGCCCAACAGGCCAAAAATCTCCCCTTGGGCAATATCAAGCGTAATGTTGCGATTGGCATAATAGCCCGAACGAGCATACTGTTTTGTCAAATTGCGAATACGAAAAATAGTCATGGCGCACCCATTATAAACAACCGCCCCTTCAAACTGAACAAATCTCATAGGAGTGCCAAACATACTTATTTTTGGACTGTGCTGCAAAAGCACCACACTGGCACTTACAAATCACAGGAATCCATGTTTATCCGCTGGATCTGCGTCATCCGCGTATAATTTGGAATAAACCTCTTCTGATTCCTCCCCTGCGGGGGAGGTTAGGTGGGGGTTCTGCTTAAACCAAGAACTTATTGCGATCTGTTTATCAAACATCCATGACGCCCAACCAATACAAACACCGCCTCGGAGATCGGCAACCATTATCACAATCGATTTTGTGGCAAATTCAGCGCACTTATTTTCTAAAAAACGGGATGGCCGCTTGGCAAAACGACGAAGTGCCACACACGATTAGCTGTAGTCCTTACATGGCGCGGACCTATGGCGACATCGTTTTTGGATATCTGCATGACTGTCTCGCGGCGATTCAGGCGCAGGATTTAACCATTGACTCGCGCCAGCCAATCTACTTTGTCGAGTTGGGCGCAGGCACAGGGCGTTTGACCTATCATTTTTTGCATCAGTTTTATGCCACCTTTCTCGATTCGCCGTTTGCCGACTGGTCGATTAAGTTCGTACTGACCGACTTTGCGCCAGATATTTTGGCATTCTGGCAATCACACCCGCAGCTTGCCCCTTGGGTTGAAGCGGGACTGCTAGATTTTGCCTATTTTGATGCGGAAAATCCGCAGGCGCTCCAGCTACTACATTCGCAGGAAGCGGTTGCGCCCGACACAGCGACCAATCCGATTATCTTGTTCGCCAACTACTTTTTCGACAGCATTCCACAGGACAGTGTGTTGATTGAGGAGGGGGTTGCTTACGACAATCGGCTGACTGTTTCCAGTACGCAACCTGAGCCAGATCTGAGCGATCCGACGATTTGGGAGCGGATGTGGTTTGAGTATGAGGTGGGAAATTCGGCCGAATACACCCACCCCATCGAGCAATCTATCATCGATGATTATGCCGCCAACCTACCCGACACCTACCTCACTTTTCCAACCCTCGGCCTAGCCTGCATTCGCTTTTGGCAGCGGTTCAAACACGTCCTGTTGCTAACCAGCGATCGGGGGCACACGCTCATCGACGCACTTATCAACGACCAGCCACCGCTCCCCAATCTGCACGGCAGCTTCTCGTTAATGGTCAATTATCACGCGATTGGGGAATATGTTTTGCGCAGCGGCGGGGCAATCTATCAGGCCGCACATTATCAAGACAACCTACAACTTAGCGCCTACACGCTTGGCCCCACACCAGCAAACGGAATTGAGACACAGCGTGCATTCGACAATTCAGTGACAAAAGGCGGACCTGATGACTTTTTCGCCATCCAGTCCGCCCTTCATCCATACCTCGACACGCTTGCGCTGCCACAACTGTTGAGCCTGTTGCGCATGAGCGTCTGGGACGCTGCCTTGTTTCAAGATTGTTTTGCCGCACTCACCGCACATGCCGCGTCACAGCCTGCTTGGCATGCTGATATTCACGACGCGGCCTTGCAAGTTTGGCAACAATATCTGCCTATTTCGGCCGATGACCCGCTAGAAACACAAATCATGGGGCTGTTAGAAGCCCTCGACCTTACCTAGTTCGGATATTTCAGCCACCAGACCCCTTCGGGACTTCGATCATAATCAAGCGGCAGGAACCAATCATTGACATTGGCATAAACACGCGGGCCGGCGCTGATCGAAGTGGGGATACAGTCCAAACCAACGGCGGTGCAGTTCGCATTTGGCAACCCAAATCGATCGGTGAACCCATCATAATAGGGCTGGATAATGTCCAGCGTCAAACGATGCATTTTCACGGTTGAGCCATTTTTATTGCAGTCAAAAGCTGGGCAAAACAGCTCATGCTGCGAAGGATCGCTGGCGTTAACTTCGGCCCATGCGTCCATCGTTTCAAGCGCAACCGCTAACAAACGAAACGGCTTGCCTGTCTGATCAAACGCCCAAGGCTTTTTAGCGTGGTCAGGGTAGGTAAACAGCCCATACCACACAGCCGCCGTGCGGAAGTTATCCTGCCGTGCAAACTCGCTCGAACCATAACGATAGCTTGTGTGTAATCTCTGTCGTGCGCCGTCTCCATCTTGATCTGGCAGCGGAATCACGCGCCCCGAAATCTTTAGATGCCCAAAGTCAAGCCAGCCGCCCGTGCGAACAATGCGGCAACCCTCACTCGTCTTGCAGATGTTGGCCTCTAAACTATAGGAATGATAGCGCGTGCGTGCGCCCGGGCTGGCAAAAATCGCATGATATTGCAGTCGGTAGTCTTTGATGTAATGTGCGCCGCGCGAAGGAATATTTGTTCGCACAATCCAACCATAGCCAGCATGTTTATGTGCGTTCTCATAAACAGCGGGGTTGCTTGGCCCCGACATGTAGGAAGGGCCGGCCCCCTGAAATGTTTGCCACGGGTAGGAAATTGACGTGCCGCCAAACCATTGCCCAGGAGGGCCAAAAACGTTAAGCACCGCCTGCGCCTGAGCGCGTTCGGCCGTTGTCATCCCTGGCAAAATCACCCCAGGATTATCTTTGTGCTCATGGGTGTAATAACAGCCCCGCGCAGCATCCCAATGACCGTGCCAGTGGGATGCGTTGTGATGGGCGCATTCTGGTGCACCCGCATAAGGATCGATACTGTTTGCGGCTGTGGCTGTCTCGGCAGAGATCAACAGCAGCAGGAACAGTACCCAGGGAAGCGAAAACCGCATCGCCTGCGTTGTGTCTACTTTCATTTATTATGTACCTCTAGATGTAAATTTGTCGCCAAACAAATGTGGGAGAGGTGGGTGGTGTTTGCACACTTCTACACCAAACAATCTATACGAAGCAACATAAATAGGGGTATAAGCCACTAATATGCTGTTTGCTTTGTTTTAAGTATTGCGCATAAATCTGGTTGGATCCCCTACCTGCGCGTTGTTTTGCTAACGTCATCCCCTGATAACTATGCTAGCAAACAAGATTGCTAGATTTAATCCAAACGATCAACATCCTCGTGCAGTAAATCGAAAATGAGGTAATCGCTTGTAAACCCTGTACCATTATGCAGCGTTTTTAGAATTAAAGAAGCATTCTCATTTACTCCTTCTGGTTAACTTAACTATCACCAATCAAACAATAGCCCTTATTTGCTAGGTATTTGCCGATCTGCCACAATTATTTGCATGGTTTGGCAAACACAATAGAGGAGATTGCACATGAATAATCTAATTGGCACGTGGGCGTTGGTCGAATGGGACTGCACAGTTAACGGGCGCTTTCATAATCATCCGTTTGGGCGGGATGCGCGTGGGCGGTTGATGTATACGCCAGAGGGAACGATGATGGCGATTTTGATGAAGGCAAATCGGCCGAATTTTCAAACCCCCAGCTTGATTCTTGGCTCGGCCGAAGAAAAAGCCAGCGCCA
>JBMZDF010000563.1:0-4064 GCA_049614105.1 Promineifilaceae bacterium (SeqCode)
GATAATCTGACTGACAGCAATTTCTTCAAACTCCCTTAGCCAATCATCGGTAGACACGGGCGGTGAACTGATTATTTTGATGGTTGAACGGTCTTTCAGCAGATGTATGTCGGCGTCAAAAATGACGACATGCTCAAACGCACCTGACGTTTGTTTGATAACGCCTACTTTAAGCTGAATAGGGTCTGGCACTGTCTTTGGAATATGCAACATTGATCTGAGTTACGTTAGCCGATTAGCGGGTCTGATTTCATGTTAGGCGTCTAGTTTAGGGTGTATTTTTCGTTGGACAACTGTTGTGTAGGCGTTTTTCTTGTCTGCAAAAACATTTGTTACACGGCCGATTCTATGAGAGGCGGCTGCGCGGCAGTGGGCGTTCGGGCACATCTTCAAGTAAGCCGCCAATTGCAAATGCGATAATATCCTCACGTGTGAGATGGTCGCCCGCCAGCAGGCGCGGCAGCACAAGGTCGATGATATTGTCTTTGGGGCTGCGGGAGCACCCTGGTGCGCCAAGGATGGGGGTGTTGCCGTGGTAGGCAAGCATTAACAGATTGCCAGGATCAACAGGCGCACCGAGGCTCTCGATGCGCCCGCCCGCCCGTTCGACGGCGCGTGGCGCAATGTCAAAACGGTCCATAATGGCCGTCTCCCCCGCTAGCAGCAACAGATCACAACTTGACGCCTGTTGTTCAATGAGCTGAGCGAGTTTGATCTCGTCTGATTCATCCTCCAGAGGCACAAACGCCACCTGTTGAATTTCGCCGCCAAGCGCCGCAATGCGTGGGCGTAGTGCGTTGTCGAAGCTGCGCACGATGCGCTCACGGGCGGTTGGGAAGCCAGACAAGATGAGTTTGACAGACTTTTTTGTGAAGGGGGTCAGGTATAGAAATCGGCCGAAATCCTCCGCCAACCCCACCGTTAATTCAGGCAACGCATAAGGAATAATCTTGACCGTTGCGACCATTTTTCCGCGCTGCACCGCCGTGTGTGCTGGTAATGCGGCGAGCGTAACCCCGTCTAAACGATTGATTGCAAACAGTTTTTCATAATCAACACGCAGGAGACCTAGCTTTTCGGCCGAAATATTAACGCGCCCCGTTGCGGCGTTCGAGAGGCGCAAATTTTCGCCCGCTGCGGCGTTGGCAATTCGCGCCGCTGAACAGTTCTCATCTACATCCCCCGCCTCTAGCTGCGCAACGTAGACCGATTTGCGACCAATTCCGCGCAGTTTCTCAATGTCGGCTGCACGCAACATCCGCCCCTTGCGCAAAACACGCCTGCCTGATGGCCCCGCAATGTTGTGGCCTAAAATGTGGTTAAGTGCGCTGTCAATTGGAACTGCTCCGAACTTCATAGTGTTGATTGTAGCCGCTTTTATTTTACGGAACCTAAATTACACAGTATTGACTTGATCAAGTGTAAAATTGGCTCCTTAGTCAAAACAAATCAAGCAGTAAACTGCTCTGGATAAAAAACTCGAACCGCAGAAATGCTGGGTTGTAGATGATTTCGGCGCTTTTGTGGTTCAAGTACAAACTATCAACAAGTTATTTCGCAGGTGATTATTATGGGTCTTTTCGACATCTTCAAACGCAAACAAAAAGCTTACCATCATGTAATTGACGTCACCGATGACACTTTTGATATTCAGGTGATGCAGCGCTCATTCAAGCATCCGCTTTTGGTCGATTTTTGGGCGTCGTGGTGTGTTCCTTGCCGTCAGCTTGGCCCCGTGCTGGAGAAGATCGCAATGGAGCCAGATAGCAAGGTGCGGCTTGCCAAGTTCAACACAGAACACAACCCGATCATCTCCCAAAAGTTTGGCATCCAAAGCATCCCGGCTGTAAAAATGATGCGCAATGGAACCATTATTGGGGCGTTTCAAGGTTTGCAAATGGAGCACAATATTCGCCGTTTCATTGACGAAAAGACGCAGCTAGATCCGCCCAAGATTCGTATGCGGATGGCGAAAGAGGGCAATAAGCGTCTGAAGCAAGCGCAGCAATATGTGCAAAAGGGCGATGGATTCCGCGCCACAATTTTGTTGCAGTCGCTAAATGATATGCCAGAGGCGCAAGCGTTGCTGCCGTTGGCACAGTTTTTGTGGGATGTCAGCGATGGCGACGCGATGACGGGGACCGCAAAAGTAGACGATTTGTATTTTGATGCGTTGGAATCGGCCGAAAATGGGAACTTCACCGTGACCAAAGAAAAGCTCATGCTGGCAGGCCGACAAGAAGCGTCATTAGCCCCCATTTTGGCCGCATTTGAGCATTTGTAAAGTGGGCCACAGGTCGTTTATGTGCCGTTCACGAGAGCGGATAATCCCCTGTCTGAACCAGTGTAAAATTTTGCACATAGCCCTTAAATCCCATAGGAAAATAGTACTAATGCCTCTTGAACCTGCCCTTCTACCAGAGTAATCTAGGGGTACACAAGAAGCGGGCTGTATCAAGGTGTCGTTCAAACGCAAGTTTCTGTTTAGGTCAATGACACCCCTCTTGTAACGCAAATTCAAGCAATTTGCTAGGTATTTCTATACCTACATACACCCCCAACGAACTACAATTTTATTGATGATGGACAAACACGGTGTCGTCGTGCCCTGTCTATTTTCGCTTGGATGTGTGATATGCGTCATACGTTATTATTTCGCTCTGTCTGGTCGGCTATATTTGTACTAATCGGATGCATCAGTGTTGTTGCGGCTTCGGCCGATTCTGGTGCGACCATCATTCATCTTGATCAAACTGAAAAGTTAGACAACGTGAAACGACTCGGCATGAATATTGGGGATCACACCCAATATGGTGCAGCCCAATATATGAAAAATCTCATTCCAAACCCTGGATTTGAGGCGGGCGAATATAGCACCGTTTTTAACGTAGACACTGTCACGTCACGCATCCCCATCGACGATGTTCGTGAACCGCACAACCTTGTTATTCGAGCGAGCAACTGGAATACAACGTGGAACAACGATTCGATAAATATTGGACAGCCAGAAGGGTTCTGGGCCAATTCAAACTTTGAGATTCCCGTAGGCGCTGCAACTGGGCGCAACGGTACGGTGCTTAACTCCACTCATTCACAAGACCGCTACACATTTGAAATTTCAAATGCTGGCGCGTGGCCACAGAGTGGCGACCCCTTCTTTTTAACAACAGAATTGCCAGGGTACGCAAGTGACCTAAATGTCAATTATGCGGCGGACACAAGCACCACACGGCCAAACAGTGACGGGACACAATCGTTACGTTTGTCGCCTAACTGGAGCTATAGTCCTGCCTTCGACCTTTATTTTGATACATATGGTCGTGATGATGATGTGACAGCAGGAAAGCTGATTGTCGTTGATGGCGATTGGAACTTTGCTATCTGGGCGAAAGCACAAGAGGCGGACGCGGAGCTTCACATTCGTTTTCAACGGATTGATGAGAACATTTTCTTTGACGAAACGGTTCAGTTGACAGATGAATGGCAGCTAATCGAACGTTCTTTCACCGTCGATGTGGGTCGTGATAGCATAAACGCGGCGCGTAATGCTGATGGCTCATCGAATGCGCTTACTTTCAAGCTGACGTTAACACAGCCAAGTAAGGGAGACGTCTGGGTTGATGATGTCTTGCTAGAACGTGCAGGGCAGACAAACCCAACGATATTTAGCGACCACTACATTGGGCTGTTGCAAGAAATGCAGCCGGGCATCATTCGCAACTGGGGCGCACAGCTAGGCAGTTCGCTTGATAACCAATTGGCCGTACCTTTTGCACGCAAAGCAACAGGTTACAGCCCTCGCTATCGTGTCGCAGATAAATTCCACTACTCACTGCATGAGTTTTTAGAACTGTGCGAGCTGGTTGGTGCGGAGCCTTGGTATGTGATTCCTCCGACTTTCAGTTCGGCCGAAATTGAAAATCTCACCGCCTACCTGACCGCACCTGCTGGCACACACGCTTATGCAGACAAACGCGCTGCACTCGGACAAACCGCACCTTGGACAGACACCTTTAACACAATCCACCTTGAACTGGGCAACGAGCTATGGGCGCCTAATGATT
>JBMZDF010000564.1:0-4057 GCA_049614105.1 Promineifilaceae bacterium (SeqCode)
AGTTTTGCGGGGCGACCTTCGCCGCCGCGTGATGTGTCGCCTGTTGGTTCGATGATTTCGGCCGAAAGTATCTTCCGTCTAAAATTGCGTTTATCCAGCTTCTCAGACAGCACAATCTCATACGCCCGCTGTAGCTCCGTCAGCGTAAACTTGTCGGGCAAAAGCTCGAACCCTAACGAGGTATATTCCAACTTGTAACGCAAACGCTGTAGCGCAGAGCGAACGATTTCGGCATGGTCAAACGCTAGCTCAGGCAGATTAAAGACAGACGCAAGTTTGAGCGACGCCCCCATTTTAGAGAGCGAGATCATATCAAACGGGACAAGGGCGAAATAGGCGACGGTGATCACATGATTGCGCGGATCGCGTTCGGGGCGTCCAAATGTAAACAACTGCTCCATGTAGACGGCGCTTAGTCCCGTTTTTGTGCTGAGCTGTCTTTCGGCCGAAGCTTCCAGCGATTCACCCACATGAACAAATCCGCCGGGCAAGGATGCAATCCCGTTAAAGGGTTGCCGATCGCGCTCAATCAGCAAGACGCGCAGATCGCCATGTTGAAGTGCGAGCGAGAAAATCACAATATCGACCGTCACAAACGGATGGGCGTACTGTTCTAAAGAGGGTTGGGTTGTACTTTGTTCGTTGTTCAATGCGCGTTTATTCGCCGCTGTTGAGGGGTTCATCCGCATATTCCGGGGCAGGGGCATCGGTCAGTAGATGCCACCACATTTGCCACGGGCGAGCGTAAGTGGCCGGATCAGGTGTCGGCAAAGGGGTTGGCGTTGGCGCAGGCGTCGCTTCAATCGTTAACGGTATGATGCGGACCTCGCCAGCCGCGATTTTGTTCGCTTCGGCGCGATTATATGCCTCAACATAAGATTCGCTGCTTACATAGGTAAGCGTTGCTTGTAATTCAATCTCACGTGTGTATTCCGCATAAACTTGTGATTGAAATGTGCCTTCACTCACTTTAACCTGCTGATAATTGGTCGCGTTCTGATTTAGACCGAGCGCAATAAATGCCCCGACAATCAGCGCAATGCCGAGCATGATTTGGGTGAGCGATAGCGAGAAACGCCGTAACTTCTGGTCGTTCATACACTAAATGGTAACGGCGAATGGGAGTGAGAGCAAGGGGGCAGATTGTTCCATTGGTGACTCATTTAGCTAATTGGTCAACCTTTTTTGCAGTCAAAATGTTTTTGTGATCCACTTAAGCTGGAAAAATAGGCCAAATCGTAGATCCCTGACCCTCATATATGGTATTGATGTGCTAAAATCAGCGCACCTATGACTCAAGCTTCGCGCTATGACTATTTAACTGTTGGACATATTAGCCGTGACGTTGTGCCATTAGAGCTGTCTGAGACAGGCTATGATATTGGCGGAACGGTATCGTTTTCGGGTCGTATTGCCCGCGCTCTGGGCTGCCGCACGGCAGTTCTGACAAGCACAGGTGCTGATCTTGACGCATCTGCTGCTATTCCGGATTGTATTGTTGAGGTTGTGCCTGCACCACAGACAACAAGCTTCTCAAACATTTATTATCCTGAAGGGCGCAAGCAGATTGTGCATTCGTTGGCGGGCTGGATTTCGGCCGAACATGTACCGCCATCATGGCGCGAAACACCGATTGTCCACCTTGGCCCAATCACGAATCAAGTTGACCCTAATTTAGTTTATGCCTTTCCAAACAGCCTCATTGGACTGACCCCACAGGGCTGGATGCGTGAATGGGGGGATGATGGGGAAGTGAAACAGATTCCCATGATGCATGCTGACATTTTGCTGCCGAATGCTGATGCGGTCATTATCGGTATGGAGGATTTGTACGAGCCATCCCATTTAGCCCACCTGCGCAGCTTGTCGAAACTGCTAATTATGACGCTTGGCCCGGGCGGGTGCATGATTTTTGAGGGTGATAAGGAGACGCATGTTCCTGCGCCACAGGTGGTTGAAATAAATGCAACGGGTGCAGGTGATACATTTGCAACCGCCTTCTTTGTGCATTTGTGGCGAACCAACGGCAATGTCTTAGAATCGGCCGAATTTGCCAACAAGATCGCTTCGGCGTCTGTTGCCCAACCTGATTTGATAGCGAAAGTCAATCGAATCCAAACGCTTTTAGCGAACGAGTAACCCTTTAGCATGGCCCATATCTACGCCTTTGCAAATCAAAAAGGCGGTGTTGGCAAAACAACCAGCGTCGTCAACATCGCAGCTTATCTAGCTGAAAGCGGTATGCGTGTGTTGCTTGTGGATCTTGACCCACAAGCGAACGCCACATCCGCCCTTGGTTTCGAGCGATCTCTGCTTAAGTATTCAACTTATGATTTGTTGTTGGAACGTGCTGATGCGGCATCCATCATTCAAACGAACGAGGCGGCAAAATTTGATATTCTGCCAGCTACACCGGCCCTTGCTGGTGCAGAGGTTGAGCTAGTTAATCAGTTGGCCCGTGAATATCGGCTTCAACGCAACCTTAATTCGATTGATGACGCGTATGATTATATTCTAATCGACTGCCCGCCCAGCTTGGGGCTGTTGACGCTGAACGCCCTGACCGCCTCCACGCACGGGGTTATTATTCCAGTGCAGTGCGAGTATTTAGCCTTGGAAGGGTTGACACAGCTCACGCAGACGATCGAACTTGTGCGGACGCATCTTAATCGACGCTTAAAAATTCGCGGCATTATTTTGACCATGTACGATGGGCGGACAAAGTTAAGCCGACAGGTTGTTAACGAGATTCGCACGCATTTCACAGGGCAGGTGTTCCGCGCAATTGTGCCGCGCAACATTCGTTTGGGCGAAGCGCCAAGCTATGGACAGCCGATCAATCTCTACGCACCAGACTCGACGGGCGCGTTTGGTTACAAGGTGTTAACGGCTGAGTTGTTACAAGCCGATCGGACGAAAGGCAGGAAGTGATAGAGAATGAAGAATGGGGAATGGAGAATGCAAACTAGAGAGAGGATTCTTTCTGATTATGCTTCATTTGATATTTACCATTTTTCGTCAAGCAGATGACGCATGGCAAAAAAGAAACAAACAGGGCTTGGTAAGGGGCTTGGCGCGTTAATTCGTTCGACTGATGGGGCGACCCCAACAGGTGAAGTGTCTATTGAAAGTGACGCGGATGCGTTGGCGAAGAGTGGCTTGCGAATGGTGAAGGTGAAGGAAATTCGGCCGAATCCTTACCAACCCCGCACCCATTTTGAAGAAGAGCCGCTTGAAGAACTTGCCGATTCAATCCGCGAACATGGCCTGATCCAACCGCTGATCGTCTCCCAAGTTGCGCCCAATGATTACACGCTGATTGCGGGTGAACGTCGTTGGCAAGCCTCGCAGCGAGCGGGGTTACATCAAGTCCCTGTTGTTGTTAAAAACGACATCACAGCGCTTGAAATGCTTGAGCTGGCGCTGATTGAGAATATTCAGCGTGAAGACCTCAACGACTTGGAAGAAGGGCTAGCCTATCGTCAGCTCATGGACGAGTTCAACATGACCCATGCCCAAGTGGCGAAACGGGTTGGCAAGGCGCGAACAACTATCACAAATACGGTGCGCCTCCTAGACCTTGACCCACGTGTTCAAGAAGCGGTTGTGAACAATGAGATTAGCGGCGGTCATGCTCGCGCTCTGCACTCTTTGGGTCCCGACGAGCAGACGGCAGTGATGGGCAGCATCATCAAAAATGGGCACAGCGTGCGCCAAACGGAACAGATTGTACGCAAAATTAAGTTGCGTTCCGCACCCAAAAAGAAAGCTCGCCCGCAGTTGCCCCCCGAACTGGCGGATATTGAAAAGCAGTTCCGCACGCGCCTTGGCACACGTGTCAGCATCGAACCGGGCAAAGACGGCGGCAAAGTGGTTATTCACTACTATTCAGATGAAGAACTATCGGCCGTTTATGACACCATCGTTGGCGAAGAGAACGCGCTGTAATCATGGTAAAATGTTGCGGTGAAAATTGCAGGTGTTTTTATCAGCCATTAGGCGTTATAGATTGCAAAATCACCATTTATTAAGGGGTGTGTTTCATTTGAGTAAAGAG
>JBMZDF010000565.1:0-4057 GCA_049614105.1 Promineifilaceae bacterium (SeqCode)
TCCCATCTGGAACAAATTTGTCCAAGGTACTGACGTCTATCTGCCACCCTTTATCATTTCTTATACCATGAAGTTGCCCCATATTCATAGCTTTTAAAACAGCTTGCTCAGAAGCATCAAGCTGTTTTGCTGCATCCTTAAGCTTGATATATTCAGGTTCACTATTCATTTTGCTTTACTCCTGTGGAAATATTTCTTAATCACAATCAACGTCCCACACGCTGATTGATAATTGCTGAGCTAATACTGCTGATAAAGTATAATATAGGCAAAACAAAAGGGACACTGTTTAAAGTGCCCCGTTTTTTTAGCTTCCAAGCCAACTATTCACATTATCTCAAAAATTGAAAATAGTAGGCAAGTTATCTTTAACAATTCCATAATTGGCTTTTGTTGTTTCAACCACAGCAAATTATCAAAGATTGCAAGTATGTTATTGTGCTTAGTACCCCATAGGAGACTCGAACTCCTGTTTTAGCCGTGAGAGGGCTATGTCCTAGGCCACTAGACGAATGGGGCTAGCGGACGGAGATTCTAACAAAGGGTTGTCTCTGTGTCAACGAAAATGTGACTTTTCGGGTGGTCAATTTCGATTCAACTACCTTAGGGGCTAAATCGGCCGATATTCACTCCCACACAGGCCACAAAATTGAAAAATGTGCCTCAGCTCACCCTAAGTAGGTAGGACATATACGCCGCAAACATTTTCCCCTTCTGGTTAATATCCCTGCTATAATCTTCCGAGCAGTGCGCCTTGATTGACCTCTGCAACAAAGTAAAAAATAGCAGGAACCTAGCCATCCTCAATTTTCCCACTTATTATTGTGGTGGGAGGAGATTCAAAGCTTGATTCTTGTTTCTTTAGGAGATAAAGATGCCAACAGTTGAAGAAATTTTTGCAGAAATGCCAAATCGGATTGACAGCGACAAACTTGTAGGGCTTGACATGAGCATCCTGTTTGATCTATCAGGTGACGGTGGCGGGCAATGGACATTGACCGTTGCAGACGGTGCGGCCAATGTAACTGATGGGCCAAGTGATGATCCAACCGCAACACTCAAAATGGTTGCCAGTGACTATCAATCAATGGCTTTGGGCAAATTGAACCCAATGACCGCCTTTATGACAGGTAAGGTTAAAGTTGAAGGTGACTTGAGCGCCGTCATGAAAATGCAGAGTTTCTTGCCAAGCTAATCGGCCGAAATTGAAACAATTTCCAAAAGCTCTGCAAGATTGCAGGGCTTTTTTTGTGCCTAGCTGTTGCGCATCTGTCAAATAGGAAAAGAAAAAGCCCTAAACAGGAGGCAATGTTTAGGGCTCGCGAGGAGGTGGACCCGAGGTCAAAAAAAACAGGAGATTACCAATATGCCAAAGTCTTGGAATACAAGACTTCAACATTCAATAAATTAGAAAACTTATCCCCTTTGAGGAGTTAGGTAATTTTTGGATTACCTAACTGTTCTCAAGGAATAAATAAATAGGGAAAATCGATTATTAATAATAACTTCGCAAACCAAACGGTCAGAAAATGAATTAAATGAAATGATAAGTTTGACTGTTTGGTTTGTTAATGTGCAGTCAATCTGAGTAACGAGCGGGTTTGCAAGAAGATACGGGCAGTTTCGACCAATTTTGAAATTCGTTTTGAAATGGGCGTATCTAGGGCGAACCGACCCGTTTCTACCAGAGGTAGGGTCTGTTTCGGCCGAAAAAAATCTAATCTAAATTGATTTCAGATTCCCCCGTAACTTGCGATACTTCTCTCATTTAAGGACAATCCCTAACGTGAAAAAGCGGCAAGAACATTGAGGTCAAAACAAACAACTTCTCTTTCTGCATTCTTTATTCGCCTCTCTTTATTTTTTATGAGTCTGCTATGTTTGAACTAATTTTTCTCGGAACCTCCGCATCAGCCCCATCAGCCCACCGAGGCTTATCTGCCCATGTCCTGCTCTATCGCCAGCATCGTTTTCTGATCGACTGCGGCGAAGGAACGCAGCGGCAGATCCTACGCAGCGGGTTAGGCTTTAAACGGCTTAACAAAATCCTGCTCACCCACAGCCACCTCGACCACATTTTAGGGTTAGGCGGTCTTGTCTCAACGCTGGCCCGTTGGGATGCGATGGAGGATATTGAGATTTATGGCGGTGCAAGCACGCTGCAACGGGTCAAAGATTTACTTTATCGCGTTGTGCTGCGCGGCAATCGCACCTCCGTTGCCATTAAATTCATTACGGTTAAGTCTGGAGATGTCCTAGTTGATGATAAGCATTTTCGGCTCAGCGCGTTTGGGGTTGAGCATCGTGGGCCAGACTGTCTCGGCTTCCTCTTTGAGGAAAAAACACACCATCCGTTTTTGGCTGAAAAAGCAGACCAGCTTGGCGTGCCGTTTGGGCCTGAACGCGGGCAGCTCGTCGCTGGGCAATCGATCACGCTCGATGATGGCAGCGTCATCACGCCTGATATGGTGCTTGGGGAGCCGATTCAAGGGACGAAGTATGTGCATATTGGCGACATCGGCCGAACCGAGCCGATTCTCGACATCTGCCGCAACGCGCACGCCTTAACGATTGAGGCAACTTACACTTCGGGCGATCGTGAAATGGCGCGTCAGTTTGGGCATATGACGGCGGCCGATGCGGCCAAATTTGCCAATGATGCCGAATTAGGCACATTGCTGCTCACGCATATATCACGCCGTTATTTCGAGCGTGATATTCGCAACGAAGCACGCGCCATCTTCGACCAATGCTATGTAGCCCGCGATTTTGACCACTATCAGATTACGCGCGACGGCGTTACACGCACAAATTTGCTAGCCTAATCACACAAACCTCTGAACCCCGCCTACCCTCCCAAAGGGAGGTATCAGATCCCCCTTCCCTCGGAAGGGGCTAGAGGGGCTTGTTTTAACCCATCCCATAAGCCCTATCATTATTAGCCCCCAGTGAGAACCTGACCATAGATCGCATCCTCCTAGTTTGAACCTAAATTAAAGATAAAGCGTTGCTACAAGTTTGGTGAGTTTCAGCGGTGCAACACTTTACAAATCAAATTCCGCTTCATATACTGCTCAATGGGATTGGGAGCAATCAACCCCATAGCTGAGATGTGTGAACCATCAAAACACTCAAGCAGGCCACCTGTTTACTGTGTGGTTCATTTGACCATGTGAATAAAGCAGTAATTTCTTTACTCAAACTTCGTATCGGACGAATCGTATTTGCATGCCTCAGTGATATATCGTCTGTGAAAGCACAAGATGAAGGAGAAGCTCATGAGCTTATACGAACATGTTGTTTACATGACAGAAGAAGGGTTCCAGAACTTGCAAAACGATTTGCAGTTACTCAAATCGGAACGAAGGACTGAGATCAACGAAAAATTGGCACGTGCAACCGCGCTTGGAGATCTATCCGAGAACGCAAGCTACGATGCCGCCAAACAAGAACAGGATTTGCTTGAAGAGCGTATCAGCAATTTAGAAGATGCCGTACGCAATGCAGAAATCGTCGCGTACACGGGCGACACCGATGCCGTCTGCATGGGCTGCACCGTTACGATTGCCGAGGAAGGTTGGGATGAAGCGGAACAATACAAAATTGTCGGCATCCATGAAGCATCCCCACTTGATGGACTTATCTCGAACAAATCACCAATCGGCACGGCGCTGCTGGGCGCTAAGGTTGGGGATACGGTCATTGCTTTGACCCCAAGTGGTGAAACGCGATTCGAGGTGCTGAACATCGTGTAGGGCAAACAGCAAGGCGTAAGGGCTGTCTGTTCACAACACGCCCCTTACACAGCTACTTTGTCACCATTGTTTTGCGGCTTGCCCGCACTCAAAATAGCCTCTAATCTACAGTTTAGTTGACCCAATTACCCCAGAGAGCAATTTATTTCTCTGGGGTTGTTTGACGTACCCACACCATGATCTATAATGCACAACACAAGTGGGGGTTTCCTCAATGTAGTTGCTAGGTAAGTCACAAAATTTTCGATCAATAAACCTCAGAGGTTTGTTGTCATCTACTCTTGTTTGTGCATAAAAACCTC
>JBMZDF010000566.1:0-4055 GCA_049614105.1 Promineifilaceae bacterium (SeqCode)
ATCCCCGACTTGAAAGAACGGGGCTTTCACGGGCTAAAGCCCAAGAACCGTAAACCGTTGTCGTTCCGCATCTTTTTTATGTTCTTGGCACGTGTGACTTGGATGTGGCTGGGGCGTACTTCATCGTTGGTCAACATCATTTCGGCGGCGGCTAGTTCCTTGTCTTTTTTCTGAAACCGATAGCGTCCCTCAACCACACGTCGCGAACGCGAACTGATGGGTGCGGCGGCAACAAGCTGCCAAAATTGGTCGAGAACGATCTGTTGATGTGGTGGGGGTTCGGCCGATTCAGGCGGTTCAATCGCGTCAAGATCTGTAGATGGCTTCCGTGCTGCTAGTTTGTTGAGCGTGACCCGACGGGCGATGATCCGCACCCAGCCGCAAAATTTAGCAGGGTCTTTGCACTGGTTGATTTTAGCATGAACCCGAATCAACGTTTCCTGTGCGCAATCTTCCGTGAACGCATCCCCATCGCGCATGCTGCGGGTCATTGGAAAAATAGTACGATACACCAACCGCCACAATACCGTATAAGCTTCTTCCTGATGGGCCTCATTTTGACAGTGGTAATAAAGTTGCTGGCAATCATAACTAAGTGACATAAAGGTTGCCTTGTTAAGCAGAGCCGTTTCAACGTACCTGAAACGACTCTGGTGTGAGTGTTGTTTATGCTTTTATCGGCCGAAATTCAAACGCAAACGTAAAATCACCTGGCTTAATCCGATATTCTGGCAGTGGATCAGGCCCACAGCTTGCGCTGCCTAGCCCTGCCTGCACGTGATCGAGATTGAGGAACGTTTCGTCGCGACGGGTCAGTTTGTTGGTGTGGGAGGCTTGATAGAGATCGTCGGCGCTGAAATGGCTGACGCTCGTTTGCATGGGGGCGTTTTCGGCCGAAACCGCAATCCCCACCCCGTCCGCATTAGTTAACTTGACCCAACGCACATCCGTTTTGTTGCCATAATCCTGTGGCAGAATGTAGGGAACATAATCATCATCCACCGTTGTTTGATAAATGCCGATCGCCGCGCCAGCTTTACGGTCGCTGTAATTTTCAAACGGCCCGCGCCCATACCATTCAAGCTGTTCAAAGCCAGCAGGCATCTGCAAATTGATGCCGACGCGCGGCAGGTAGCTAACCTTGACGTTAGTTTGCACCGCGTTGTCCGAGCGCAGAGAGCCATCGCCGCGAATGGTAAAGGTTTGCGTGTGGAAAAATGCTTCGCCCTGCTGGTCCGAGCCAACAATCGTTTCAATCGCAACGCGCACCTCGCTATCGCTGACCACTTCGGTTGAGACAGATTCGACACGATGTTGAAGCTTGTCAAACCCCAATCTGCGCCATTCGTAGAGGTCTTTGTCCATACGCCAGTCGACAATTGTTGGAGATTTGAAACCGTCATTGTCGGTGGGCGCACGCCAGACGTTTAGCTGTGGCCCTGCGGCGAGTAGCTGCACGCCGTTTGTTTCCCAGCTTGTCATTTGGCCGTTCGTTTTGTCAAATTCGATGTTGAATGTGTTGCCTGTGATGGTGATGGTTTCGGCCGAAACCACCATCTGCACCCCATCACCACTTGGCGCAGGCGTCTCCGCCGCAGCGGCCGTCACGGGCAACTCAAACTGATCCCACGCGACCTCATGACCCGCTTCCAGCATGGGCGCAGCGTCGGCCAGCGTAAAACGGACGGTGACAAACGCCTCGCCGCCGCTTTGTGTCTCGATCGGCAGCGTGACCGTTTCGCTTGTTTGTGGCGCGATTGATGGGAGGGTGAATTCGGCCGATTGCACAACCACCCCGTCCACCATCACCTCAAAACGACCGCGATAGGCTGACAAATCGGTGAAATAATTGTCGTTGAAGATCGCAATCTGTCCCGTCGCCATGTCAACCGCGCTGCACATAATCGGCTGAATCAGCTTTTTGAACTCGTACATCGCAGGATGCACCGTGCGGTCTGGGAAAACCAGACCGTTGATACAAAAGTTGACATCGTTGATTTCGTCGCCAAAATCGCCGCCGTAGGCCCAATATTCAACGCCATTTTCATCCGTTTTGAGCAACCCTTGGTCAACCCAATCCCAAATAAAACCGCCCTGCAAGCCATGATGTTTGCGCGTCATCTCCCAGTATTCTTTCAAGTTGCCGTTGCTGTTGCCCATCGCATGCGAATATTCACACATGATGAAAGGGCGATCGCCCTTGGGGTCAAGGGCATAATCCTCAAGCCACTGCACCGTTGGATACATCGGGCAAACAACGTCTGTTGCCGCATGCCCACGATGCCAATAGTCGATATGAGTATGTCCATAAGGGCTGATTGCGCCCTCGTAGTGCAAGGGGCGCGTCGGATCGTTGAAGCGCACCCATGCCGCCGCCGCATCGTGATTAGAGCCGTGTCCGCTCTCATTGCCGAGCGACCACATGATAATGCTCGGATGGTTTTTGTCGCGCTGCACCATGCGTTTGATGCGCTCAACAAAAGCATTTGTCCAGTAAGGATTATTGTTGAGTTTGTTGTACGCGCCGTGCGTTTCGATGTTGGCCTCATCAACCAGATAAAGACCATACTCATCACACAGCTCATACCAACGGGAGCAGTTGGGATAGTGGGCGGTGCGTACCGAATTGATATTAAATTCTTTCATCAGCCGAATATCGGCTAACATCGATTCCTCACTAACCGTTTTGCCGTGTCGATCATCGTGTTCATGGCGATTGACGCCTTTCATCAGCACCACCTGCCCATTGATCAACAGTTCGCGCCCTTTGATCGTCACATCACGGAAGCCGACACGGGTGCGAACCGCTTCGAGAAAGTTGCCCTGTTTATCTTCGAGCGAGACGACGAGCGTGTAGAGGGTTGGGGTTTCGGCCGACCAGAGCAACGGATTCGCAATTTCTACCTCAAGATCGGTTTGCGTCTCACGGTTCTCGTTTTCCAACACCCCCGTATTTTTGCTGCCAAAGACGCTTGCCCCGTCGCTGTCAAACAGCTCCATGCGGGTAACGTACCCATCAATGTCGCCACCGCCATAATTTTCGATGCGCGTGTTGAGTTTGAGCGTGCCGTTTTGGAAGGTTTCATCTAGTTCAGTGCGGGCAAAGAAATCGAAGATGGCCGCTTTGGGTTTGGCGTAGATAAAGACGTTGCGATACAAGCCTGTCATCCACCAGTGATCTTGATCTTCAAGCCATGTGGCGTCACTCCAACGTATCACTTCGGCCGAAACGCTATTCTCACCTGCTTTTACAAACGCCGTAATGTCAAACTCGGCCGGCAAACGCGATCCCTTGCTAAAGCCAACCGCCTGCCCGTTGATCCAAACGTACAGAACAGATTCCGCCCCGTCAAAGCTAATAAAAATTTGCCGCCCGTCCCAATCTTCAGGAATCGTAAACGTGTGGCGATACAGCCCCGTTGGGTTGTCCTCTTTGGGAACGAACGGTGGCGTGTTGGGGATGGGCATCTGAACATTGGTGTAGATTGGTTTATCAAATCCTTGCATGGTCCAGTTGCCAGGGACGCGAATTTCGTCCCAATCGGCCGAATCATAGTCATCAGCATAAAAGTTCTCTGGCACAACATCAGGATTGTCCACTAACTTAAATTGCCATTGCCCATTGAGCGAACGATAGTAAGGGGAAGCGGTATGATCGCCGTGTTTGGCCGCCTCGATCGAGGGGTAAGAGACGGTGTTAACATGCCCTGTTATCTTATTGATTTCAACAAGCTGTGGGTTTTCCCAATCGTTGAGCGTAGATACATTTAACATACGATTCCTTAAAACGTGAAGTTGATGAAGGTTTGTGCTGCGAATTAGATGAAATTGTTCAGTTAGCCGCCGAGCGATCTTGCGAACAAAAAAGGCGATGATCGAACCCATTCAGTTTAGTGGACGCAACGCTTCTCGCAAATAGAATGCGGTATATTCGCGAAATTTCCTAGCAATAAAATCGACAGGATGAACTTTCAAACGAGTTATGCTGACAGACGCACCCAGTTTATACGTACCCAGCACATCCTCTACCCCTTTGATAATCTGACTGACAGCAA
>JBMZDF010000567.1:0-4047 GCA_049614105.1 Promineifilaceae bacterium (SeqCode)
TCACCTTCCGGGCGCGATTTACCGCTTTTAATGGCATTCATACCGAAGAAAAAGGTGGTAATAGCGGCTTTTGCCTCTGTTGAACCGACCAGTGCACAGAAACCCCGGCTTTCATCACGCAGCGCCGTCTCGAACACCTTGCGAATGCGCTGAAAGTGGTAGAAAAAGGCCAAGCGCCCAAGCTGGCGTACCTGCTTTGCGCCTTTTGTCAGGTCAAGGCGCGGCAGCTTTTTTAGTTCCAGTTCATGTGCAATTTCGGGGTAGTTCTTCTGATTGTCGATGATGCCCTTCACAGGAACCCCGCCAATCTGAAACAGCTCAATCTGCGGCTCCATGTAAACCATCTCACCCAAACTGTTCCGCACAGGGGGATGATTTGTGTCGGTATCAAAGCAGACATAGCGGACCTGCTGCAACAGTTCGGGCGGGAACGACTCTTGAAAACGAGCCTTCATCCGCACAACCGTCTCATATCCCGTACCACCCGCGCCTACAACGAGCGTTGGTCGTAATCGCATTGCTTGTCCGATTTTTTCGTTAATATCTGCCATAGTGTTGCTTAGGGTTCTGTATACCCATGCGCATCAAGCGCGTCGTAAATCAATTTGGAACGCCTTTCAAAAAGCGTGTGATCTTGGCAGGTTGATTCAAACAGGTCGCGAGCTTCTTGACCTTGACCAAGTGTGTACATATCTGCGAGATAGTCGCCCCATGCGTAGGGGTGGCAAACGCCATGGTGGTGTTCAAGTGCGGCAACCAGCGATCGTTGAGCACTTTCCTTAATGAGGGTCGGAAATTCGGCCGAAATCAACACCAACTCCCCATCGCGCACCCCGTACACTTGAATTGGGCTTAGATCCCAATCTGCACCAAACGCTTCATCAAACGCCTCATCTCCACGCACAAATTCCATCACACCATTTGAATCTAGGTCAACGGTGTGTAGAAATTGCGTAGATTCCAACATCGCTGTTGGGACAAATTGCTCGCTTGCTACATCGTAAGCCACCAACATCAAAACAGGATTCGTACCGTATGTTTGCCATGAGTTCACAATCAGATCAACATGCGAATCGGAATCAAAGTTGTTAAAGTAAAATTCCACCCCGTCAGCAAATTCAAATTCGCAGCGCTCGTCGTCAGGGTGGAAGGTCAATTCAAGCTCACATATGTTAAGTGTTTGCTGACTTCCGTCAGGAGCCACAACAGTCACTTTGACTTTATGTGGGCGGTAAGCTGTCCACTCACCAGCCACGGGTTCATCAGCAGAAGGCGTGACCAACGAAGACAGTTCGGCCGTCGGTGTTGGTATTAATTGTGGCTGCGTCTTATCATATTGGCTATACGGTCTACCATCTAAGTACAACGCCATGTATCCTTCACGACTGTCAAAAACAGCCCCATCCTGACCACAGCGTACAACATACCAATTCCACGCGGCAGATGTATCCTGCACCACGCGTCGAAGCGCCATAAAATACGCCGACCACGCGCCTATCCCACAAGCTTGTGGGTTCGCCTCAAGAAAGACTGTCCAATAGTTTGCACTCTGCTCCGAAATCTCAGGATACTGATCGGTCACATCAATAAGTTGCCCCTCTGCAAGGGTCAAAATCAGCGGGGTATTAAAGAATGCGCCGTCACCAAGGAACAACGCGTACTGACCTGTAAAAAACTGTAGCGACCCGTTTTGATCCAAATCAACGTAGACCGCTCGACTTGCCCAATAGCGTCCCATGTCCTCTTGAAACACAAATTCACGTGCCACACTATCCCATGTAAAAAGCAGATAGTGGTGACAGCAAGTTGTTCCGAGCGTAACCACCTCGGCTACAAGCTCAAGTTCATCGTCCTGCTCGAAATCATGCAGCACGACAGATCTGAGTTCACCGCTAAAATAATCTTCGCGACCATCCTCATTGGTATCCATTCGGCCGATGTCAAATGATTGAACCACACGACCGTCCATCTGTATCATGAAGCGTTGTTCATCCTGCTTTTGTATCGTGAATTGACCTACCGTCAGGCTACTTTCATCTTCCCACCAGCGTAACATATCGCCAGCATACGGCGGATAGTTGCTGCCGTGTACAGAAGGTTCGCTCGGCCAATTTGGCTCAGATTGCGTCGGCATTGAGACACTTGTCACAGCTAACTCAGACAAAGGGGACGCGATTGCAGTAGGCGGCACAGGGGCTTTTGTTGGTGGCTGCAAATTTGAGCGAGCAGTTGCCAACGCAACATTGCCTTCTCCGTTTGGGGAAGGTGTTTGTTGAACGTGAGTCGTTGGCATTTGTGTTGGCATTGTTTCGGCCGAATTCTCAATACATCCCAGCAAACATAGTAGCAGCCCAAAAGCAGGCACAAGACATAACTTTGTCATTGATATACTCCTTAGAAAACTGTTGCTATTCAAGCATAAAGATGCACCTTGTTGCATGATGCAGGAGCGATGTCAAACCATGCGCTCATCAAGTTAAAGCGCTTTCAGACATATCTCCAGCATGATGGCTCACCGCCATATCTAATAATCGAACTCATCCCCAAGCACGTCCGCCTCGTTGTCGAAGCGCAATTTGACGTTGCCGATGCGAATAACGTCGTTGTGCGATGGGTAGAACGCTTCGCCCATGTCAATCGGGAACTCGCCATGTTGCAATTCAACGTCGGGATCGAGATCCTGCACCTCAAAGCGGATGCCGTCGCCGCCTGGGATTACTTTTAACTTGGCGATTTGATCGCCTTCATGGTTATAAATTTGAGCGGTGCTACCAAAATAGCTCGCCCCAAATAGAACATCGTTACCCGCATGAGAAGTGTCTTCAAGATAAACACCCTCTAAATTAGGTCTGTTGCGGAAAAACAACACCAGCACCAGCCCAATCAGCGGCAGCAAAATCAACGCGCCGCAAAGTGCAAACGCCCAGCTTGGAATATCCGCCTGATCGATTAGCGGCGGACGTGGCGTGGCCGTAGGGGTTGGCGTTGAGGTTGAAGTCGGCGTTGAGGTCGGTGTCGGTGTCGGTGTTGGTGTAAAGGTTGGCGTTGGCGTCGCGGTCGGCGGCGGCGGATCAACCTGAATTTTTGCAATCGACTGCGGCGCTAGGTAGGGTTGTCCACCTGCTGGCTGCGATGAAAGCTCAAAACGCAGTTCATATTCGCCCGGCGTTTCCTGTGCGGGAATTGTGCCGCCAAAGTTGCTTGGCAAATCAGGGTTTGACTCCAACTCAAAACGATCAACCACGCTGTTGTCACGCTTGCTGATTAGCTCAACTGCAACCACATTGCGAACCGATGTATCGGTTAGCGCCTGTCCGCCAATCATGACGGCCGTCTCAACCGTCACATCTTGCCCAAAGCTGAAATAGCTGCCCGCAATCGGGTTACGCACCATCAGATAAGGGAGCGTTGCAATGTCGATCTTTTTCTTCTGCTCAATCGGGACGCTTTGTTCCTCGAACAGCACTTCCGCTTGAAAGAGGATGTCGTAGGAGCCAAGCGTCAGCGGCGGCACGCTTGCTTCAATTTCGCCAAACTGGTTGACGGTGACGTTTTCGGCCGAAACAACACCCCCACCCGCATCCACAATCACGACCTGCGGACTGCCAATCAGCCCCGCATCATAGGGCGCACCCTCATCATCAACCACCGTCGCCCGAATCGCCAACGGCGCACCCGCAGGCAAAATGCTTGCAACGGGCTGGTCGATCTTAAAGCGAATGTCATCGCTGATAAAGTAAGGCGTAAATTGTGCAAAGGTGTTATTGCCGCCTTCAAAGCTAACTTCCCACTGACCGCCCCAGCCTTCCTTGTCGTCATCAGGGCGCGTAATGCCCCAGCTTTGGTTTAAGCCGTCAGGGGTTGTGCGAAAATCGACGTTGAAATCTTCCGCGCTGATTAACTCTCCAGCCGCGTCCCGAATCTCAACCGTCACGCTCGGATCGCTTGTCGCAACCTGTAAAAACACGGCGGACTGATTGGGCGTCACAACAAAGCTCTGCGCCGCAGGGACAGGCGTAAAGAACGTGTCAGCAACTTGCAAACAGG
>JBMZDF010000568.1:0-4022 GCA_049614105.1 Promineifilaceae bacterium (SeqCode)
GAAACGGCACGCTACTGGGCCATTGAACTGAATGATAGCAGCCATGAACTGATAGGGTATATCGGATTTTTGGCCGATACGCCGATTCCTGGCATGGGCTATTTGATTGCACGCAAGCATTGGCGCAAAGGGTACGGGCGCGAGGCGTGTTTGGCGGTGATGGATTACGGGTTTGTTGTTGAAAATCTAGAGCAAATCGAACTGTGGATTCATGAAGACAATGAGGCCTCCCTTGCGCTTGCGGAAAATTTAGGATTCCAGCGCAAAGGGCGTTTGCGTCAGCGTTGGCCGGGTAAGGATAGAAAGCAGCACACGATGGTAGTTTACGGCATGTGGCTGTGGGAATGGCGACATCGTAAAGCGCCTCAGGATCACATTAAGACTTATGGGATGCAGGTTGCGCTGGCGGTGCATGATGTCCAGAAATCGGCCGAATTTTACCGCGACAAACTTGGCTTTCGCATCGACCTCATTTATGGCTCCCCTCCGCAACATGCAAACGTTTCGCGCATGGACTGGACAGGTGACAACGTCACAATCCAGCTAACGCGCGTGCCAGAAAGCCGCGAGCTGGGAATGTCAGGCCATGTTTACATTTTTGCCGACGAAGGCTTAAAAAGATTACACAGGCTGTATCGCAATAATGGTGTTGAGATAGTTTCTAAGCCTGAAACAAAAGGGTGGGGAATGCTCGAATTTGCGATCCGCGATTGTAATGGCTACGTGATTATGTTTGGAACACACGCGAATTAATTTTGGGTGTGTTTCATTTGAGTAAAGAGCGGTGGCTGAGCCAGTCGAAGCCTGAGCCAGTCGAAGCCTGAGCGACATGCCGCTGTGACTTCGACAAGCTCAGTCTACGTTATCGTCACCAACCTATTAATTTTGCTCAATCCGCCCCACCTAGTCTCCCCATTTAACCCCCACCTAACCTCCCCAAAGGGGAGGAATCAGATCGCCCTCCCGAAGGGATGGGCTAGGGGAGGGTGTTTGTCTTACCACATTGCGTAAGCCCTAAGCTGAAAAGCGTCACACCACAATGGTATAGCCATCACGGCGCGGGTCGGCCGCAGGCAGAAGCTGCCCTTCTACGATGCCAACGCTGTGTGCGCCGCCGAAATACATCGAGCGATTTGGCCAGCGGTTGCATTTGTAACCCCACGCTTCCAACTGCTGAATCGTTGCTTCCTCAAACCCAGCCTCGCACTGCATGACACCTTCCTGAATGTGAAGGCGCGGATGCATGACCGCCTCATCAAGCGGCAACCCATAATCAACAAAATTGCGAACCACCTGTACAATGGCGCTGCGAATGCGCTCGCTTCCCCCGCTGCCTGTTGCAACAACGACTTTCCCCGCTTTCATTAGTAGTGTGGGGGCCATCATCGTTGGAAGGCGCTGCCCAGCGGGATGTTTGTGCCATCCATGAGGGTTTAAATCTTTTTCGCCCAACATGTTGTTAGGGATAAAGCCCGTATTTGGCACAACATACCCCGCAGACTCGCCTGCTGTGGTGGTAAGCGTCACGGCCATGCCGTTGCTGTCGATGACGCTGAGGTGGCTGGTGTGGCTGGGACCCTCGGCCGGGGGAACAGGCGCAAACGGCGAGCGTGTTTGAAGCGCCTGTTTGACCTGTTCGATATAGGGTGTGATAAAGGTGGGGGATAGAATTTGCTCGATGGGGAATGTTGGGGTTTGCTCGACATAGTGACGGGCGCGGGAGGTCGCTTCCATTGCCTCAAAGAATAATTGATAAGCGGCGGGTGCGTGGATATTTTCGGCCGAATCAAACGCTCCCAACAGCTTCAACGTAAACCCAATCAAAACCCCACCCACCGAAGACTGCGCTGGCAACAACACATCAAACGCCCGATACGAAACGGTCACAGGGGTTCCTAGCCGAACCTCATATTGCGCCAAATCGGTTGGCGTGACCAATCCGCCCCGCTGCGCGTGATCTTCCGTTAGCGCCTTCGCCAAACTGCCAGAGCGCAATAAAGATGACCCTTTCACCTTCAACTGTTGGAGCGTTTCGTGCAGATGTGCAATCTGAATCCGCTCACCCGCTTGGGCCATACGGTTGCGCGTCCAGAAAATAGAGCGCATTGAAGCGGTATGCGTGTAAAGCGACTGCAACAATGTACAAATAGAGGCTTGATAGTCGTTTAGGACAAGGCCATCGCGGGCTAAAGCTAGCGCGGGTTCTAAAAGTGTCGCAAGTGCTAATGTGCCAAACTGCTCCGCCATCGCGCACAGGCCAAAAATGTTGCTGGGCACAGATACGGCGGCGCGGCCGAGATGGAAGCTTTGGGTTGTTGTGCCAAAGTCGATCATCACAGGTTCAAAGTTTAGATCATCAGGTAGACGATCTGTTCCAAGCCCGGGCATGTTGGTGAAAAAATCAAAAACGGTGCTTTGCCCGCTCTGTGCATCATAAATTTGTGCAATCCCGCTGCCGCCTAAGTGAACCATGCCGATTTCAGCGATAAAAGATGCAAAAGCGGCGGCAATGGCTGCGTCAACCGCGTTGCCTCCCTGACGCAATATTGCTGCGCCTGCTTCTGCTGTTAATTGCCCGCCTGCTGCGATCACGCCTTTCATTTTCATGTCTATTTGCTCTGCCTCGTGTTTGCTGATTGATTTTCACCGATTGTACGCGACGACTGTTATAATTTCACAATGTTATTGACTGGTGAAATACGTACTGTACATGAATATTTGGATCAAAAGCTGCCGCAATATTTAGAAATGTTGCGACAGATGGTTGAGATTAACAGCTATACCGCAAATGCGGCAGGGGTTAATGAACTGGCAAGCGTGACGTCTGAGATGTTTGCTGAGCTGGGATTTTCGGCCGAATCTATCCCCTGTGGCGTGACAGAGTATGGCGATCATCTTGTGTTGACGCGCACTGGCACAGGCCCACACAAAATTGGCCTCGTTTCCCATCTCGACACCGTGTTTCCTTCCGAGGAAGAAATTGCCAATGATTTCCATTGGCGCGTCGAAGGGGAGCGCATTTATGGCCCTGGCACAGTTGACATTAAAGGTGGAACGGTCGCAATTTATATGCTGATGGACGCGATGCAGCGTTTTGCGCCAGTTGCTTATGAGTCGATTACGTGGGTTGTGCTGCTCGATTCGGCCGAAGAACGCGGCGGAGGCGGCAACTTTGGTCAGGTTTGTCTCGACCGCTTGCGCGACGGCGGGCTTGCCAACCTTGTTTTTGAAGCAGGCGCATACGAAGGCGACTTCTACCCCATTTTGGTCAAACGCAAAGGAAGTGCCAGCTACCGCGTGACGGTCGAAGGGCGTTCGTCCCACGCTGGTACATCCCATACCGAAGGCGCAAACGCCATCGTGCAAATGGCGGACGTGATTCAGCAGATTGCTAGTTTTACCGATTATGAGCGTGAATTGACGTTCAATGTGGGCCGTGTCGAGGGTGGCGTTGTGACGAATCGCGTGCCGCATGAAGCGGTTGCGTATCTCGAAATGCGCTGTTACGAGTCAGATGTATTTGAGGACGGTGTTGCTAAAATGATGGCGCTCAACCATTACTCGACCGTACGTGCTGTGAGCGATCAGTTTCCTTGTAAAGTGACGGTTGAACTGCTGGGGCAGATGGCCCCGTGGTCGCGCAATGAAGGGTCTGAGAACGCATTTGCACATTGGTCGGCGGCGGCCGAAGAGCTTGAGGTGACGGCTGTGCAGACGTGGCGCGGCGGTCTAAGCGACGGCAATATGACGTGGCGCGAGGTTCCGACGCTGGATGCGTTAGGGCCTGCTGGTGGCAACGGACATTGTTCTGAACGTTCGGCCGATGGGTCGAAAGATCAAGAGTACATGATTCCCGCCAGCTTAGTCCCTAAAACGTTGCTCAACTACCGTGCTGTCCTCAATTTGATTGCAGCTAGCGCATCAGCAAACAGCCAATAAACAACCATGAATGGTGAATGAAGGCGATAAACCGCCGCACGCATTCACCATTCCCCAAACACACTCAACCCCCAGATTTTATC
>JBMZDF010000569.1:0-4019 GCA_049614105.1 Promineifilaceae bacterium (SeqCode)
TAGTGAATGAAATGGGGTGGTGGCGGAATGGTAGACGCAGCGGACTTAAAATCCGCCGAACATAGTTCGTGTGGGTTCGAGTCCCACCCGCCCTATTTAACTGGAGATGAGACCCGCAAGGGTCTCATTTGTTTTATGCTGACCAACTTGATTGCTTTTTTAGAAGCACATCACTTTCAGGATCAACCATTGATTATCGCCGTGTCTGGAGGGAAAGACTCGGTTGCCCTATTCCATCTACTAACACGCTGTTGTCAACCTAATCATTTGATTGTTGCCCATCTAAATCACCAGCTTCGCGGGGCTGATGCAGATAAAGATGCTCAGTTTGTGGCGCAGATTTCGGCCGAACAAAACATCCCTTGTGTGCTTGGTTCGGCCGATGTCAAACAGTTAGTCTCCCAACACGGTTACACAATCGAAGAAGCCGCCCGCCGCGCACGCTACCAATTTCTGGCCCGTGTTGCCCGTCAATTTAATGCAACAGCGATCCTGACCGCACACCATGCTGATGATCAAGCCGAAACGGTGCTGATGAACCTCATGCGCGGCAGCGGTCTGGGCGGGCTACGCGGTATGCAGCCTGTTAGTCCTGTGCCTTATGGGGATGGCGAAATGCTCAGTGTGGTACGTCCGCTTTTATCGGTGAGACGTCAACAGATTGAAGCCTATTGCCAGACGCACAAGCTTGCATCCCGTTTTGATCAGACCAACAATGATTTAGCAATGTTTCGTAATCGGGTTCGGCAGGCGATTTTGCCCGCACTAGAGCAGGATGCCCCGCAACTACGCAAACATCTAAGACAGCTTTCACAGCTTGCAAACGCGGACAATGCTTTGCTTGATACGCTCACAATGCAAGCGCTTCAAACGGTGGTGCGCTCGCGCTCGGAGCAGGCTGTTCAGGTTGATCGGGCCAAATGGCAGGCGCTCTCGCTTAGTTTGCGCCGTCGCACGCTGTTGCGGCTGCTGCGTCAGGTTATGCCTGAAACAGAGCTTGGTTTCTCCATGCTTGAACAGGCGCGGGTGGTTGCGGAAACGGGGCAAACGGGTACAGAGGCTTCTTTGCCTGCGAACTGGCGGCTGCGGGTTGGGTATGGTGTTCTGTTTCTGGAGTCGGAATCGGCCGTTTTTATATCGAATGCGCCGCAGTGGGGTGGGGGGGCAACGCGATTATTTGTGTCTGGGAAGATTGTGTTGGGGAATGGGTGGGTTATTTCGGCCGAAATAATCCCATTTCAACCAACCATGCTCACCAACTCAGATCCGATGCGGGCCTTTATCCCACATCAGTTTGCAAACGAGCTTTGGCTCCGTACACGGCAAGCGGGTGAGCGGATTCAACCGCTTGGACTGAACGGGAAACGGAAAAAGGTCAAGCAGGTGATGATCAATCGCAAGCTTCCTGCCGCCGACCGATCGCGTTGGCCGATTGTAGCGACCTCACAACACGCGCTGTGGATTGCAGGCCATCTGCTGGACGAACGCGCACGGCTCCCTAATGAAAAGACACAATCTGTGATCTGCATCTGTTTAGAGGCAACATCGACTGTTTGAACGATGTTGCCGTGCCGTTGGATAATTTAAGTGCAGGGTACGTTTCGTTTGCAATACTTTCCCTATCGTTATTCTTCGGGAATTTCGCCTATGAGGGGAATGCCAATCGCCATAAACTGCTCGCGGTAGCGGATTTTGGGATCGACATATTCCATACAGAGCGCCAAGCCAAGCCCTGCTGCGCCTGCAACAAAAATACGCAGCGGAATGTCGAGATAAGCACCGAGACCTGCGCTGAGCGTTTCCACAACGCCAACGTCAATTGCCTCAATTTTCGCTTTTGTGTTGCCAAGATGAGGAACCGCACTGGCGTTGTCCGCTTTTAATACGCTGGTTGCCGTGTTGGCAATTGCCTCCAACGTTTCTTCCTCAGAATGGTTGAAGGTGAGTTCAAGAATACTGCGGTAGGTATGAACTTCGATGCTGTCAGCAACGTCGAGCGGGTCTAGGTCAATATCTTGCGCGTTGAGCTGATGTGAAACGCGCTCAGCAAAGTCCGTTCCATCTGACCAGTCACGGATGGCGTTGACAACATATTGAGAGGTGATCCATGTATATTGTCGTGATTCTTCATTGGTTTCGGCCGATTCACTAGGCGGCTGACTCACAATGTACAGGATCTCCATTTCGTAAGAGGGATCTGGAATGCTAAACGTGACAACACCTAATATGAGCACAATCACCGTCGGAATGACAATAAACGGCCAGCGGCGGCGCAAAATGCTTAAATAGGTTCTTAGCTCCAGAAAAATATCAGATCGAATCATAGTAATGTTTAATACACGCTAATTCAGATTTTCAGCCTCTTGATCGTGTATCAAGTTGTTGAAAACTTAGTGCGCTGGAATTTCGCCCAGCAGCGGAATTCGCAAGGTGTCGGCTACGTCGCGTGAGCGGATGGTTTTGTCAATTCGTTCGGCAACAATCGCCGCAACCCCTGCCAATACGAAAGCAAGAACGATGCTGAGAGGAATACGCAGTTGCTCTGAAATGGTTGTTCTGGGCGAGACAACCACAGGGATATTATCGATGGGAAACAAAGTGGGCGGGGCAAGCCTGATTTGTGGAATGTCGACATTGTGGAAATTGGTAACAATTTTTGTGGTTGCTTCTGCTGTAGCCACAAGCAACTCTGGATCTGTATGCTGAACAACAACGAGCAAGATACTGCGATAAGAGGTTGCCCCAATAATCTTATCAAGCTCTGTGATATCAGTTGAAAACCCATCGGCGGTTACTTCTTGCAGGATAAGATCATAAAAGGCAGTGCCATTAACCCAATCGCTGATGCTGAATACAATGTATTCGGATGTTACCCATGTGTAATAACGTTCTCGTTCATCATCCGAGGCTGATGCAAGTGGGGGTTGCCCCACAATGAAGCGCATCTCTACCTTGTGGATGACTTCTGACGGCCGAAGTGCAAACAGGGTTACCAGTGCTGTGATAAAGCCGCTCAATAGCATCAGTCGCCAACGCCGAGTTAGTATGTTGCTTAAATCAATCCATTTCATTATGCACTACTCCAAACGAAATCATACCCCTCACGGGATGGAATGCAATATATGCAGTCATTTCGGATGGGAAGCGTAAGAAACAGGTGTCTAAGGCGCATAATTTGAAAGGCGTCGGCGGCGTTTGCCGAGACAGTTAGACTTGTATAGGCAACAAAAAAGGGCTTCAATCAATGAAGCCCTTTGTAGGTTTGATGATAGTCGAAGGTTATTCGGCCATGACGGTCGTCGTCTCGTCCGTTGTTACCTCGATATCAAATTCTTGTGCAGGTGTTGTGCCAAGCACGACAGTGTACTCGCCGACTGGAAGTTTGACTGGTTCACCGCCAACAAATCCGCTGGCAACTTCATCCCCATTCGCATCGTTGATCACGTAACGAACAGCAAATGCAGTGCGCAATGATTCCGCTAGCCCATCTGCGTCAGCCGCATCATAGAACTTACCGTTCCCCGCTTCTGCCCAACCTTCTAGCTTGCTTTTGAGAGCTGAATCGTTGATAGAGAAACCGATGATGTTAACCGTGGTGTTAAACCCTTGGTCGGCTAAGCTTTCGATAACCGCTTGTGGATCGCCGCCGCAAGTCTCATCCCCGTCGGTAACAAGAACGATGTTCCGATTGCCTTCAGGTGCATCTGCCAAATCTTCGCGAACAAGTTCCAAAGAGCGAGCAATCGTTGTGTTGGCGTTGAAAGCTGGGCTAACATCGCCGATGACGCTAACCATTTCGGCCGTGTCCAACGGCCCATAAGCCACCATCAGGTCTGTTTGACACTGCAAGTTGCCCTGCAAATTACCAAACACGCGCAGGGCGGTGGGTGTGCCTTCGGGCATACTCGTTTCGATAAACTCGACGAGTCCTGCTTTTGCAACCGCGATACGGCTATTTGGATTGTTGGCTGTTAAACGCTGTGATTCATCCGTGTTAGGACCCACATCTTGACCTGTGT
>JBMZDF010000570.1:0-4012 GCA_049614105.1 Promineifilaceae bacterium (SeqCode)
TTAGCCATTTGTTAGGCTAAAAAGCCGTTTTTGCAAAGCGCCACTTGCAATTTTACTTTCAAGTATTTTTTGTGGCGCACTTAACGTTAAAAGGCGACCTTCGGGTCGCCTTTTTTTTTACGCTAGCCTACAATCGCGTTCCAAATGACAAAAATTAAAATTTGCGGGATCACCAATTTAGATGATGCGATTGTTGCGGCCGAGGCAGGCGCAGATTTCCTAGGGTTTATTTTATACCCGCCCAGCAAACGGGTTTGCGATGTAAAAGCAGCACAGTGCATTGTTTCACATTTACGCTCATTGGATACCTGTCCAACCTTGGTGGGGGTCTTTGTCAATGAGCCGCTAGCGTTTGTGCGCGACACAATGAACGTTTGCGGGTTTGACATGGTGCAGCTACATGGGGAAGAATCGGCCGATTATTTACACAGCTTTGGCGAGCAAGCATACAAAGCGATTCGCCCACGCACCACAGAAGAGGCAGAAGCCAAAAGCGCCACTTATTCAGTGACAAGCATTGCAGCACGCCCAACCCTACTCATAGACGCTTATCACCCCGATCTGTATGGCGGCACGGGCGAAACCAGCGATTGGGAGATGGCGCGGCGTATTCAAACCGACTCGCCACAACTTATGCTAGCAGGCGGCCTAACCTGCGCCAACGTGGTGCAGGCGATTCGTGAGGTGCAACCTTGGGCCGTTGATGTTGCCAGCGGTGTTGAAGCTAGCCCAGGCATCAAGAATCATGACGCTGTGCGGGCATTTATTCGCCATGTTAGACAAGCAGACCAACTCTGATTCGCTCCCAATTCAAACGTTAGAAAGCCACACAGCGTTTTCCTGCCGTTGGTATCGCGTTCGCAAAGATGCGGTACTGTTTCCAGACGGCAAACAAGGAGAATACAACGTTGTTGATGTGCCTCCCTGCGTGTTTATCGTCCCTGTTAGCCCAACGGGGGAGATTGTGCTGATCCACCACTATCGCCACACGCTTAAACGATGGGTTTGGGAAATTCCAGCGGGTGGGATTGAACAAAGCACGCCAGAGGAAACGGTAGAGGCAGAGTTACGCGAAGAAATCGGCGGGACAGCAAGCCAAATTGATTATCTTGGCGAATTTTTCCCATCGAACGGATTCTCAAACGAGATTGCACATTTTTATATCGCTTGGGACGTTGTTTTAGGCGAACAGATGCTTGAATCGGCCGAAGCAATCACCGTCCACCCCACCCCTCTTGACGATGTGCTGCACATGATTCGCAGCAACCAGCTTAAAGATGCGCCGTCTGCCCTCGCTATTTTGCTCGCCGCGCCGAAAATTCGTCTAAAGCAACGCTGAGTACATCGTGCGGCTGCATGATTTTTCTTTGGCGATGCGCTTACCATCGGCCGAAAATGTCGGTCACGGTGTCATTTCACCGCCATTTGCTACAATACATCGACACGATGCAGATGCTCACATTCTTACCTGTATCAGAACCTTGGAGCTTGATTTTATGCTAACTTTGACCCCTGCCGCAGTTCCTGATGAGCGCGGAAAATTCGGCCGATACGGCGGCCAGTTTGTGCCAGAAACCTTGATGCCAGCCCTCGAAGAACTAATTGCTGCCTACGACGAAGCACGCAACGATCCGTCTTTCATGCAAGAGTTCGACCATTTGCTGCGCACCTACGTTGGCCGCCCTTCTCCCTTAACCTATGCAAAACGCCTTACGGAACATCTAGGCGGCGCAAAAATCTACTTCAAACGCGAAGACCTCAACCACACGGGCGCACATAAAATCAACAACGCCTTAGGTCAAGCGCTGCTTGCCAAACGCATGGGCAAAAATCGCATCGTGGCAGAGACGGGCGCGGGACAACACGGCGTTGGCACCGCAACCGCCTGTGCGCTGTTGGGACTTGAGTGCATCGTCTACATGGGATCAGTTGATATTGCGCGGCAGCAGCCCAACGTTTTGCGCATGAAACTGCTGGGCACAACGGTTAAACCAGTCGAAAGCGGCAGCAAGACGCTCAAAGACGCAATCAACGAAGCGATTCGCGACTGGGTGACAAATGTGGACGACACACATTATTTGCTCGGTTCGGTACTTGGCCCGCACCCTTACCCAATGATGGTGCGCGACTTCCAAAGCGTCATCGGCCATGAAGCACGGCGTCAAATTCTGGAAATCGAAGGACGCTTACCAGACACCATCGTGGCCTGTGTCGGTGGCGGCAGCAATGCGATGGGCATTTTCCACGCCTTCCGCGACGATACCGACGTTGATTTGATCGGTGTGGAAGCTGGTGGACGCGGGGTCGGGTCGGGCGAACATGCTGCACGGTTTGCCGATCTCGATGTGGCGCGTTTGGGCGTGCTGCACGGCACAAAAAGCTATGTGATGATGACGCCCGACGGTCAAATTATGGAAACGCACAGCATCAGCGCGGGACTTGATTATCCAAGCGTTGGCCCTGAACACGCGCTTTTACGTGATGAGGAGCGTGCTGGCTATACCTATGCGACTGATGACGAAGCAATGGAAGCATTCCAAGTCACTTGCAAACTGGAGGGCATCATTCCAGCGCTTGAATCAAGCCATGCGGTTGCGGAAGTGTTGAAGTTGGCCCCAACGATGCGGAAGGATCAAATTATCATCTGCAATATGAGCGGCCGTGGGGACAAAGACCTCAACACGGTTGTCAACATTTTGGGAATGTAGGCGTGCTTGCCTGAGAAAGGAAAAGCGCGAATCGATTTGATTCGCGCTTTGTGGGGTGTGCATAAATCTTACAAATGGTGTGCGCTCTATCTGAAACGTCGGCTTATAATCTGTGTTACGATTTCGGCCGAAACTAACCCCTTATTCACGATAAATTATCATCATGAAAACAATTCCTGTTATTCTTCTTGGCGCTGGCGGCGTAGGTCGCACAGTGATCGAACAAATCGTCTCTGGACGTGAAAACGTTGCGGCGCGTAACCATGTCCGCTTTAACCTGATCGCCGTCGCCGATAGTCGCCGCTGGATGTTTGACGCAAACGGCCTTAGCGACGAAACCCTCACCGACATTGTCAACATCAAGAAAAGCCGCAAACAGATGGGCGAAGAACGCCCTGACGTGATCGGGATGCTTGATGCGGCCGTTGCGGCGGGACATCAGCACGGTATTCTCGTTGACGTCACCGCACAAGATGGCATGGAGCCTGCGCTCAACCATGCGCTGGCGCTTGGCTGGGGCATGGCGCTTGCCAACAAAAAAGCGTTTGCTGGCCCGTGGGAAACTGCCAAGACGTTTTTCAACAATCCCTATGTGCGACACGAATCAACCGTCGGCGGTGGACAACCCGTTATTGCCACGATGCGCTATCTGATGGACACCAATGACGCGCCAACCCACATTGAGGGGCAGTTGAGCGGTACGTTGGGCTATCTTTGCCAACGCATGGATCAAGGCATCGCGTTCTCGCTTGCGGTTGCGGAAGCAAAAGCAAAAGGGTACACGGAACCCGATCCGCGTGAAGATTTGGGCGGTATGGACGTGATGCGTAAGGTGCTGATTTTGGCCCGTATGCGCGGTTGGGAAATGGAAGCGAGCGACATCGAAGTTGAATCACTCTACTCTAGCGCCCTCTCCCATTTGACGATTCCTGAATTTATGGCGGCATCCGTGTCAATGGATCATTCAATGGCGGATCGTGTGGCGGCGGCGAAGGCTGAAGGCAACGTATTGCGCTATATTGGCGAAGTAGCCGATGGAAAAGGGAAGGTGGGACTCAAAGCGATCTCGCAGGAAAACGCCCTCTCTAACCTCAAATTTATCAGCTTCACAACACCGAACTACAACGACGAGCAGCTTATGCTCATTGGCAAAGGCGCAGGCGTCGAAATGACCGCAGCCGGCGTCATCGGCGACATGATCGGCCTAGCCCGCGAAGTTTTATAACAATCACAAACAGAACAAAAAGGGCAAGAATCGATTGATTCTTGCCCTTTTTTGTATGCACATGTCCCCAGCATGTTTG
>JBMZDF010000571.1:0-3982 GCA_049614105.1 Promineifilaceae bacterium (SeqCode)
CCACGAGTGAATACGTTCTTCGATACGGTTGCGCATGTATGGCTTGGCCTGAATCAATAGCTGGCGCAGATGATCGATGCCCAAGCGTTTGAGTTCTGCATAGCCACCCTGCGGCAGCGGCAGCCCAATGTGCCACGCATCAACGCGCTCGTGGGTGATAAATTTGCCCTCTGCGCCAAACGTGCCGCCCAATGGTTGCGCCATCTCCGCCTCATTTTTGACAATGCTGATCCACAATACTTCCATCGGGTCAGCCAGCGGCGTGAGGTCAAAGTTGCCTTCTCGGCGCACTTTGGAGCTGCGCCCGTCACAGCCGATGGTGAGATTGGCGTGGATGTCACCCCATTCGCGCCCCTGCCGATAGCGAATACCGCGCACAATTTCGCCATCCTCGATCAAATTCTGCATCGATGCCCCCATGACGAGACGGAAATTAGGGAAGGTTGCGGCTTCATCAGCCAGCAGTTGCAAAAAGAGCGGCTGGGCAATCATCATCATGTAGGGATAGGGACGCCGTTTGAGTCGGCTCAGGTCGCCCATGACCATGCGCTTGCCGTTGACTACGTTGACCATCTGCTGGATTTTGGTGTGTGGCAGGGCTTCCAGCTTCGACATCAGCCCAAGTTGACCGATGTTTTCGAGAATGGAGAGGTGCAGCGTGTCGCCACGAAATTTGCGGTCGAAATCTTTTTGCGCTTCGAGCAAGGTGACGTCGATGCCCTGTCGAGCTAGCAGATAGGCGAGCATCATGCCTGCGGGGCCTGCGCCGACGATGCAGACGGTTGTTTTAATGGGGGATAAGGTTGTGTCAGTCATAGGTTTGTGCTCCTTGCATTACGTGTCATGGTCGTCCGGGCAAACACTCACGCAGTTTGTCTACTGTCGTGCCAAGGGCTTCGGCCGCCTTGGGCAAATTAGGTGGAAAGCGACGGCCCAGTGCGTCCCATAGCTGCTCTGGCGTGTAGCCACACGCATTGGCAGCGGCAACAATTGGGCCAGGAATATTGCTGTTTTCAGGCGGCGCGGTTGGCACAACGGGAACTGCCGTCGGAACAACAGGCACAGCGGTAGGAGGAATCGGCGTGTTGGTTGGTAGCGGGATCGGTGTGTTTGTTGGTGGTGGAACTGGCGTGTTGGTTGGCAGCGGCGTTGCGGTTGCGGTTGCGGTTGGCAATGGGGTCTGAGTAGGCGATGGCGTCGCGGTTGGCACATCGGTGGCGGTTGGTGGCGGTGTTGCCGTCGGTTCGTCCGTTGGAATCGGGGACGGCGTGTGCGTGGGTTCGGGCGTGGCGGTTGGCAGAGGGGTGCTGCTTGCTTCGGCCGAAACCTCAAGCACAAGCGGTTCCTCCGTCGGCAGCACAGGCGTTGCAACAGCATCCGAGCAAGCGGCAAACAGCCCCGTCATCAAAATCAGCAAGAATAGAAAGCGGTTCAGTGTGTGCATGAAACTGTCCTAGCGAATGATTGAAAGAAAAGCAGTGATCCAAATGCCGACCATGACAAATGCGTAAGCGCACATGGGGTAGACGACGAACCATTTTTGTTGGCGGGTGGGTGCGGTTTGCAGTTCGTGGCGGTTCAGGTAGAGATTTCGGCCGAAACGAACCGTACCAACCAACAGCGGCAGTAGCGCAATCGTGTAATGTCCACGCATCCACAAAGCTGACCAAACGGTGAGCGGAATTGCCGCCGCTGGGAAATAGCCGCGTAGTTCAAACAGCCAAATGGGGGTTGCTTGTGCCGGCAGCGCTTGGAAAATGCCAAACGCTAGCAAGCTCAGATAGCCAAGAAGCGCGATCCAAAAAAGTGTGGACGGGCCACGGGTTCCATCTGCCAAAACGGTTGAAAAGATGCCCGCTTGCCACAAAATAATGTTCTGGAGCAAGGTCGTGATGCCCAAAACGATAAACGTGCGTTTGATGTCGCTGCGTAAACTCATACCTTTAGTCTACGGGCGGTTGTGGAGAAGGTGTGGAGAGCGATAGGATAATTTGTGGAGGCTAACGATAAACGATTTACAGAGGCGGCACGACACGATACGATTACAGGCATGGCTAATGAAACAATCCTAGTTGTTGATGATGATCCTGAAATTGTGAGCACGCTGCGTGATTATTTTGAGCAGGCAGGGTATCGGGTGCTGACGGCGTACAGCGGGCGCAGTGCGTTGGAGCGCATCCGCAGCGAACGCCCCGACTGCGTACTGCTCGACGTGATGCTGCCTGATATTGACGGCTGGTCGGTGACACGCGACGTGCGCGGCGATGATCGTGTGGCTGATATTTCGATCATCATGCTGACGGCGCGTGTCGATGACATGGACAAGGTGGTTGGCTTAGAGATGGGGGCGGATGATTATGTGACAAAGCCGTTTAATCCGCGTGAGGTGTTGGCGCGAGTACGGGCGCAACTGCGGCGTCATCAGCCGAAAATAGCGTCGACGATGCTCACAATCGGCCGAATCCAGCTCGATCTGTCGCGCACTCGGGTCTACCTGAACAATGAGCCAATCGAATTAACCCCTACCGAATTCGATATTCTCAAAACGATGATGCAGCACCCTGGCTATGTTTTCACCCGCGAAGAACTGCTCGAAAAAGCACTTGACTACACCTATGCAGGGCTGGGGCGCACGCTTGACAGCCATATCAAAAATTTGCGGCGCAAAATCGAACCTGATCCACGTCAACCAATGTACATCCTGACTGTTTTTGGGATTGGCTATCGGTTTGCGGAGCGTGGAGCATGAATCGGCTATGGGCGCGATTGAGCCTCATGTACTTGGTGACAACAACGCTCGTGCTGAGCATCAGCGGTTTGCTTGTGTTCCAACGTTTGGGGCCACCGGCCGAACTTCCGCCGACTTTGACAGAGGTTGAGGTGGAAGCGGTGAACATCCTGCGTGAGTCGGGTGTTTTTGGAGACATCATCCAAAACATTTTTTCGGCACAACTGCTGAGCTTTTTGCTGATTGTGATTGTAACTGGCATTGCGACAAGCGTTTGGGCAAGCTGGCGGATGACACGACCCCTGACCACGGTTGAGGAGGCGTTACATCTTGCAGGACAACGCAGCACCCGCGAACGTGTGGCCGTGACGGGGGAGCGCGAACTGATTGTGCTGGCCGAGGCGTTTAATGGGATGGTGGCGGAGTTGGAATCGGCCGAAACGCGCCGCCAAAACCTGCTGGCCGATGTCTCCCACGAATTACGCACACCGCTCACGGTGCTGCAATCGAATTTGCGTGCCGCGCTCGACAATGTGCATCAGGTTGATCTCATTCAAATCGCCAAGCTATACGACCAGACACGTCAACTCAATCATCTTGTCAACGATCTGCACGATCTGGCACAGGCGGAGGCGAAGCGGTTGACGCTAAATAAAGCGGCGGTCGATTTAGTTCGACTGGTTGAACGGGCTGGCACGCTGTTTGCGCCGCTTGCAGAGGAGCGCAACATTCAGTTTATTGTCGAATGTCCCGATGTGCCTGTCAGTATGCAGGCCGATCGCGTGCGTTTAACGCAAGTGCTGCAAAATCTGATCTCGAATGCGCTCAACCACACGCACAGCGAAATCCGACTCACCTTAACGCAGCACGACGATACGATCCAGATCGCGGTGTCAGATGATGGCGTGGGAATTGGCAGCGAGCATTTGCCGCATATTTTTGACCGCTTCTATCGGGCAGACAGTTCGCGCAGTCGAGAAACAGGTGGCACGGGGCTTGGATTGGCAATTGTGAAGTCGATTGTGGAGGCGCATGGAGGCACGATTTCGGCCGAATCACTGCAACAACCCAGCATCCAACAAGGCACACGCTTTGAAATCATTTTCTACCGTACCGATCGCAATTCAAAGCAATAACAAGACGATACACAAAATCAACAATATGCCCGCTGGCGCACTTTGCTGGGGTGGATGTTTGACTTTGACATGATTGCCAACCGCCCCAACCATCAATACAGCAAGACCGAGCGCCGCC
>JBMZDF010000572.1:0-3971 GCA_049614105.1 Promineifilaceae bacterium (SeqCode)
TCGGCGGGACTTGACTTGGGCAAAACGCTGGGGGCCGTGTCGGGCGGCGCAGCAGGCAGTTGGATGTTGTCCAACCGTGGCCCACAAATGGCGGCTCGTGACTGGCGACCAGGGTTTACAATTGACCTCCAGCAGAAAGATTTGCGCCTTGTGATGGAAGCGGCCGACCACCTCGGTGTGCCTGTCAGCGGCACGGCGCAGGTGTTTAACATGTATCGAACGCTGCAACAGCAGGGGCTAGGCGGTGACGGAAATCACGCGCTGGTCAAAGCGTTGGAACAAATGACGGGGATTGAGGTTGGTAGCGAAGGCTAATAACCTTGGACGGCTGCGACCCCTTGCAACCTGTGAGATGCAAATGGCCGTGACCAACAGAGACAGCCGCTCTTGTTTGAGAGCGGTGGTTCTGTTCAGTCTAGTTGGGCCTGATGTCCTGATACTGCAACAATTCGGCCGCTATCGGCGCAACGGTTGCAGTTTCCAATAGCTGAGCGAACGCCACCCCCATTCCAGTGGTCCATAACGAAAGTGACGGAGCCAAATTGGCGAAAACCATAGCTGAAATGACCAAATCACCACGATGATGGGTAGCAGCATGAGCCGATTCACCGTGCCGAATAACCCCAGACCAAACCCATAAAAAATAAACGTACCAATGATTGATTGGCCGATGTAATTGGTCAAGGCCATCCGACCTGTGGCTGCGAGCCGTTGTTGTAGGGTCTGCCAAACATGGCTGCGGCTCCAGCGCATGATAAGGGCGATGTACGCGCCAGCAAAAAACGGGGTAGCAAGAAGGTTTGGCAATCGGCCGATAAACATCGCCTGCACCGCTTCCCATTCGGCCGAACTGTTCCACCAAACGCCAAATCCAGCCAGACCAATCCCCATAGTCAACCCAACCCTAAACAGCCGTTTATAAAATTGCTCGCTTTTCGCCCCCGTCACAACCCCCCAAGTGTAAAGCGCCATTCCGATCAGCATCATGCCAAACGCGCGGGTGAAGAACTCAAAGATTAAAACGACAAAGTACACGTCAAGCGCGGGGTCTGTACTGCTAGTGTCATTGAATCGGCCGAAAAACTGTGGCAAATACTCGCCACGATAGAAATCAATTTCAGCCATGATTTCTGCATTTGGCGGCTGCCAATACGTTTTGAGCACCGTTAACTCTGTCGGTGACATCTCGGCCGTGAGGACATCCCCCGCAAAATAGCCGAACATTGGTGAAAAGAAAATAAACAGCCCAAGTGCAAACTGCCAGCGGGGCGCTAAATTGCGCAAAAAGTAAAGCACAAAGGCACACAGAGCATAAATAATGAGAATGTCACCTTCCCAAATGAACAGTCTGTGCAGCTCGCCAATCGCTAACAGCCAGAGATTGCGCGTGTAGTGGAAGCGTGCCACCTTTTGCCCTTTGCGCTGCAAGTTGCTGATCAGCAACGCCATACTTGCACCAAACAAAATGGAGAACAGCGCCATGAATTTATTGTCGGCGAAAATGTGGACGACCGCGTAGGTAAGACGATTAAACCATTCATCGCCGCCAAATGCGGCAGGGTTGTAGTAAGCAATATCAGGCATCGCAAAGCTCATGATGTTCATGATCAGGATGCCTAGCAGGGCAAATCCCCGCAAAATGTCAATGGCAACAATGCGTTTTATTTGTCTGCTCCCTCTATGCTTCCCGTGGCTGTGTAGGTTGGATTTTCCCAGAGAATGAGGGCGGACCAGTTGTCTGATCGAGGGTAAGTGTAGAATTCGTGCAGTAGTTTGACCACGTGGAAGCCATTACGCATCTGTACGGAGAGCGTTGGGTCAAATAGCTCTTTGGCGACCACTTTGTCCACATATTCGTGAATGGTCAGTTTGCCACGATGATCGGCAAATCCGGGCAGAACCGCAGCGGCAACAAATCCTTTTTTATTGTTGTCCGTCACCTGTTTTTTGCGCCAGTTGTAAATTTTTCGCGCAATGCCGCGCCCACGATAGTCAGGATGAACGGCGAGATCACTACCAAAGTAGTAGTCGCCGTCTGGATCGTGCCGACTCTCGTCATTCTCATCGTAGAGTAACTCGTTTTCAGTTGGCGGCATGTTGTCAAAGTCGACGTTTGTAAAGATACCGGTTCCCATGCCAATCGGCCGATCCCCATCAAGCACAATCGGCGTGCCTATCGGGAAAAGCGCAACCATTTCTGCTAGCTCCTCGGCCGAATATTGGTCAACGGGCGGCATATCAGGAAAAACCAGCTTCAGCATCGCCGCGACAGGCGCACACAAGTCATAGGTAATTGGAATAAATTGAAGGTCAGACATAGAGGGTTGTAAAACGTGACATGCGCCATGGACGCATGTCACGTTTTACGTTTTACATTTCAGATTAATCTACATACGCATCAGCCAAGGTCAACGCACTATCAATAATGTCGATCCCTTCTTGGATCTGAGCTTCATTGATGACAAGCGGTGGTGTACAGAAAATCCAGTCCCACTTCACAAACGTGCTCATGCCGTCTGCAAGCAGTGATCCCGCAACCTTTTGCATCGCTTCTGAAGCTGGGCGGTTAAATCCGCTGATTGGCTCTTTTGTCTCGCGGTTTTTGACCAGTTCGAGAATCTGATGCAGACCTGCGCCACGGATGTCGCCGACACAAGGGTGCTTTTCAGCGAGATCAAGCAGGCCAGCGCGTAGGATTTTGCCCATTTCGGCCGAACGTTCGATCAGACCTTCAGATTTGTACACTTCGATTGTCGCCACGCCTGCCGCGCTAGAAATCGGGTGGGCGCTGTAGGTCAAGCCGGCCCAAAGTACATTGTCGTTGAAATGGTCGGCAATCGGTTCAGACACAACAACCGCGCCCATTGGCATGTAGCCGCTGGTGAGTCCTTTTGCCATCACCATGAGGTCTGGTTTGACCCATGGGTAGTTGTCAACGCCAAACCATGTCCCAGTTCGGCCGAAACCGCTCATCACCTCATCAATAATCAGCAAAATGCCGTACTTGTCGCACAAATGTTGAATGCCGCGCCAGTACACATCGCCACCCTGAATCACGCCGCTTGTGCCGTTGTAGCCTTCCAACAGCATCGCCGCGATATTTTCGGGGCCTTCAAATAAGATCGTATCCTCAATCTGGTCGATCAGCGCCTGATCGCCTTCTTCCTGCGTGCGTCCACGATAGAGCGGGCTGCGATACGCATACGGGTCTTGCATCCGCACAATCCACGGCACGCCTGGCTCATTCGCCAAACGACGTGGATCGCCACCTGCCGACATCGCACCAAATGTTCCACCGTGATACGCACGATAGCGGGTCATGATTTTTTGTTTGCCACTGTAGAGGCGTGCGATTTTCATCGCATTTTCGATCGCATCAGCGCCGCCGAGCGTAAAGAATGATTTTGTGAGGTTGCCAGGGGTAATCTCGGCCAGCATTTCGCCCAGTTTGGCGCGTGGCTCTGTTCCGATCGAGGGCATGGCGTAAGGCAATTTGGCTGCCTGTTCCTGAATCGCCTTAATGACATGTTGATTGTTATGCCCAATGTTGACGTTGACCAACTGGGAAGACCAGTCAATATAACGTTTGCCGTCGGCATCCCAAAAATAGACGCCGTCTGCTCGGGACATCGTAACGGGTCGCCATGCGTTCTGTGCTTTCCATGTTGCCAACGTAAATTGTTTGTTACGTGCTTGTAAATCCGCGTGTGCGCTCATTCTCAAATCCTTGTATTAAGCCGCAGAGAGGGGAGAAGCTGTTTTCAATTTCTCATTTTTCAATTGCACAATAAGTCGGTCAGATGTGACTGACGAAACAGGGTATTATTCACGATAAGGAGCCGCAAGCGGCACAAGCAAACGGTGAACAATGAACAATGAATAGAAAATTTTGAATGTTGTATCTCTTAATTAGTTTGTTTGAAAGTGGTTACTCAGTCTGACTGCCTGTGAGTTGTTACATTTGAAACAAA
>JBMZDF010000573.1:0-3962 GCA_049614105.1 Promineifilaceae bacterium (SeqCode)
CACCGCTGTTGCGCCAGCAGGCAAGACCGAAATCAGCATTGGCACAGTCTGACTGCGATAGCGCAGCACGGGCTCAGGGCTATGCATTCCCACGCGGAGCGTGGGAACGAGCTTGTAACTAGCAACTAGCAACTATGTTTAAGATACTTGTTTCCGACAAACTTGGTCAGGCGGGGCTAGATATTCTAGCGGCGGCTGATGATGTGGAAGTGGATATCCTGCTTGGCAAGAGCAAGGATGAACTGATTGCAGAACTGCCCAATTATGATGGGTGGATTGTGCGGTCTGGGACGCGGCCTGATGCGGATATGATCAAGGCGGCAAGTCGTTTGAAGGTGATTGGCCGAGCTGGGATAGGCGTTGACAACATCGACATTGCGGCGGCGACAGAGCAGGGCGTGATTGTGATGAACACACCTGGCTCGAACAGCATGGCGACGGCCGAGCAGACGATGGCGCTTATGTTGGCGGTTAGCCGTCACACGGCACATGCACACATGACGGTCGCAAATGGCGGTTGGAATCGTGGCACGTACATGGGTCAGGAGCTTTATCGTAAGACGTTGGGTGTGATCGGCTTCGGCCGAATTGGACGCCTCGTCACCGCCCGTGCGCAAGCATTCGGCATGACGGTCGTTGCCTACGACCCTTATGTCAAAGAAGACGACGCGCGTGCGCTCGATGTGACCTTGGTTGATCTAGACGATCTCTACGCTCAATCAGACTACATCACCCTGCACACCGCAGCGACGCCCGAAACGACCAACATGATCAACGCAGACGCGCTTGCTCAAATGAAGAACAGCGCGATTGTGATCAATGTGGCGCGTGGCAAGCTGATTAATGAGGCTGATTTAGCAGCGGCATTGGGTGCTGGGCAACTGAAGGCGGCGGCGCTTGATGTTTATCAGAGTGAGCCAATTTCGGCCGATAACCCGCTCGTCAACCACCCCAAAGTAACCCACACGCCCCATCTTGGCGCGAGCAGCGTCGAGGCGCAGCGCAATGTGGCGATTATGGTGGTTGAACAGGTTCTGGACGCCGTACGCGGCACAGACGTAAGGAACGCGGTAAACCTCCCTTTTAGTTCAGGCCCTAATTTTTCAGCGGTGCGACCTTATTTAGACCTTGCTGAGAAGTTGGGGCTGTTGCAATATCATGTTGCCACCGCCAAGATCGAACGTGTTGAGATTGAGGTGTTTGGTGACAATGTCGCGGGTCTTGTTCGGCCGATTGCGGCATCTATCCTCACAGGTCTACTGACTAACTGCACCGAGGATGAAGTAAATTACGTTAATGCGCCCGTTTTGGCGGACAAAATCGGTCTGCGTGCTTCCCAAGCACGTGGGCTGGCTGAAGTTGAGTACCCGAACTTTATTGCTTGTCGCATCTTTTGGGGTGACGGAGAGCAACATACCTTGGCTGGCACGGTGGTTGGCGGGAAACGTCCGCGCGTCATTAAAATGAGCCGCTTTGATGTTGAAGGAACACCCGCAGGGGCGGTACTGTTGCTGCGTAACAAAGATGTTCCTGGCGTCGTTGGGCAGATCGGAACGCTACTGGCCGCCTACAGCGTCAATATCGCAACGTGGAACATGGGGCGTCTTGATCAAGGCAGTGAGGCGCTCTGTTTCATTAACCTCGATGAGATGCCGCCCAAGCCGCTGCTGGATGCCATCGCAATGATTCCTGCCGTAACGAAATGTTTGGCAGTTGATTTTGATGCGTAGGCGTCGTTGTGAAGGCCGTTTGTAAAATTGATACGGTCCTCAAGGGTTGATTTGTAAGGGGTGTGTTTCAAATGGGCTGGTGATGATAATGTAGACTGAGCTTGCTGAAGTTGTAACGGCGTGTTGCTCAAGCTTCGACTGGCTCAGGCTTCGACTGGCTCAGCCACCGTTCTTTACTCAAATGAAACATACCCATCTGTAAGAGCGATCTATTTAAGGTCGCTCTTCTTGATCCACCCTAGTTAGGAAGCCTATTTTCCATCATGAGAGGTTTCGTCCCAACGACGGTCTAGAATTTAATGCCTGGGCCAAGTACGAAGGCGTAGAGCGAGACGGCGATTAAGCCCGCAATGATGTAGGTCCAACTACGTTCAAACGTTAGGTTGGTTATGGATGACCGCTTTTCAAACATGTCGGCTTGAAACCATTGCGCCATCCATAGTAGTGGCGATCCAGCCCCAAGTACGGCAACAATACCTGCAACCGCAGGAAGTCCAGTAATACCATACTCATTAAAGAAACCAGCGGCAACGGCGGGAACGATGCTGCCGACATAAGCTGTCATACCGACGCGCTGTAATCGGCCGACTTGCTCTTTTTTGTCTGTGCCCCCTATAAATTGCCCCACAAGCTTCAGCGCAGCCGCCACGCACAGTGTGAACAGGATAAGGCCAACAATTGACATCAGCGTGCGCCATAGCCATTCGGGTTGCCATCCTTCAATCACATTAGCATAGTCCCCAATGCCGATGATGCCCGAAAACGCAAGATACCCAGCACCACCTGTCAGGCTGGCGAGCGTAAATAGCCAAATAGCAAACTTAGTCGGTGCATCTACCCCTCTGGGTTTTTGCAGCCAACGATACAACCCTATACCGATTAGAAGATCAACAATTGCTGAACTGGCGGATACCCACTTGCCGGCAGTAACTGAAAGCGAGGCACAGTGGATATGTTGTGCTGAAAATTCCAGCATCGTGCCGCCTGTCACGAAGCACGTCAGCGCGTGAACAGCCTCATGTTTGGTTACGTTAAGGCTGACAACAAGTAGTGCAATTCCGAAAACGGTTAGTAGATCAACGGGAAGTTTTTTTTCCGAATGGGTCATTCTAATTCCTCAAACCTCAGAGGTTTTTATGCGCAAACCAGAGGGGATGACAACAAACCTCTGAGGTCTTTGTTAAGGATTAATCGACGCCATCTGGTGAAAGAAGCAACAGCTCTTTATCTCCGTTCACCGAGACACGCCCACTACAGTCGACAGATAGCTCATAGTGCGCTTTGTCTTTGTGTTTCACAAACGCCAGCAGGTTAACGATCAGAGGGCGAAGTTTATATTGGGGCGGCACGTCGCCCCATTTTCCATGATCTAGATATGTGACATTGATTCCTGTTGTTGTGACGGTGATTTGAAAATACATAAACCACCAGAGGGAATCCAGCGTATAACTTTTGGAGTAGCCGTCGCGAATCAGCGTTTGTGAAATGGTGAACAGTTGTAAGCGTACTGTTTCTGATTCGGCCGAAACGGTCGGTTTCTGCAACGAGGTGTGACGTTCAAACCACAGTTCGAGGTCTGTTTGTAACGAGGCAATATCCCCATGAGGGGGCTGTCGCCCCGTTACGGTTGGGAGTCGTAACGGTGGTTCAGCGTCGTCGAATTCGCTTAGCCCCGTTTCTTCTTGGTTGATTGCGGTTAGAAATCGGCCGAAATCAGTTGCAAGTACCTTCAACTCGGCGTGCGCCCCGATGTGAACGATAGGGGTGAAGCCGTCGCAAAACCAGAACGCGATAAGCCCCCCATCAGACAGTCTCAGAAACGGAACGGCTTCCTGACTAGCAGATGGTTTAAGTGCGTAATGTTCAAAGTCGTTCCATTCAATAGAAGCTGGCAGCTCAGTAGAGAAAAGTGCCTCAAACTGTGCAGGTAGCGTGTGACCTGCTGGTAGATGCTGTTCAATTGCTCTAATGGATTCTTGAGACATAGGGGCTTATTGTGCTGGATTTAGCCTCTACTAGGAACAAGCCCATCCGAATGCCAACTGATGCTGATGCTTTGGACATATTGTTATATGACCACATCCTACGTCACCAAACATATACGGCAGGTTGTCCTCAGAGTCTAGTTGAAATAATAGGTGCATGATTTCTCCACACTCAGGACAGTCTGGATATTCAACCCCTTGAACCCAAGCGGGCCACCCCAGCAGCTTATCTTCTGACAAGGTAAGT
>JBMZDF010000574.1:0-3722 GCA_049614105.1 Promineifilaceae bacterium (SeqCode)
TACTTAATAAACGCGGTCGAATAGTTTTGACGACACGACTTTTGGAAGTGATGGAAAAAAAGAAACCACCCCAAGAGGTGGTCTCATATTACTGGCACAACTATTGAATTTAAAAATGTTTAGATAAGACAAATCGGTTTAACTGGCGTAACGATTTTGGCTTATCTACTTAAATAAACGCGGTTGAAGAGTTTTGACGACACGACTTTTGGAAGTGATGGGAAAAAAGAGACCAGACAGAGAAGAATCCGCAGAGCGGAAAAAGTGGCATTCCACCGCAGAGCAGTGGAACGAGAGTGGGGTGGAAGAAATGGAGAATGAAGAACAAAGAAAAAAGCGCACCCTTTATTTCTTTAGGTGTGTTTCAAATAGGTTGGTGACGATAATGTAGACTGAGCTTGCCGAAGTCGTAGCAGCATGTCGCTCAGGCTTCGACAGGCTCAGCCACCGCTTTTTACTCAAATGAAACACCCATTTCTTTTTCCCCAACGCTTGGCATTGGTTTCTTGTTTTCGGCCGAATCACTATCCCATTTGCGCGTCGTCAATCCAAATGGTGTGAAAGCCATACGGCACGCGCTGGGGAATTAGAACGCGGGCGACGGGTGGCTGGTCGAGGTGTTGGGCATGCACGACCACCAGTTCAGATTGTTCGCTTTCTTGGTCAAAGACAAGTGTAACGAGCCAGCCGTCATCTTCGGCCGAAGCGTCAGGGTGGGGGATGAAGGCAGCTTCTCCGCCGTAGCGATTTCGGCCGAAACTGTGCTCCATACTTGTGCCAGTCTGCAAATCATATTTGATCAGCCCGTAGAAAAGCTGACCTTTGCCCGCTTCAGGCATCGTGCCATGCCCCGTGTAGCTGTAGCGATTGCGTCGCCCCGTCAGATCCTCGTTGTAGCGTGGGAACTCCGCCACGCGATCATCAAGTTGTTCCTCATGCATTTGCCCCGTTATCAGGTTAAATGTCCAGCGGTGCAGATGCGCCAGATTTTGCGGCTTGCTGCTCGTTTCAATTTTCATCGAGTGGCCTGCCGTTTTGGTTGAGTGACCTGGCGGGGGGGCAATGACATCTGTTTTCTCCATCCGACAGCCAACCAGCACAACGTTGTTGCCTTCCTCCCACGCATTGACGGTGTGATAGACAAAACAGGGCGGCCCTTCAAACCAACGAATTTGGGTGCCATCGCCGTGGCGCGGCATGATGCCGAAGCGTGAGGGGCGGTTTTGGTTGAAACGGAAGAAGTCCTTGCCACGCAGCATGCCGAGCATGTTAAATTCAAGCGGCAAATCCATGAAAATGGTGTAGTTTTCGGTGACGGCAAAGTCGTGCATCATTACCGCTTTGGGGATATGAATTGGCACGGTGCGTAGGATCTCGCCTTCGGCCGAAACCACACTGTAATGCACCTTTTCCCGTTTGCCGATACCGTAGCCGAAAAACATCATCTCACCTGTCACCGCATCGATTTTTGGATGGGCGGTAAACGCATGGGTGAGCTGTCCATTGTAGGTATAGGGGCCAACTGTTTCGAGGCCCGGCACAGAAATTTCGTGCGGATCGCCTTGTTCCCACAGCGCGAGCAAGCGCCCATCGTGCCACGTTAGGGCGATGTTGGCCGTGTTTTTCATCATGAGGCCGTGCGGCGGCCGAAACAACGAACGGAAGGAGGGTTTGTCAAGCATGCCGCCCCACAATGGTTTGCCCGCATCGCTTTCATATTCAAAACATTGGGTGCGGATGAAGCGGTTGCGATAGGAGGCTTTGCCGTCCTGCAAGCGCACACCGTGCAGCATGCCGTCGCCATCAAACCAGTGATAGTTGCCGCTGGGTTGGAACTGTGGGTTGGGGCCGTTGCGGACAAACATGCCGTTGATTTCGGGCGGCAGCTCGCCAATGATGGTCAAGTTGTCAACGGTGATTTCTTCGCGAACGGGGGCAAAATTGCCTTCGAGGTAGGGACTATTGGGTGCAGACATGGTTAGTTGGGTCCTATTTTCGGCCGAAAATTATTTACTTAATTGTTTGATTTCTTTTCTGTTGTATCAACCGCCAGCGAACTTGAACTTGTATCCTTGGCGTGTTAATTCGGCCGAAACTTTGTCTCGATTATCCCCTTGAATGACGATCTCTTTCTCTTTGACAGCACCACCTGTACCACAAACTTGCTTGAGCCGCTTTGCCAACGTCTTCATATCTGCCTCTGACAGCACCAAATCGTACAGAACCGTCACCGTTTTACCCCCGCGCCCCTTGGTTTCGCGCTTGATACGCACCATTTGTTCGCTAGGCGGTTTGCTACGAACGGGGATTGGTCGCCGCATGTCCTGTTTGCGTCGTCGAATACGGGCCATCTCTTGATTATCAGTTGAATAGACTGTGTTACGTTTTTTGCGAGGCATAGGGTGTATTGTAGGCGCTTTTTGTGTTGGTATCCATAAGAGGGAAGGGGGAAGGGAGAATAAAGAATGAAGAGAGGGTTGTGTTTAATTTGGATTACTTCTTTTCTGCGCTGTCTCGTAGCACGTGCATGATGTGGATGGCGCTGGGGTTGCTCATGAGCCAGTGTGCCATGTCGTCATGGGGGAAACTGCGCCGCCAACCTTGGTAGGTTCGGTTCGGGATGTCGTTAAAGAAAAGCGCAAGCACAATCGGGGTGTCTGCCCAATATGGCTCAGCATAATACACGGTTGTGAGCACGCCGGGGAACGTGCCGTTTTTGTAACCGATGCTGGCGTATCGTTCGCTGTTGCTCGTAAACTGCTCAAGCGGCCAGTTGAGCAGTTCGCGGGTTGCTGCGTTGCCAGCCTGTTGCGTCACGAGCTGTGCCATCAGGTGAGCATATTCGCGTGTTGTGCCGCGTGTTTCAAGCTGTTCGATGAAGGCGCGTTGAGCGTTCAAGGGTGCTTGACGATTGGCCCAGTAGCGTTGGGCGGTTTGGCGAAATTGAGCATCCGTTGTGTATTGGTCGCTGAGCCATACAACCTCATTTGCATAGCGGTCGGGGCTGGTCGTTAATTGTTCGATTGCGGCGATATTGGACGATGTGCGGGTTGGATTGCCCATTGTCAAAAATCGGCCGATCCAAGGACAAGGCGCACTGTGCTTCGTAAACCCAAGCTCGACCGCTGTTTGCTCGATGACCGCTTGTCCCAGTTTGTCGTGTAGATAGTCAGATGCGCTGTTGGCGCTGTGGCGAATCATCATCCATGCGACATCATTTAAGGTCAGGGTCGTGCTATCCAATTCGCGCAGCGATGCGTTGTGTGCGCCCAAATCTGAACGTGGCAGATAATAGCGATTGAGATCGTCCACCTCGACTGTTTGCAGCGGATCAACCGTTTCCGCCTCGACCGCATTTGCATAGGCGACCAGTTCGATCAGCTTTGAAACAGACGCAAGTGGCATGGGCTGATCGGCGTTGTGATAAAACCCGATGCCCTCATACCCCAATCGATAGACGGTCAGACTGACGCTGTTGGGGTTTGCAAAAAAGTATTCGAGCGCAGGAAGCACATCATTCGGGATAATGTTGTCGGCGAGCGGCGGTACGTTCCATTCGTGCGTGCTTTGTTCTGCTGGCAGACGGATGGGCAACTGTTGACCACAGGGTTCGCTCACGCTGATCGGCGTTGGGGTCAGCGTTGGGGTTTGCGTTGGCTCAGCGGTTGGCGAGGGGGTGGGCGTGAGCAACGCCGTTGCGGTCGCTGTGGGTTTGGCAACTG
>JBMZDF010000574.1:3732-3952 GCA_049614105.1 Promineifilaceae bacterium (SeqCode)
GGCTTGGGCCAGCGTGGTGAGGGAGGGGGTGGCAGAAGGGGCAGCGGCTTGTTGGTCGCAGCTTGCCCCTAAAAACAGGATGAGGATGAATGTTAGAAGTGGGTAGTTGTTTGGGGAAATTCGGCCGAATTTTCCACCCAACCCCTTTTGTCGTCTAATCTGAATCACCAGAAGCTGGTTGATCAACAATATTGTCCGCTTCATAACGGCCGACGACTTC
>JBMZDF010000575.1:0-3926 GCA_049614105.1 Promineifilaceae bacterium (SeqCode)
GACATTGTTGACCGTGATGCTGTCAGCGTCAATTGCTGTCACCATTCCGCCCCAGTCAAACTCATATTCTTCGCCGCCGCCTAAATCGTCTTCATAAGGTGCGATGTACAGAGCGGTAAACGTGCCGTCCTCGTTGACTTCGGCAAAGATGTAAACAACATCGCCAATCGCGGGATCGCCTTCGACATAAGTGTCTTGGCTAATCGCATACGCAACGCCATCTACCGTATACGCTTCATCAGAGATCGCTTCAACCGTGCCAGTAATCTCAACGTATTCGTCTTGACCTGGCCAACCTGGCCAGCCGCCATCGTCACCCACCACGCGGATGCTCAACGCCAGCATTGTCTCAGTGCTGTATTCAATACGAACACGATCGCCGACTTCTGGATCGCCTTCAATGCCCGTGTTAGCATCAATTGTAAAGGTCATTGCCGCATCACGATGATGAACACCACTTGTTTCAATTGTAATGCTCAGGGCGCTAATCGCGGTCACCTTGCCGCGCACGCGATCATAGGTGTTGACAGGTGGCTCACCACCGTCCATGCGGTGAATGCTCAGCGCGGTTTGTGATTCAGCGTCGGCCACAATGCGAACGTAATCGTCTACCGCCACCATTTCAGGCATCCACGTCATGCCGTCAATCGCATAAACGGTGACCAGCGGCTCACTGGTGCGGTAGGCACTCTCTACAGCTTCAATAGTGATACTGTTGTCAGAAATATCAAGCACCGTGCCTTCAACACGTTCATACATGCTGCCCCCACCACCATTATGAATAACAGCGATACGAATGGCGACATTGGTTTCCGTGTTGTAGCGAACACGAACGTTGTCTCCCACTTCTGGCATGTCGCGCATGTGGGTTGCATCGTCAATGATGTAGGTTTCAACCGCAACACGGGTGGCGGTTTCTGTCTCGATGCTGATGCTTGTTGCGTCAATGGCGGTCACAACGCCGCGCACACGCATACTTGTGCCAGTTCCAGAGCCACCGCCCAAAACGGCTACGCTGTAGGCAAATCGCGTCGTTGGATCATAATCCACGCGAACCTGATCGCCAACGTCAGGCGTGGCAAGCATCCATGTGTTCTCGTCAATGCTAAACTGTTCTGAGGCAATACCCGTTTGGGTTTCAACATCCACCGTCAAGCCGTTCGCATCAATCGCGGTTACCGTGCCGCGTGCGCTTTCAAATTGCCAGCCGCCATCGTCCAGAACGCGAATTCGCACAGCGGTGTTGGTTGTCGTGTCGTAACGAACACGCACCTTATTACCTACTTCTGGCGACCCGTCAACGGAAGTATTGCTGTCAATCACAAAGGTTTGTGCGGTGCGGGCGGTTATGGAGATGTTGAGGGTAATACTTTCGGCCGAAATTGCCGTCACCTCACCTTCAACCGTTTCCTCGGTCGCAGGTGGCGGAGGTTCAACCCCATTTATTTGGGCATCAATCCAGCCGGTGAATTCCGTAACACGTGCGTAAACGCCAGGGCGATCTGCGGATGTACAGCCAAGGCCCCAGCTAACAACGCCGGCCTGTAGCCAACCATCATCAGCCGCATTGCGCACCATCATCGGGCCGCCGTTGTCGCCGTGACATGGATTTTTGCCGCCTTCATCCAGCCCAGTGCAGATCATATCCATCTTAATTTTTACATTGTAGTTGCTGTTGCAATCGGTGTTGCTCAAAATCGGCACGGTCACTTTTCGGAGCTTATCAAGGGGTGAACCACCAGATGACCATGCGCCCCAGCCAGAAATTGTTGCCGCTTTACCAACATCATCTACACCCATCCCAGCCGTCACCAATCCGATGGGGGCCACGTCGTTGACAGGGCTTGCTAACTTCAACAGCGCGATGTCATTATCAAGCGTGATGCCATAGTCGGGGTGCATAATAATCCGCGCTACGTTAACCGTTTGGCCTTCGCCAGTCGTCAGGTCGTGTCGGCCGATTACAACTTTCACTTGGCCTGCACTCTCGCCGTAGATGCAGTGCGAGGCGGTTAATACCCATTCAGGTGCAATGAGTGTAGCACCACAGTAATGGTAGCCTCCCATTGTCTGAACAGATACCATCCATGGAAATTCGCCTGGGGTAGCCTCTTCCCCACCAGCGATACGCCCGTCGTTTGCGTCTACTGCTTGCACAAGCAGAAAAGACGCAACAATTGACATAACAAACAGAATGATCGATTTACGTTGATCCATATATAACCTCCAAGACAGATGGAAAGCTATTTCGGCCGAATGCAATTCAATCAGCCCAATTAAATAACAACCATCCAACAAGCATATCGCTACGAATACGACTTATTTGATTTTTCAATATGGGTGAGAAGCGCTCTCGTTACCCTTGCACAAGTATAAAGAAGATAAACAAATAAAGACATCAAAAAGTTGACACTAATAGTCCTATGGTGGAAAAAAAACAGGCAATAGATACTTACCAACGATGTCGGCAGTAGCGGTTATAATCTGACCCCTATGACCCAAAATACAATCGTTATTCTTGACTATGGATCACAATACTCACAGTTAATCGCTCGCCGTGTGCGGGAAGCCAATGTTTATTGCGAAATGTTCTCATGGCGGGCTGATGCAGAGCGCGTCATGGCGCTCAATCCACGCGGCATCATTTTGAGCGGCGGTCCCAACAGCGTCTATGATGAAGGCGCACCCACGTTGCCAAATTATGTGCTAGAAAGTGGGGTTCCTGTACTTGGCATTTGCTATGGGATGCAGTTAATCATGCATCAGCTCGGCGGCACAGTATCAGGCAGTCAGCGGCGCGAATATGGCCCTGCAAGCGTGCAAATCGATGCAGCAGGCTCCCCCTTATTTAGCAATTTACCTGATGAGTTCAGCGTTTGGATGAGCCACGGTGACAAAGTCGAAACACTTGCACCAGGGTTTCAGCCCTTAGCGCATTCTGGCAATTCGCCCTTTGCAGCTTCGGCCGATCTCAGCCGCAACTACTACACGGTGCAGTTCCACCCCGAAGTGGTTCATACCCCCCACGGGCGCGACCTGCTGCGCAATTTTGTCGTCAACATTTGCGGTGTTGACCCCGACTGGACACCCGCCAACTTTATCGAAGAATCAGTCAAAGCGATTCAGACGCAGGTAGGCGACGGGCGCGTCGTGCTGGGGCTAAGCGGCGGCGTCGATTCCTCCGTTGTGGCGGCGCTGATTCATCGTGCGATCGGGGATCAGCTTTCCTGCGTATTTGTCGATCACGGCATGCTGCGTAAAAACGAGGCGGCGCAGGTTGTCCAGACGTTTGAACGTGAGCAAGAGATGAACCTGATCGCGGTCAATGCGGTCGAGGAATATCTGGACGCGCTCGATGGCATCACCGATCCTGAACGCAAGCGCAAAATTATTGGCGAGAAGTTTGTCCGCATTTTTGAACGCGAAGCACGTAAGCTCGGTCAAATTGATTTTCTTGCGCAAGGGACCATTTATCCTGATGTGATCGAAAGTGCGGCCAGCGACAAGTCAGAGGCACACACCATCAAAACGCATCACAACGTGGGCGGACTCCCAGACGATATGCAGTTTGAGCTAGTGGAGCCACTGCGCTGGCTGTTCAAAGATGAAGTACGCCAGATTGGAACGGCGCTTGGTTTACCCGACAGCATCGTTTGGCGGCAGCCTTTCCCCGGCCCAGGGCTTGCGATCCGCTGTCTGGGCGAGCTTAAATGGGAACGGCTGGAACGCCTACGGGATGCTGACTTTATTTTCACCAGCGAACTACGTGAGGCAGGTCTGCTACGGCACGGCACGCAACAATCGTTTGCCGTGTTGCTCAACGTCAAAAGCGTGGGCGTGATGGGGGATGGGCGCACCTATCAAGAGTGTATCGCGCTGCGTTCGGTCACAACTGAGGACTTCATGACGGCCGATTGGGCGCGTCT
>JBMZDF010000576.1:0-3924 GCA_049614105.1 Promineifilaceae bacterium (SeqCode)
GAGCGACACGCTGCTACGACTTCGACAAGCTCAGTCTACGTTATCGTCATCAACCCATTTGAAACACACTCGTAAATAATTAACGATGAACGGAGAATGATGAATGACCTGTCATTAGCAACATTCGCCATTAATTATTCATTGTTCACCGTTAATTATTCAAAATAACGTGCTGCCCACATTTGTTTCGCTTGATGAGCAACAAACACGCCGAGCGCCATTGAAAAGGTGGTGGCGATGCTGCCGAGCGAGAGCAATGGCACACCGATTAGCGAGTGTCCCAAGTTGCAACCGCCAGCAATACCTGCGCCAATGCCCATGAGCAGCCCGCCTGTGGCTAGTTCGGCATAACGATCGATGGTTTCGCCACGCACCCAGAGTGTGCCTGATAGGTAGGAGGCGAGCAGTGCGCCGAACACAATTGTCACGAGTGACAGCGGAATCCAAACGGAAAGCGTGCTGTCTGTGGTGATGGCGTCAAAAATTTGAGTTGGCACGCTTGATGTGCCGTAGGGGTAGTTGGAACCACCGTTGCGGGCGAGTAGCCATGCGCCAGAGGTAAATAGCCCTGTTGCAATGCCTAGAGGGAGCCAGCCCCAATATTTTTGACGATCGCCACGCGGTGATTGCCAAAGATAAAATGCGATAGCTGCTCCAACCAGTGCGAGGAGGAACGGTGCGGCCGAACCGAGCAGCGTTGGCAGTGCAATCTGTTCGCCTGAGCGGGTAAGCGGGTTGGCGTTGAGCGTATCGCGCAAACTGGACAGCGGCCCTCGATATGCCAATACGTCGCCAACTGCCCAAGTGATAAGCGCGATCATCGTGCCAAGCATGCCATGACCTAGCTTATAAAATAGACCTGTGATGCAGGTGGCCGCGATGACCATGCCGACACCAAAAATTATGCCGCCAACCATATTGGCCCCCGGCGAAAAAGGTGCAACCCAAGGATCGATCCACCCTATCCAACGCATGAGGCTAACCAACGGGACGGCGATCAACAACGTTAGCAGGTAGGCACGAAACAGATCAAGTTCGGCCGGCTGCCGAAACAGCCCGCGCATGGTGCTATGAAAACAAAAGTCCCCACGCTCAAGAATATATCCAAGGCCGATTCCGGCAAAAATGGCAAGAAAAATAGTCATAAAACAGGGGGGAAATGAAGAATTGTGAATGAAGAAAACACATTAGGTGGCTTATTTTCTTCATCTTCCATTTTTCATTCAATATTCTCCATTTCCCCTACTTCTTCCGTCTCGCTTGTCTAGCTTGCAAAAACGCAAGCCCCGCAACATAGCTATAGCCACAAGCGTAGAGCAGCAGCCAAACGCCCAGCCACCATGTCCCTGCGGTCAGGTTCCAAATGAGGAGTGAAATCGCGTAGAGGGCGATCAGCACCTCAACCCAAACGATTGGGTTGGTGGGTAGTCGATAGCTGCTTTGCTGCCAGTTGTTGGCAGACTCAACAACAGCAAATTTAGGCGTGCGCTTGAAATCGCTTTGCACGCCAAAGATCGCTTCAAACACCGCCTTGCTGTTGTTGAGCGATAGGCCAGTGCCAAGGGCGGTTAACGCGCCCAATTGCCCCAACCCAGACCAAAAACTGGATTGACGCGCTTGGAGTGCGGTGAAATACATAAAAAGTGGGCCAATAGTTGCAAAGGTGAGCATCAGCGTGATGCGCAAAATCGGGCTAGGTGACTGCGTCATTGGCAGGATGAGAACTAGGTTCATCAACATTAGTGGATGAACGGCGTAGTTAGTCAGATGGAACGTTGACAATATTTTACGCCATAATGGTTCGGCCGAACGCCAAAGCACCCCAAGCAGTTTCACTGCCGTCTGGATGCTGCCCTTTGCCCAACGGAACTGCTGACGCTTAAACGCATCAACCTGTACAGGCAGCTCGCCTGGCACAACCAAACCACCGTGATAAGCGAGTCGCCAGCCGCGTAGCTGCGCCCGATAGCTCAGGTCAAGATCCTCGGTAAGGGTGTCATGTTCCCAACCGCCCGCATCCTCAATACAGTCGCGCCGCCAAATGCCCGCCGTGCCGTTAAAGTTGAAAAACGCGCCAATCTGGTCACGTACTGTTTGTTGAATAATAAAGTGCCCGTCGATGCCGAGCGCCTGAACGCGGGTGAGCAGCGAAAAGTCAGCGTTGAGGTGGCCCCAGCGGGATTGAACACAGCCGATATTTTCGGCCGAAAAGTGCGGCATCAACTCCTTCAAAAAGCTCGCCTGTGGCACAAAGTCAGCGTCAAAAATTGCCACAAACTCACCCGTCACAGATGACAACGACGCCTGTAGCGCCCCAGCCTTGAAACCGCTGCGATCGGTTCGGTGTAGATGTTGAATTGAGACCCCACGCGCCACATACCGCGCAACCGCCGCCGCAATAATCTCGCGCGTCTCGTCAGTTGAGTCGTCTAGAATCTGAATTTGCAGCTTATCGGCAGGCCAATCAAGCTCGGTCGCCGCATCGATCAGACGATCAACAACGTGGCGCTCGTTATAGATTGGGAGTTGCACGGTAACGCTGGGATAAGCATCTAGTGGAAGCGTTTCTGAAAAAAGCGGGGGCGAACTGTGCGTTTGTTTGCGACGTCGATAGAGCCAAGTAAGCAGCAAGGTATTGAAGCCATAAAGGGCCAGTAGGGTGATATTGATAATGTATAACGTTTCTACTAGACGCATCATAGGCATTTGGCAATTCCGTCTGCACCTTTGGGCGCAAACGAGCGAACAATAACACTTATCCTAACCGATTAACGTATGCAAGCGTACAAACCTTGGCGTATCGCAATTTTTTGGTAATGTATTGGGAAGAAAAAAGCGGCAAATTAGTGAAGCTTCGGCCGATTTTCAATCAAAACCTTATGACTGGTGATTGTTTGTCAACATCTCTGCAATTCATCTTTCACCACTCACCACTCACATATGACACACATTCCCATTATCGACTTGACCCCTTATTTTGATGGTAGCGACAAAGCTGGCGTTGCGCAGCAAATTGGTCGTGCCTGTGAAGAAATTGGCTTTTTTACGATTAGCGGACACGGTATCTCGCTTGATCAGATTGTGGCGGCGAATGCGGCGGCTGGGGCATTTTTTGATCGCGGGCTGTCTGCGAAACATCTGTTGAAGCGGCAGGACGGCATGGGGTATCTTGGCCCTGATGGGGAAAATCTGGCGGCGAGTTTGGATGATGCACAGGTGGTTGATGTTAAGGAGTCGCTGAATTTGACGCTCCCCATTGTGGATGGGATGTGGCCTGTTTCGGCCGAACTGCGACAAGAAAGCGGCGCATATTTCACCCAACTGATTGCGCTGGCACGCGATTTGATGCGCCTGTTTGCGCTGGCGCTTGAGCTGCCAGAGGATTGGTTTGAGGACAAAATTGATGATGCGCGGACGATTCTGCGTTTGTTGAATTATCCTGCAATTTCGGCCGAAACAAGCCCCTCACGCGCAGGCGCTCACACCGACTACGGCACGCTGACCATTCTCTGGTCGCCCGACTCACGCGGTCTGCAAGCACAATCCCGCAGCGGCGAATGGGTCAACGTGGTTGCGCCACCCGAACATTTTATTATCAACATTGGCGATCTCATGATGAACTGGACAAACGACCGTTGGATCTCGACGCTGCACCGCGTGGTGCGCCATCCTGACACAGCGGGCAAACGTCGCCAGTCAATCGCCTTTTTTCATAATCCCAACCCCGACGCACTCATCGCCTGTATCGACTCCTGCCAAGATGTTGACAACCCGCCCAAATACCCACCGCTACTTGCCAAAGAACACCTTGAAATGAAGATCGCCAAAAGCCTTGGGCAGACGGTTAAGCTGTAGCGCAATAATAAATAGATGTGTTTCATTTGAGTAAAGAGCGGTGGCTGAGCCAGTCGAAGCCTGAGCGAC
>JBMZDF010000577.1:0-3919 GCA_049614105.1 Promineifilaceae bacterium (SeqCode)
CCAACCCTACGCGCCCGTTACCCTAAACCGGCCGAGGACGACCAACGCTGGACGGCCAGCGACCGCAACCTCATTAATGAAATCCATCGCGGCACCGCGCCTGAAAAAGGGCTGGAAGCGTACCCAGCCCATCTGCATATCGACCTGTTGCCCATTGGTCAAAAAAAGGGCTGGGGCCGCAAATTGATGCACACTTTTTGGGACAAATTACGCGACCTTAGCGCAAGTGCCGTTCATCTAGGCGTCTCAGTCAACAATGCAAACGCCGTCGCATTTTATTATCATATTGGCTACCACAAAATCGAGGGGGGTGAGTTTGGATTGATGCTCGGCAAGCATTTGTGAAACAATCTCAGAAAAACAGGCCGCGTGTGGCTATTTGGAATCGATGGGGAGGGATTGGGAAAAGGTTCCCCATCGATTGACGCGCTTTGTAAATTGCCAGCCACATTAACCGCGTCGGCCTGTGATATAGGATTCGGTCAGTTCGTTTTGCGGATTGGTGAATAGATAAGGTGTATCGCCAAACTCAATCACCTCACCGAGCCAGAAGAACGCCGTTCTATCTGAGGCGCGGGCCGCTTGTTGCATGCTGTGCGTGACGATGACGATTGTGTATTCGGCCGAAAGTTGACGCATCAACTCCTCCACCCGCAGCGTTGCGACAGGATCAAGCGCCGAACAAGGCTCATCCATCAAAATCACCTCAGGCTTCACTGCAATAGTACGCGCAATGCATAACCGTTGCTGCTGCCCAGGATTGAGCGCCAACGCTGGCGAGGAAAGCTTATCTTTCACCTCGTCCCACAAACCAACGTCTCGCAAACTCTGCTCAACAATCGTATCTACATTTTTCCAGCCCAAAATACGAGGGCCATATGCGGCATTGTTATAAATGCTTTGCGGGAACGGATTCGGCTTTTGGAACACCATCCCAATCCGCTGACGCAGATCCACCACATCGACCGATGGCGCATAAATGTCCTCGCCATCGAGCAAGACGTTGCCCTCAACCCGTGTGCCTGCAATCGTATCATTCATGCGGTTCAGAACGCGCAAAAAGGTCGATTTCCCACAGCCAGAGGGGCCGATCAACGCCGTAATTTGATTACGAACGACTTCTAAATTAATTTGTTTCAGCGCCTGAAAGTCCCCGTAATAAAAATCGAGTCCTTCAACGTGAATTTTGATCTCTTGTGTCATGAAATTTATTCGCTACAGAGGCTTAGAAACTATGGGTGGCAAAAAATCACCTCGTCTAAACGTCTATGAAATACGCTTCTAAATCTTAAAGAGCCGTCCTATTTTATCCAAACCGCCCAGTAATGTAATCTTCCGTCTGCTTGTTATTCGGGTTGATGAAAATTTGGCGCTTTCCCCCAACATCAATCAGATCGCCACCCAGCAAAAAGGCGGCACGATCGGCCACGCGGGTTGCCTGTTGGATGCTGTGCGGAACCATGATGATGGTGTATTTCTCTTTGAGCTGATACAGTGATTCTTCAACCGTCGCGGTTGAGAGCGGATCAAGACCAGATGTAGGGTTATCGAGCAACACAATATCTGGCTCTAGCGCCAAGCTGCGAGCCAAACAAAGCCGTTGCTTCTGTCCGCCAGAGAGCGCAAAGGCTGATTTGTCAAGACGGTCTTTTACTTCATCCCACAGGGCAGCTTGTTGCAGCGCCGTTTCGACACGCTCGGCCAAGAAATTCGTGTTTGTTTGCCCAGCCATCCGCAAGCCGTAAGTCATATTGTCGTAAATAGAGCCGGGCAGCGGGGTTGGGACGGCAAACACCATGCTGATGCGTCGCCGCAAGGTGGTGACGTTGACGTTTCGGCCGAAAACCGACACCCCATCAAACAAAATGTCACCCGTCCGTTTGCCACCGTCAATCAGATCAGACAGGCGGTTCATCAGTCGCAGCAGCGTTGTCTTGCCGCTACGAGAGGGGCCAAAGAGGACAAAAATCTCATTCGGCCGAATTTCTAAATTAATCTTGTTTAACGCCAGCGTGCCGTCCGCATACGTAAAAGACAAATCGTTAATTTCTAGTTTCGCATTCATACAAAAAGCAGAAATGAAGAAGTGCAAATCACGAATGCAAGGTCACAACCTGCCACATTCACTTGTCGCCCTTCACCACCCAATAGTTCTTTTACCACTCACGTCGACGTCGCATTCCGTTGCGGATAGTTGCCGCCGTTGCCGTCAAAATCAGCACCAAAATCAGCAGCACAAGCGCGGTTCCGTATTGAATCCCAAGCGGCATCCCTGGCACCTGCGTCGAGATAACGAAAAGGTGATAAGGCAGCGCCATCGTCTGGTCAAACACAGACTTTGGCAGTTCTGGCAAGAAGAACGCCGCAACGGTAAACAGAATCGGTGCAGTCTCCCCTGCGGCACGGCTCAGACCAAGAATCACGCCTGTGATAATGCCAGGCAGCGCATTGGGCAACACCTGATGGCGAATCGTTTGCCAACGTGTTGCACCCAAGCTGAGGCTTACCGTGCGAAATTCCTGCGGAACAGACAAAATTGCCTCTTCGGCCGTACTAATTACAATCGGTAACGTCAAAATGCCCAACGTCAGCGACCCAGCCACGATTGATGTGCCAAAGTTGAGAAACAGGACAAACGCGCCAAGGCCAAACAGACCGTATACAATCGACGGGATGCCGGCCAAATTCACAATGGCGAGCCGAATTTGTCGTGTAATCCAATTATCTTGGGCATATTCTGCGAGGTAAATCGCCGCCCCAATCCCTAACGGCATCGCAAAAACAGCGGTTCCAAAGGTCAAAACCAGCGTACCTAAGAGCGCAGGCCAAATCCCACCTTCGGTCATGCCGTTGCGCGGCGGCGCGGTGATGAATTCAGGGCTGAGCGTTCCAATTCCCTGCGCCACCACAAAAATAATAACGAACAGAATCGGAATAACGACGATGAAAGCGGACAATTGAATGAGGCGCGTTGCCAAAACATCAGTTTGCTGTCGGTTCAAAATGATCCTCCTGCGCGGCGTTTGTTGCCGACGAAACGAGATGCAATTGAGTTCAAAATAAAGGTGATGACAAAGAGTGAAATACCGATAGCAAACAGGACGCTGTAATGTTCGCTGCCCTGTGCCACCTCACCCATTTCGGCCGCAATTGTCGCAGTCATTGTACGCACGGGTTGGAAAAACGCGCCAAAGCCCATCTCAGGGATGTTGGCCGCGTTACCCGTGACCATCATAACCGCCATCGTTTCACCGATTGCGCGGCCGATACCGAGCATTACGGCGGTGACGATACCAGAACGAGCGGCAGGCAATACCACGCGCCAAATCGTCTGCCAGCGCGTTGCACCAATTGCAAGCGACCCATCACGATATGATTTCGGTACAGCGTAAAGCGCATCTTCTGAAATGCTGATAATTGTTGGGAGCGCCATGTAGGCCAGAATCAAGGACCCTGTGAAGGCGGTCAACCCAGACGGCGCACCAGCACGCTGAACAAGCGGAGCCAATACAACCCAGCCCAAGAAGCCAAGCACAATCGACGGAATACCTGCCAATACTTCAATAAACGGTTTCAGCAGTTCGCGCTGGCGCTGTGGGGCAATCTCGCCCAGATAAATGGCGGTTGTGAGGCCCAGCGGCAATGCAATAGACACAGCGCCCACGGTGACGAGCAGGGAGCCTGACAACAAGGGGAACAGGCCATACTTGCCTTCAATCGGATACCAGCGTGGGGTTAGCAACACGCTTGCGCTTTCGCCAACGAAAGCGGGAATCCCTTCGCGCAGCAAAAAGATGAAAATCAGCGCGATAATAAAAACGGCCGAAATGCCACACAGACGAATCAGATTTTCAATCAACACCTCGCCCCAGTTTGTCTGAGACTCACTTGAAACAATGCTGTTCGACTTTTGTTTTTC
>JBMZDF010000578.1:0-3914 GCA_049614105.1 Promineifilaceae bacterium (SeqCode)
TACTAGATTTGTGGGGCCCAGGAATCCCCTTGGTCCGAAAACCTCCCTCAAAGGAAATTAGGGAGCCGACAAGATCATCTGAGAAATCTTCTATTTTAAGAAGTGGAATCGCATGAGGCTTGATACGTTTTAGGAGTTGGTGTAATTGAATGAGGGGCTTGTAGAGTTCAAATCCAAAATCAATTAAGTTCCTGTGTTGATTTAGGGTATCTGTGTCAATCATCATCTGGCATTGTGCAGCTAAGATCCCCAATTTGGGAATATTGTAATAATAAGGCTGTATGTTTGATTCCCACGGTTCTCCCTCCTTTAGTTTCTGATCTACCCAAGCCTCGTGTGCATTTTTCCAGTTTCTTAATTCATCCGCAGTCTCGATGTAATTCTGGTCGTCAATTTTTCGATGATGAGTTGGGCAAAGAAGGATTAGATTCTCATATGCGTTCAGGCGATCCTGAGGGTATGATGCGTCGCCTCGAGGTCCATTTGGACTGGCGGCTACAATATGGGCAATTTCCCCAAGTAGAACATTCGGGCCAATTTCAACTAAACTTTGCCGACAATTTGGATAAGCACACTTCCCTCCTGAGCGCCCCCAAAGGAGCTTTGTGTCGCGCGTCGTATACGTACGTTTTGAAGTCATTATTGTCTCCCTAGAACTTACTTATCTCTCTCAAGCACATTATGTGTAAGTATGTTGTAATAGCTAGTCGTGCATTCTTAATGTGTAGTAGAGAATTGATTTTTTGAGATGGCTTATTCAAAATGCGTGCTTGGCAAACGAAGAGCTTCTCAAGCAAGACTTGAAAGTTAGAGTAGTGCTTTGTCACAGAGAAAGATTTGAGTGTGTGCAAGGGTTAAAGCACCCTAAAATTCGACGATATACCACTAGATTCTCTTGACAAATAGACGATCCTGTTGGTTTGAAAAGAGCCTACATGCGTAGGCCTTTTTTAAGAATTATAACAGACGTTAGTCTATGCCTGATGACAGCGACTCTCTCCCAAATGGCACTTTCGGCAACTGATAAGCATTCATATTCGGCTTCAACGGACGCTTAACCCAGTAAGGTCGTCGCGTGCCATCGGGGCTGTGGTCGACGGCGCTGCGGGTGAGGGCTTTCCACTCTTCGTAGACCGCCATCGAGCGATCGGTATCAACCCACACGTCGCCGTGCTGCTCACCGGGGCCAGCTTTGCGCACGTTGATCGCTTTTTGCAGCCAGCAGTGCGCCCCGCTGACGGGGTCGGGATGTACCGCGTGCGTCAAATTCTGATGCACGCCGACATCCTTCCACCAGACGCGGCTCGTATCGGGGTCAAACGTGTCCCACGGCTCCGCACCTTTGATAATGTTCAGCTTATGCTCAACGCCGTCCTCGGTTAGCTCAACCAGACTCGACATACCCGACCCGATATTGTTGCCATCCTGCAAACGCCAGCGCCCCAAATGGTGGCTCATCGCGATAATGCCCGGCTTGATCCCTTCCGTAATCCACGCACGGTCGATAAAGTAGCCGATCTCCGTCTCGACGCGCACCAAATCGCCGCTACCCACGCCAAGGCGTTCGCCATCTGACGGGTGCATCCAAATCGGATTCTTATGGCTAATCTCATACAGCCACTTTGCATTCGCACTGCGCGTATGCACCAGCGTCGGCAGGCGGAAGTTTGGCAGCAACAACATCTCACCCTTGCTGATGTCGATGTTGTCTGGATGCACATGGCTCTTGAGCGTCCATGGAATCGTGTAGTCGCGCTCGCTCCAGCCCCAATCGTGCAGCGTCGGGCTAAAGAATTCGAGCTTGCGGCTTGGTGTACTAAACCCAACCTTCGCCTCGTCATCAATCATCACGCCTACGACGCTGCCATCTTTGTGGATGCGCTCTGTGTCGTCGACTTCAAAGTTGGCAGGTACGCCGTTCTCTGGGTGCAAACCCTTTACCTCTTTTTCATAAGGTAAATAGTTGTTTGCCGTCACCTCAAACGTGCCAAAGGCACGCATATATTCGAGCGGCGTCATGCCCTTTTCGGCCGCAGCCTCCGGCAAACCTGGCACCGCATTCTCAAACTGCCAACGATAATATTCATCAACCGTAATGATTTCGCCCTTGCGATACGGGCTTTCAAACCATTGGCGAATACCCATGCTGCCGTCCGCATCGAAACGGGCCGAGAGCTGAATCCACCACTCGTTTTCTTCCCACACCTCGCCCGGATTCGCTTCGTGGGTGAACTCGATAGGGATGCCCATCTTTTCCATCGCCACGCGGCGCACAGGCTGGCGGAACGCGATCCACTGTCCAGAGTGCGTTTCCTGACTGACCAAATCGTGCCGTTCGCCTGCGTGACCCATCGGCAGCACGTAATCGGCAAACCACGCTGACTCATTCCACGTGGGCGTCAGCGCAACATGGCACTTGATCTGTTCCTCGTCACGCAGCGATTTGAGCCACATAAACCCGTCGGGATTGATCCACATCGGGTTGTAAACGCGGGTAAAGTAGACATCGACATCGCCGCGCCCCTCTTCCAAATAGTGGGGCAGCAGGAAGCTCAATTCAAAGAACGCCAGCGGCCACTCATGCGGCAGATGCAGTTCATTCCACGCCGTGCCTGCGGGTGGGGTGCTGTGCGTTTTTGGCTTAAATTTATTCCAACTGTTGGCGCTTGTCCCGCCAGGGTTGCCGACCGCACCGACCAACACGTTGAGGAAAAACAGACAACGAGCCACTTGCCAACCGCCCAAATTGCCGATGCTGGCGCTGCGCCACGTGTGCGTCGCCAGTTTGCCTTCACATTTGGAGACAATTTTAGCTGACTCAATAATGCGCTCAATCGGCACTTGCGATTCTTCGGCCGCACGTTCAAATGTAAACTCGGCGTAGGTATCTTTCATGAGCCGATCAAATAAGTTGAAGGTTAGCGTGTTGCGTGTTGCGTGTTGCGTGATCTCATCGCGTAATGCTTCACTATTTACTAGCAACTGGCCACTAGCAACTGCTCCCAACGTCTCTTCCCAATTGACCCAACGGCGCACATACTCTTTGTTGTACAGGTCATTTTGGATCATGTAGTTCGCCATCGAGAGCAAAATCGACTGCTCACTGCCCGGCCATGATGGAACCCACACGTCGCTCATGCTGGCGGTGTTGCTGAGACGCGGATCAAAGGTGATGATTTTCGCGCCGTCCATCTTCGCCTCAATGATGCGCTGGGCGTGTGGGTTGAAATAGTGACCTGTTTCCAAGTGGCTCGAAATCAGCAAAATGACGCGGGCGTTGGCGTGGTCAGGCGATGGGCGATCAAAGCCGCCCCAGAACCAGTAACCACAGCGTGCGCCAGCGGAGCAGATATTTGTATGGCTATTGTGTCCATCAACGCCCCAACTTTGCACAACGCGATTCGTGTAGCCGTCCTCACCCGGGCGACCAACGTGATACATGATGCCGTCTTTGCGCTTTTTGCGACTGGCACGCATTTTGTCAGAAACTTCGCTTATCGCTTGTTCCCAAGAAATGCGCTTCCATTGTCCGTCGCCACGTTTGCCAACGCGCTTGAGCGGATAGAGGATACGTTCGGGGTCATAAATTTGGTTGTGCGTTGCTGGCCCTTTGGCGCAGTTGCGACCACGACTGCCAGGGTGCAGCGGGTTACCCTCGAACTTCTTGATTTCGAGCGTCGTTTTATCAACATAGGCAAGCAGACCGCAGCCGCTCTCGCAGTTGAAGCAAACGGTTGGGATCAACATGTAGCGACGGGCTACCTTTTTCGGCCATGATTTGCCGTCATATTCAACCCAATCGTCCCATTTTTCAGTCGGCGGGTAGAAAGAAAGGCTGCCGTCCTGATTGCGCCCAGGCGATGCCGATGCTTCACCATATTCGGGAAGCGCCGTGCCGCCCACGTTTGTGATGC
>JBMZDF010000579.1:0-3909 GCA_049614105.1 Promineifilaceae bacterium (SeqCode)
GCCAACGGCCGAGCCATTCCCATCCACCCCGACACCGTTCAACGCCACATCTCCACCCTGTAGCTGCTCTAAAAATTTGTATAGTTGTGTCGATTTTGACACCAAAGCCGACGCACAAGCGTGTTACGACTACTGCCTAGAACCTGCTGGCGACATTCATTGGCTAGACGCTGACGAAAACGGCCTCGTTTGCGAGTCTCTAGAAAAATAACTTCTGTGTTGTGCGCGAGTTAAGTAGAAAAGGTAGTTTGAAGGTCTAGGATGACGGTAGAGCCGTTGGGAGGGTAACAATGAAAACGGTGTTTTTATCGTCGGCAATTGTGATTTCGCCGTTAAGCAACTCCACGATGTTTTTTGCCAAAAAGAGGCCGATACCTAAGCCCGATATAAATTCGGTGTTGCTGCCCCGATTGAGGAGACCAAATACGTTGGCTTCCTCGTTTGCGGGGATGCCGATGCCGTCATCCGTTATTTTTAGGACGAGGTGGTTGTTTTCGTAGCGCAGGCGGATGTCGACGTAGGATGACTCGAATTTGGCTGCGTTGTCGATCAGAATTTGGCACACTTGAGAAACTAAAGCGGGGTCGGTTCCGAACGTTGTGTCGTCATCGGCCGCATAGTGAAAAGTCATTTTCGCGTACTGTGGATGTCTGCTAATCACTGATTTAAGCTGCTGTGCGAGGGCGTTGACTGGAATGGTCGTCATTTGCGACGATTTGCCGATCTCATCCGCCCGTATCACGGTTGTGATGTCTTCCATGAAGAGCGTGAGGCGGTTGACTGCATCTTGGACGCGCTGGTAGAGTTTGGCCTGTTTTTCGGCCGACATGCGTTCAGAATAATTTTGCAGCAGCGCGTTTGAGGAACTAATCGTAGTCAGCGGCGTGCGAAATTCGTGCGAAATCGTGTTGACAATTTGCGTTCGCAACTCGCTAAGGCGATGCTCGTTGTCTAGCGATTGCTGGAGCGCCACCGCTAACTGCTTTTCGCGGGTGAGCGACACATGGAGCTGGCTGGCCTTCTGATTAAGCGCGATGACCGCCCCCCGTTCATGCTGCCACGCACGGTGGATAAAGCCATGAAATGCATTGATGATGACGAGGGCGAACGTGGCTGCAAACGCATAGTTCAAGGCCCAAATCAAACTGTTCATCATTGACAGATCACTTTGGTCAAAAGGGCTGAGCGGTGGCGTATACATGCCGCTGCTCATCAGCGTGCCAAATGCAAAAATGGTGAGTGAGCCTAGCAAAATAGTGAACGCCCCTGTCCGTGTTCCCACGAGCGTCAGCGCATAAACTGAAAGGACTATCAAAAACAGTGGCCCCAACACCCAGATCCCATAACCGAGAATATCAACGATCGCAACCGCATACATTCCCGCCCCAAACGCCCGAAATCGCACCATGAAAGAAATGTCGCGTTTGAATGAAGTGAACAGCAGTCCGCATAAAACAAGGGCATAGAGTGCTGTGATGATGGGATATTTGGGCAGGTCGGCAAATAGGTAAAGGGTGAAAAGCAGGACGCCGATTAGAGAGGAGGCACGTCCCATGACGATGATGATACGCTCGCGCCCCTGCTGTAAGACGGGGGCAACCGATGATTGATAGGCGTCTTCTTCCAGTGCAGTCGCGTTTTGCTGATTAGGTGCGGATAGAAAGATATTTTTTGCTACCAACGCAGTGAGTCGCTGAGAGAATTGATGGATATATGCCATTAGTACAACCAATACACAGAGAATATTTTTGAGAGATAGAGACTCCTTATGAAGTGTAGTTGGCTTATGAACAGCAAGTGTGTTCATAAGCTACATTGGGACGTGAAAAAAGTGAATAAAAATGTGAGGAGAGGCGTCAGCAGGCTTGGAGTTTGGTAGGTGGCCGTGTTACATCGCCACTAATCTACAAAACGGGGGTCATTTGCCAGAATGCGTTTGATGCCTTCGGAGAGGGGGGTGATGGGACGGTAGCCGAGGATAGAGGCGGCGCGGCTTGTTTCGGCGACAAGCTTTTGAACGCCACCTGATTTGTTTTTGTTGTGGAGACGGTTGACTGATTTGCCGAGGACCGCTTCGATAGTGTCGACAAGCGTGTTGAGCGAGGTTTCTTGCCCACTGCCGATATTGATCACTTGGTGGCCGATGAGACGGGCGGTTGAGGCGGAGATAAGGGCGGCAACAACGTCTGTAATGTAGACAAAATCACGGGATTGGGAGCCGTCGCCGTAGAGGACAAGCGATCCGCCCGTTTGTGCCTGACGAAGGAAGCGCGGCACGACGGGGGCGTGTGAGACGGGGAGCGATTGGTTGGGGCCATAGGCGTTGAAAATCCGTAGGGAGACAGTTTCGATTTCCCAGAGTCGGCCGATGGTGCGGACGTATTGTTCGGCCGAAAATTTACTCACCGCATAAGGCGAATCAGGCATCGGCACATCATTCTCGTGAACAGGCTGCTCCGATTGTTCCCCATACACCGCACCCGAGGACGCAAACACCACGCGCCGCACGCCCGCATCCCGCATCGCCTCCATCAGCGCCACCGTGCCGCCAACGTTGGTTGCATTGTATTCCTGCGGATAAAGTAACGATTCCGCAACAGAGACACGCGCCGCTAAATGGTACACACAGTCAACATCCTGCAACAATGTCCACAAGCGCGGAATATCATTGACTGCGCCCTTGGTGAACATCACGTTGGAGGCAAGCCGATCTTGACTGCCATTGCTCAAATCATCGATGACACGAACCTCATGTCCATCTGCTGCTAACCGATTCGATAGCGCAGCACCAATAAAACCTGCTCCGCCTGTGACTAAATAACGCATAATTTTTGACGACCTCTCATTTTGAGACTTGTGCTGAAATCATCGCATCTGAAGGTCTAATTCGCAAGTTTTCATCTTAATTTGGACGCTTTACCTATGTTGTCAGTGCAAATGCTGTTGGCACGTCTCCTGAAAAAATTATGTCTTACCTGTGACATTTTGTAAGCATTATGTGACCTTTTTCACAAACTCCTGTCAAAGTTTACACACTTACCGATTGATTAGTAACGAGAGTTTGAAGGCTACTCTTGTTGTTAACCCCTCAATAAAACTCAATATGAGGATACTGGAATGACGAAACTTTTAAAAATTGAAGGAATTGGCCGAACGGTTGCAAGCAAGTTAGAAGGTGCTGGCATTGTTTCGATAGAAGCGCTTTTGGAGTATGGAAGCACGCCATCGGGACGGCAAGGATTGTCAAAAATCACGCGGATTCCATCGCGCCGCTTGCTACATTTTGTACACCGTGCCGATTTATCGCGCGTCAAAGGCGTTGGTGAGGAGTATGCGGAACTGTTAGAGGTTGCAGGCATTAGCAACGTGCCCAAACTAGCAAACTGTAACCCCGATGATTTGATCGTGACGCTCAAAGATGTGAACAGCTATCGTCGTTTGGTGCGTCGTTTACCTGCAAAGCGGCTGGTAGCTGAGTGGATTAACACGGCCCAAGCGTTGCCGGCCGTTGTTCAGTATTAAGTGTGTCACAGAAAGTGTCGATCAATAAGCCTCAGAGGTTTGTTGTCGTCTCCTCTGGTCTGCGCACAAAAACCTCTGAGGTTTTCGTCAATGACCACTTGTGATCTACTTAAGCTTGGTTTCTGTAACTGAGCATTGTCGCAGATAAGTCGGAACTCGACTTTGGAGCATACAGTCAACATTTTGTGCTCCAACATCGGTTTCCTCATTGGATAAGTCGACAGAATCTTATTTATTCCTACCTAAACAAATGGCGACTGGACAAAAGCTCAGTCGCCATTTTCTTTTTCGGCCGAAAAGTTGCCCCATTCAACCGCTTTGCATTACTCTACACGCATGAGTTGGCAAGCTGAAGCAATTGTGAAGTTGGTACGCATCCGTTATCCC
>JBMZDF010000580.1:0-3908 GCA_049614105.1 Promineifilaceae bacterium (SeqCode)
GGGGCATTTGCGGGTTAATGGGCATGTGGTAAAGCTGCCGAACCAAGAAGGAGACGGCGCACGTCAGCGTTTGCACGCTACCTATCGCCACGGGTCAGGCGACTATGCGCGGCAGGATGGGTTTCGGACGGCGGCCGTTTGGTACGGACTGTTCACCCATCCCGATCATGTCAAAAACGCATGGCGCTACAACGATACGGGCAAGCCCTTCCGCAAACTGGCGATCTCGATTGAGACGCAGGACGCTTGGGCTGAGATTGATGTACAAAACCCAACGAAGCACACTTTTTTCTGTCCAGCGTTTGACTGCAACAAAAATGGCTCGACGGTTAAGATGCACCGTTTGACGATTGATATTAATGAGCCGACTTTTAATGGGTATACCGATCGTTTTGGATTGCCAAGCGAGACTTGTTATTCGGTCAGTCTTGACTGCATTCCAACCCGCGTAGACGCTTGGCCGCATTTTTATGCAAACGGTCGCGATCGCGGGCAGATGCGTGATTATGATGTAAGCCCCGAAGGATTGCGCTGGATTAAGTACCCGAATTAGAAGCAGGGTGAAAAGTGGAAAGGTGGGTAACCCTTTCCACTTTTGACTTGTTTATGCGTTGTCGGTGTGGTGTTTGATTGATTGTGGAGTTGTTTTCGGCCGAATTCCCCACATCGTCAATCCCCATAACAACACAGTCGCCAAAACCAACAGCATTTGCCGCTGTAAACCTGCCCCCATCTGCGCTAGCCCAACGCTCGTTGGATCAAGCGTCAGTTGAAAAGCAAAGTCACCAAGATAATTGCCGCCGTTCGGATTCAGCGTCGCCGCCCAACTGTTGCCGCGATTGACATCATCACTGCCGCTGGGGGGCGTTGGTGCGGCGGTCAAATCGTAGAGCGGTGAGTTAACATCTGTTATGGTGTCTAGCACCTGCACCGAATAGTTGCCCGCTGGCAAATACTCAAATAAATACGTGCCATCCGCCCGTGTTGTCGTGGTCAATACAAGCACGCCGTCCCGATATAGCCCAACCTCAACCCCTGCAATTGGCGTATCACCTGCGCTTGGATTAAAGACACCGTCAACTTCTTTGTCGAGCCAAATTTGGTTGCCAATCGTTGCCAGCCCTGTTGTTAGCCCCGCCTGTACAAATCCAAAATCAACTGCCGTGTTGTCCTCGCCTGCTGCCAGCGAGATAAGTCGTGGCCCTGTCTGGTGGTTGTTGTTGCCAAGCGTTGCGCCGTTGACTGTTTCGCTATAGCCGTTGAGCGCTCCGTTCGCGTCGGCAACCTGTACTTCGTAGTTGCCTGCTGGCACGCCTGTAAACAAGTATTCGCCGTTGGCATCGGTTGTGACCGTGTTAACGATTTCGCCCGTTGCGCTGTTGATTAAGTTGAGCGTGACGTTGGCTAAGCCCGGCTCATCGCCGTCAAAGTCGCCATCGCCGTTCAGATCGTTCCAAAGCTGATTTCCGATGCTGCCGAGTAGCGTGCCAGGTGTTGAGTCAACCAAGCCAAAATCCATATCAAGATTTGTCTCGCCTGCCGCAATGGTCACAGTTGAAACACCGTCGGGAGCGCCTGAGAAGTCATAACTGACATCGTAGCCTGCTGGCGTGCCCATTGTGACGGTGTAGTTGCCTGCTGGCACTTCGATCAGATAGTTGCCGTTGCTGTCGGTGGTTGTGGTGTAGACGTTTGTGCCGTCTGTGAGGGTGATAATGATGCCTGCTGCACCTTGCTCGGACGGGTCTTGCACGCCGTCGCCGTCTGCGTCGTACCAAACGGTGTCGCCGATCACGGCATTGCTAGGTGTTGGAACGAGGACGTAGCCAAAATCGGCCGAAGTCATATTCTCACCCGCACCAACCACAATTGGTGTCGTAGGATTATGCACCATCGCACCAGAGGTCGCGGTCAAGCCTGTCACGCCATCGACCACACCGACGGTGTAGGTTCCGGGGGTCAGACCATCAAACAAATAGCCACCTTCAGCATCCGTTGTGGTCGTCATGATAGGTGTGCCGTTGATATCGTAGAGCACAATCGTGACGTTGGCGATGCCCTGTTCCGTGGCGTCTTGGATGCCGTCGTTGTCTAAATCGTACCAAACATAGTCGCCGATGCTGGCGGGGAGCGTGAAGCCGAAGTCGCCGTTCAGATTAGGTGCATTGGGCGTCAGCGAGACGTTAAATGAGCTGCCTTGATTTTGATTGTTGGTGTTTGTCGTGCCAAGTGGACTGTTGACGAGGCCAGCGGGCGCTTCTAAAACAGAGACGGTGTAATCGCCTGCAACTAGATTGTCGAACAGGTAGCTGCCGTCTGCGTCGGTGGTTGTGGTCATGACGAGCGTGCCGTTGCTGTCGTAGAGGCCGATCGGGACGTCCGAGATGCCATATTCGCCGTTTTCGGGTTCATAAACGCCATCGCCGTCGATGTCGAACCAGACTTGGTCGCCAACGCTGCTGTTGTTGCTGGAAGGGCCGTTGTGGAGGTAGCCAAAATCGGCCGAAACAACACTATCCCCTGCCGCCAACGTCACTGGATATGGGTCAGACTGACTGTGATTGTCCGTGTTGGGCGTGCCAAGCTGCGTTGGTGTGTACTCATCCAACACCCCATTTGTGTCTGCCACAACAACCGTGTAATTGCCCGCAGGAACACCTGTAAACAAATACTCACCATTGATATCGGTGGCAACAGTTGCGACAACCGCGCCGCTGCTGTCAACAAGGTTCACTGTGACATCTGCAATACCTGCCTCACCTGCATCAAAATCGCCGTCGCCGTTGGTATCTTCCCAAATTTGATTGCCGATTGTGCCAAGCAGTGTCCCTGGTGTTGTTTCGTTGTAGCCAAAATCTGCGCCGAGGAATTGGTCGCCGTCTAACAGGGTGACGGTCGTGCTGTTGTCAAGCGTGCCGTCATGGTCATAGGTTTGCGACATGCCAGCAGGAGCGGTTGCCGTTATGGTGTAGCTGCCAGTTGGCACGGTGATCAGATAGTGGCCGCTGGCGTCGGTGGTGGTTGTGTAGATGTTTGTGCCGTCTGTAATTGTGATCAGCACCCCTTCGATACCCGCTTCGCCTGCATCCTGCACGCCGTCGCCGTTCGCATCAACCCAAACAGTGTCGCCAATCACGGCGTTGCCTGTTGTGGGCTGCATCTGATAGCCAAAGTCGCCGTCGGTGTAATCTTCGCCGGGGCTAAGCGTGATGGGTGTGCCAGCCGTGTAAGTGTCGGGGCCATTGGTGGCTGTCAAGCCATTTGTGCCTGCCACGACGCCAACGCTGTAAGTGCCGGGCGATAGCTCGTCAAACAGATAGCTGCCGTTTGCATCGGTGGTGGTCGTCATGATCGGCGTGCCGTTGATGTCGTAAAGCACAACGGTCATGTTGGCAAGCCCGCCTTCGTCAGGGTCCTGTACGCCGTCGCCGTCGATGTCATACCAGATGAAGTCGCCGATGCTGGCGGGAACGGCAAAGCCGAAATCGGCCGTCATGTCGATCTCATCCTCGCCTAAGCTGACAGGATAGCTCATCCCTTGATTGTGATTGTCTGCGCCGGGCGTGCCGAGAATGGTCGAGACAAGTCCAGGGGGCGTGTTTGGCACAACAACGGTGTAGTTGCCTGCTGGCAGGCTATCAAAAGAGTAGGTTCCGTCTGAGTTGGTGGTTGTGGTGAAGATGGCTGTGCCGCTGGCATTTAGCAGCACGACGGTGACGCCCGGAATGCCTTTTTCGCCATTATCGGGGTCATAGATGCCGTTGCCGTCCGTGTCGAGCCACAGTTGGTTGCCGATCGTGCCTGCGTTTTCGGCGAGGGGGAGGTAGCCAAAATCGGCCGAAATAAAGTCCTCACCCACACCCAAGCTAACCGCCAGCGGCTGCGCCTGATTTGTGCCGTCGACGCCG
>JBMZDF010000581.1:0-3904 GCA_049614105.1 Promineifilaceae bacterium (SeqCode)
GGTAAATAGACAGCCGCACGATAGACACCAAAAAAACGCTGCTTGCTTTGTAGCAACAAGGCTAAACCAAGCGCGACCAATGTTCGTAAAGGAACAGCCGTCACCAAAAAAATAAGCGAATTGCGTAACGAGAGGCGAATAAGTGGGGAAGCGAATAGATTCCTGAAATTATCCAACCCTGCAAAAGTTGGTGCTCCGCCTGGCGCAGAACCGAAAAAGGCGAACAGAATGGTGGCCAGAGCGGGTAAAACAGTTAGGGCAATTGTCCCTAATAAGTAGGGGAGCAACATGAACCAAAGGTTACGGCTAAATACTGATTGCTTCCTATGTTTCATATAACTTGGATTATAACCTTTCCTGCCTTTTTAGTAAGAGCGTTTCATTAATAGCGAAGAATTTTAGGACATCTTTTTGTTCATGAGATTTGTCTGAGTTTGTCTAAATAGTTTCTTTTTAAATTTTGACGCTTGGATTTAGACCGTGCTACACTGCGCTCGTGGTTTTTGCGATTGTTGCTAGTAGTTTCTCATATCCAACCTAAATTCTCTTTGAGAAAGGAGCACATATGTTAAAACGGTACACGTTGTTTAGCGGTGTATGCTTGGCTGTAATGGTACTGAGTATTGCTGTATACGGATTGGTACTCTCCCCAGATTTTTCTATCTTTTCTGCGTCTTACTACGCTTGGGAAGGTGGTAACTATGCTTGGGCAGGTAGTAATTATGCTTGGGCAGGTGGTAACTATGCTTGGGCGGGCTCATACTACAATTGGGTAGGTTCATACTACAATTGGGTAGGCTCATACTACAGTTGGGTAGGCGGTAACTATGCTTGGGCAGGCGGTAACTATGCTTGGGCAGGTAACTTACTATCCTTGTTAGCTTAAGTTGATGAAGGGGTGGGGGTTACATAAAACATGAAAGCGACATGAAGTAAGCGCAGTGAACTTTCGTAGGCTAGCTAATCCTCATCCTCAATTTTAGTAAGTGCATCATGTGTATGGTGTGCCAAGCCTGATAAACTATTAGTAACGATCAACGGTCAGTGAGAGCAACAGCTATCACTGACTGTTTTTTACATGTTTCATAGATCATCAACGTTTAAAGAGCTGATCCCGCTTGTTGCTGTGTCGGTCATTTGGTTTGTCATGGGGTGGATGGCAAGTAACGCACGCTATTTCCAACAACAAACCCTTGCAGATGTTGGCTTGTCACGCCTAAGAAATCATTTATGGTATACGGAAACAAACCCTGCACGGGTTGATATAGAGGCGATACGCGGCGCGATTGATGCGCTAAATGACCCTTATACTGACCTGATTGGGCAACCCGCGACAGCACGTTTGTTAGCTGACTTTGCAGGAGAAGTTGGGATAGTTGGGATAAAAATGAAGAAGCAGGGGGCGGATCTGTTTGTGACGCAACTTGTGAAGGAAGGGCCGGCTGAACAACAGGGTGTTCAAGTTGGCGATAAGATTATCTCGATTGATCAGATAATGGTTGATGCATCATTGAGCGAAGTTGATGCGTACCTGCTTGTGCGTGGCCCCTTGAATGAGCCTGCTCAACTTGTCGTGCTGCGTGGTGATCAGACATTGCATTTCTCGATCGATCGTCAGCAGATTCCGCTTGTTGAGTATGAATTGCTTGAGGACCAAATTGCTTATGTGCGTCAATATAGTTTTCGCACGGAGAGCGTGGCGCTAATTGAGCAAGCTTTGCTTGATGCACAGCGTCAGAATGCAAAGGCTGTTATTTGGGATCTTCGACAAAATAGCGGTGGCTCAATGGATGCCGCGCAACAGATTTTGAGTTTCTTTGTGGAAGAGGGGCTTTTGTTTCAGGCGGAACTGCCAAGCGGTATGCGGCGGGAGTTTGAGGCAACGGGCAACCATCTCACCTCCATGCAACTGATTGTTTTGACAAGTGAGATGACGGTTTCTGCGGCCGAAACGGCTGCTGCGGTTGTTAAGACACTTCATGCAGGAACGGTAATTGGGGAGACCACCTATGGAAAAGGCACAATTCAGACAAGTGAACCATTAATTGATGGGTATGCACTCCATTACACCGTAGCGAAGTGGTTAGATAGCAACGGAGAATGGTATCAAGACGTTGGTGTTGCGCCAGATATTGAGATAGCAGACGACCAATCAACAGATGAAGATGAGATGCTTGAGTTTGCGCTCAACTATCTTTCAGAAGATAGAGATTAATAATTTTTTATGAAGTGTTATTGTTGCTGGGCAGCATCAGTGTGAATGTGCTGCCTTCGCCCTCAATACTTTCGACTGAGATTGTCCCATCGTGGGCTTCCGCAATCAGTTTGGCAATGGCAAGCCCTAAGCCAGTACCAAGCGCAACGCTGCGATGCTGTTTAACCCGTCGGAAGCGTTCAAAAATAAATGGCAGCTCTGCCTCAGGGATTCCATACCCTGTATCAATGACGGCGACCTCAATTTTTTCTAGGTCTAATCGTAGGCGCACATCAATTCGGCCGCCCTTCGGCGTATATTTCACTGCATTGCTAATGAGATTGGTCAACACACGCTCAACCTTGAGCCTATCCGCCATAACCTGAACAGGATGCAACAGTGGCTTGTAATACAACGTTTGTTGCAAACGGCCCGCCTGTGGCTGCAACGACTCAGTAACAAACTCAATCAGCTCATTTAGATCAAACGGAATGAGATCGAGTGTCATCTCACTACCCGCCTTTAGGTTTTCAAGATCGACAATGTTGTTAACCAGATCGTTTAGCGTCGCCTGAGCACGCAGTATGTTTTTAATTGTATGTGGCTTTTCCTGAAGCAACTGCGGATTTTGCTGTAGCATGGCAGCATACATGCCGATAGACATCAATGGCGATTTCATATCATGCGTTAGAACAGCAAGGAAATCATCTTTCTCCTGATTGAGTCGTTCTAACTCCTCAGTTCGTTCGGCAATGATGGTCTCAAGATTGCTCATTTGAGACTTCGTTTGCGTCACATAGACGCGAAATGCAAAGGACGTCAACAAAACAGGCATCGAGAATATCAAAATCCCCATTGCACCATAGCTGTCAACCGCTAGCGTAAAAATGCCACCAACAATAAAGATATTGGTGATGTGAACAATGGCGGCCCAATTATTTTTGCGCCACATGTCAAATGGCGAAAACGAGTTGCCATGTTGAAATCTTAAAACACCAATAACCAGATACAAATTTGATTGGTCGTAAAGAATCGAAATGATGAGCCAGATACCAATCTGACGCAAATAATCAGCCGCGTTTAAGCTTCCATCTAGATAGATAAACGTCTGTGCCGCCAAGAACATTGACGTCGTGCCCATTCCAATATTGAATAGAATGGTGGGCAATATTTTACGCCAAGGCTTATTGGGAAGCGGTTTGATGATAGAGACGCTGATCATGCTTGCTAGCTCAAGCAACACCGCTGCATGAATTCCGAAGATCGGAATACTAGCTACAAGCAAGACGCCAGAAATCGAATAGGTAATTCCTGACTCACCAAAGAAAGGGAGCGTTTGAGAGATATACGGAGAGAGTGAAATTAGAAGGAGAAAGAGCCAGAAATTTAGTTCAGCTAGAAAATCTAGCGGGCCTTGCAATGCAAACCCCACCCAAATACAACCCAATAGGATGACAAACCAGACATATAGTTGATAGGGTTTTGGGAAAGCGAATTGCCAACCTTTATGTCTTTTGTTGTCTACTGCTGATGACATGATTAAGAATGGTTACAACCTTAAAAGGTTTATAGGGTCGAGACGATGATGACAGTCACAGCCTCGGATACCCACATGATACCTGTGTGTTATTTGATTAAGTGCGCCACATAAAGTGCTTGAAAGTAAAATTGCAAGTGGCGCTTTGCAAAAACGGCTCATTAGTCTGGTAA
>JBMZDF010000582.1:0-3890 GCA_049614105.1 Promineifilaceae bacterium (SeqCode)
AATGCACCTCATACCCGATCCGCTGCAACGCCCGTGCCGTCCACTGCGCCCGCACGCCTTCTCCAACCAAATTAATCCTGCCGCACTTGACCTCTTGTACCTCAAACGCGCCGCTGTGTATATCAAACGTCACGCCCTCACTGGCAAACGCCTCCGCAAATGCACCGCTCAACACCAAATCCTCTGGTGCGCCCACGTGCAGCTTACCCTCCGACATCAGCCACAACGTGTCTGCGCTTCGCAACGCCAAATCAAGATCGTGAGTGGATAGCAAAATCGCCCGCTGGCTATTGTATGCCAAGCGGCGCAAAATCTGCATAATTTCGACTCGTCGTGGCAGGTCGAGAAAGGCGGTCGGTTCGTCGAGCAGCATCAGCTTTGGCTGCTGCGCTAGTGCACGCGCAATCATCACTTTTTGCCGTTCCCCATCGCTTAACTGGCTGACGGGGCGGGATGCTAGTGGTTGAATGCCAACAGCGTCAATTGCGTTTTGTATGATTGTCTTGTCTTCGGCCGAAAGCGTCCCCCACCAATCTGTATGCGGATAGCGGCCCAGAGCGACCAGCGCATAGGCTGACAGCAAGCCAGCATTGACCCGCTCAGTCAGCACCACACTCAGCTTTTTTGCCATTACCTGCGGGTGTAATGTGCCAATCTCCTCCCCATCAAGCCACACGTTGCCGACTAAAGGGGATTGCATCCCTGCCAGCGTTCGCATCAGCGTTGATTTACCCGCCCCATTTGGCCCTAGCAAACACACCAGTTCGCCTGCACGCAACGTCAGATCGAGATGCTCTGCAATGATTGTCTTATGCCGCCGCTTGCGATACCCAATTGTGAGATTGTGGGCTTCCAGAATCATCTCAACCCTCCATCGCCGAGCGCAGATTGCGGCGGCGCACAATGACCCACGCCACAACGGGCGTGCCGATCAACGACGTGACCGCACTGAGCGGCAGCACTGTGTCACTGCCAGGCAATTGGGCGATCAAATCAGCGATCAGGGCAACAATGCTGCCCATGATAATTGTGCTAGGAACGAGGACGCGATGATCCGACGTGTTGAACAAACTGCGGCAGAGATGCGGCACAGCAACACCGATAAAGGCGATTGGCCCACAAAAGGCAGTGATTGCGCCTGCCAAAACAGAGGCACTGGTTAGTATCCAGAATCGTGTGCGCTGTACTGTCAAGCCTAACGAGCGTGCATACGCTTCACCCAGCAGCAGTGCGTTAAGCGGTTTGGCCAACAGCCACGCGATCAGCAGCGCAACGCTGATCGTCGGCGCGAGCACCTGAAGTTGGCTCCACGTGACGCCGCTAAAACTGCCAAATGTCCACGCGATATACGCCTGAATCCGTTCCGAGATGGCGAAAAAGAGCAGGATGCTGACGACGGCAGTTGTTGCATAGCCAAATAGCAGCCCCAAAATGAGCAGCGTCATATTGTTAACGCGATGGGCAACCAGCGTCACAGCTAATAATATGAAGCCGCTGCCGCTGCTGGCGGCAAGAATCAGCCCGAAGTTGCCCATTGCCCCTAGCGAGGCGATCAATCCGTTCGCGGCTGTGCCGACCGACAGCACAACGAGCGCAACGCCTAGACTTGCACCAGAACTAATGCCCAGCACGAAGGGGCCGGCCAGCGGGTTGCGGAATAGCGTTTGCATTTGTAGCCCGCTGACGGCGAGGGCGGCTCCCGCCAACATTGCGGTGATCGCTTTTGGCAAGCGAAATTTGAGCACGATAATGCCCCAAGTCGCTTTGCTTGGTTCGCCGCCCAGCAGAATTGTGGCGATGTCGCTGAGTGGAATGTGGACAGAGCCTAGCGCAAGGCTAAGGCTAAAACAGACCATCAGCACCCCGCAGAGGGTGAGTAGATAAATCGGCCGAATTCCCAGCCGTGGGGAGGAGGGTGGGGTGCTCATGTGCTTATGTATTGTTATTGACTAGACAGATAGATGTGATGCATGCATGGTGCGTATTTGATCACGCACCGCGTACCATGCATTAGAGAAACTCAGAACTCAGGTTGATAAACCTATTCCACAGCCCGATGATAAACAAGCTCATGATCAGGCAACAGCTCTGGATGGAATATCTTGATCATATCAGCCAAAACCACATCGGGGGCAATCGCACCACTTTCATAGTAGTCATTGCCGCCGTTTACAGTTGTGCGTACATCGTTGTTGAATACGGAGCCTGACTGAAATGCTGCAAATTCTGCATGTCGCTCATCGGCCGCCAGCAAATCATCGAGCGTGCCAAAAAAGCCGATATGAATCCACGCATCCGCTGCTGCGGCGGTGTCAAATACCGTTTCGAAATCAAGGAAAAGGCTGTTTGTGCCTTCTGACCCTGCCCAAAGATAATCTGCACCCGCGTCGGCAAGCAACTGCGCAACATAGCCTTGACCGCCTGGCATATACCATGTGCCGTCAAATGGCGTATTGGCAAACACGGTTGGACGCTCTTCAACATCAGCCACTAATGCGGCTAGCTCTGCATAGTTTGTGGCCACCTTCGCATATTGTGCTTCAGCCGCCGCTTCTTCATTAAAGAACAGCGCGACAAAATCAGCCCACTCGGCACGCCCCAATGGCGTTGCATCGAGATAATCTGCGTTTAGCACAACAGTCAGTCCTGCCTCTTGCAGCTTAGGGTGTGCATCGTACTCTGGCAAACCAGAAGCGCCCGTCATAATGACATCTGGCTCTAGTTCGATCGCCATTTCGATATTGACCTCTGCCCCGCTGCCAATTTCAGTCACCTCGCCAGCCGCGATGCGCGATGTAACCGCTTCGCTGGAGGCATATAGCCCTGTATCGACAGCAACGAGCGCATCTACGCGATCAATCAATTCAAGCGCAGGCAGATAGGTCGTTGACATCGCCACAATACTACTGATGGGAACCTCTATGACGGTTGCATCTTCTATGCTCTCTGGCGCAGGCGTGCCGCACTGAACCAGCACATATTGGGCAGGTGCTTCCGCACCGCTAAACGGTGTTAGAACGGTAACAACTTTATAGTTGTTGTGGTACTCGACAGTGAAGCCTTGCGCCGCGCTGATGGTCGTTTTCTGTGGGAAGTAGTCAACGGCTTCATCATAAGCATCAACGCAGCCTTCGGTGAAGTTAACTTCTGGCGCAACCACTGCTTCTTCAGTTGGTTCAGCGGTCGGTTCTGGATCGGTAGTTGGTTTTGACTCAGCCGTGGGTTCAGATCCCTCGGTTGGCTCAGGCGCTTCTGTTGGTTCCTCGGCTGGTTCGGGTGCGTCCGTAGATTCTTCTATTGGTTCTAGTTCTTCAACGACAGGGGCCGCTGACTCAGACGGACCACATCCGACTAGGAGTAGTATACAAAGTAAAAATAGAGTGATGTTCTTCATGTTGTCCTCGTGCTAGAAGATGTTTGCCAAGTTGATAGATAGTGGCAAACAAAAACCGCTTTCGTAGAAAAGCGGCTAGATGTCATCTTGACATCAACAAAAATGCCCACCAATGGTGGGCATACGTTGAAAAATCTACGCTGCCTTTTCTCCACGAAAGGTTCACAGTGCGTTTATCTGAGGCGGGTATTCGGACTTTCCAGTGAGTGGATTACCGTTGCGGGACAGTGTCGGACTTTCACCGAGCTTTCCCCATTGTGCGCTGTGCATCCGGGCGACAGCACACCTCAAATAATCAATTTAATTGTTTGCAGGAATCGTATAGCATTTGGGAATGTGTGTCAATATTGAGGCGGCTTTAACATGGGCCCGCTTGGAGAGATCTGCAAATGAGCGTGCTTGCATCTTTCTATCTTATTTGGAAAGCAAACTCAGGCCAACTATGCGGCGGCGCATGTTCAGTGATTTTTGTCTTATTTTATGACTATTTAAGGAC
>JBMZDF010000583.1:0-3878 GCA_049614105.1 Promineifilaceae bacterium (SeqCode)
GTGTTGTCGCGCAGTGGGGGGTGGGGTTTCGGCCGAAAAACAAGCTTTTACACCATCTTTGGCCTCATGCTCGCCGTTGCCGCCCTCTACCCATTAACCGCCACAAGCGCAAAATGGGACATTCGCATGAGCGATGATGCTCCCACAACGCTTGACGGCATGGCGTTTATGGAAACGGCCACCTACGAAGACAGCGGCCAAACAATTTCGCTAAAACCTGACTATGATGCGCTCCAATGGATGCAGCGCCATATCGATGGCTCACCTGTTGTGGCCGAAGCGTACAGCGGCAACTACTATCGCTCAGTCGGCAATCGTGTCGCCATGTACACAGGGTTGCCAACCATCATTGGCTGGGCAGGCCATCAAGGTCAGCAACGCGCCGCCGTGCCAGATGCACGCATCCAAGAACGTGTTTTTGATGTCGAACAGTTGTATAACACAATCGACACAAATCATGCGCAATTTATCATCGAAAAATATGACGTCAGCTATATTTATGTTGGCCCGCTTGAGCGCACCTACTACACGCAGCTTGGGCTACAAAAATTTAAGCAAATGATGGCAGATGGTCTAATCGAGTCTGTCTACAACCACAATGAGGTTATAATTTATCGCGTTTTAGAGACGGCTCAAGCGTCAAATTGAGCAGAAGATAGTGGATCAGTTGTTCAATAGGTCAGTAAGCATTTCATCAAAACATCTCTGACTGACATCCTGATTGACTGATAAACTGACATACTAACTATGATGACTTGGCAGGAAATTCGAGCACACTATCCAAGCTTATGGCTGACCGTGGAGGCGTTGAATGGGCGAACGGCCAACGGGGAACGTATATTAGATAAGTTAAGCGTAATCCAAGCGTTTCAAGATCCAAAACGAGCAATGAAACTATATGCCCAGCTTCGCAGAAAAAACCCAGGACGCGAGTTCTATGTTTTCCACACAGATGCCCAAACGGCAAACCCAGACGCTATGTTCGATTTATGGCGCATGAGGTGAACCATGGCAAGCGACCTTGTACTTTTTTCTTCACTGGCAACCAGCAACTAACCACGTTTGCCATGTAAATTTTCCGCCAGTATCGTCTGGTGAACAGTTTGTTTAACGTATGCTTCCTTTAGTCGACATTTTTGCACTTTTTCGTTGGTGGCTCGCCCTCATGGTTGTGGGGGCGGTGGCAACGCCGCTTACCTGGTGGTTTTTTGGCGGGAGCGATGGCTTCGGCCGCTTACCCTCCCTTGGCTATGCCTTTGCCAAACCGCTTGGGCTGCTGCTAGTTAGCTATGTCTTCTGGATTCTGGGCAGCTTTGGGTTTCTCAGCAACACGACGGGCGGCATTCTGCTTGCCATTGTTATTGTGAGCAGCCTATCATTTTTAGCCCAACGGCAGCGCGTGCTTTCCATTGAACAAACTGTCCGCCAACGTTGGCGCATGATGCTGCTTACCGAACTGCTCTTTGCCGTTTTTCTGATCTTTTGGGCTTGGGTACGGGCGCAAAATCCGTCAATTCTGAATACAGAAAAACCGATGGAATTTGCCTTCCTCAACGCGGTCACCCGCAGCCAAAGCTTCCCCCCACTTGACCCTTGGCTCTCTGGTTTTGCAATCAGCTACTATTATTTTGGCTATGTGATGATGTCTGTGCTGGCGCGGCTGTCTGCTGTACAAAACGCAATGGCGTTCAACTTGGCAACCGCATGGCTTTACGCCGCAACCAGCCTCGGCGCGTTCGGGCTAATTTACGATTTAATCTCGCTACAGGCGCGTAAACGTGTCCAAATGATGGCGGTCAGCCTCGGCGTTTTGGGCGCATTGGCCGTTGGGCTGGCGGGTAATTTAGAGATTGTACTTGAGGTGTTGCATCATAATGGCTACGGTTCGGCCGAATTGTGGCAACGGATCGACATCCAAGACATCAATGGCGACCCTGGCAACGGCGAAGGAACTGCCCGCTACGAAACCTCAAGCTGGTGGTGGTGGCGCTCCTCACGCCTGATCAACGAACACAACCTTGCCAACACAACGGACGGCGTCATCGAGCCAATCGCCGAATTCCCTAGCTTTAGCTTCGCCCTTGGTGACGTTCATCCGCACGTTCTCGCCCTGCCCTACGCATTTTTGAGCATGGCGGTGGCGCTTGTGTGGTTCCTCTCCACCAATCGCTTATCGAGCGAGTACCTTAGCGATTACCGCGTGCTGATTGGTCAAATTTGGCCCCACTTTCTCCTAACATCTCTCATCATCGGCGGTTTGAGCTTCCTCAACACGTGGGATGTGTTGATTTATACGTGGCTGCTTGTTGCGGCAATTGCGCTAGCAACTTGGCGGCAACAAAAGGTTTGGCGCAGCAACATCATTGGTGTTGGTGTTTTTTGGACGATTGCATTCGTCTTTGTAGCCTATGTTGCGTACCTTCCGTTTTACATCGGGTTTAGTTCACAGGCGGGCGCACCGTTTATCTTGCCGATGCTGATGCGCCCCACGCGGCTGACACATTTTCTAGGCATTTTTGGCATGCCGCTTTTAGCAATCACGGTTCTTGTCTCCGTGCTGCTTGTGCAGCAGCGTGGACGACAGTGGAAAAGCGGGCTGCTCGTTGCGGGCGGTTTGTTTGCAGGGCTTTTGGGGCTGATGCTGTTTATGGGCTTCCTCATCGCCGCGTCTCCCGCTGGACATGGCCCCGTTTCTAACCTAGCAAATCAGCTCGAACTTGGCTTGCCGCCGTTGATTATCGGTGAGTCAATGACGGGACAGCTAGGCTGGGCCACCAATGCGATGTCCCGTTTGATCCCCGTGATTCTTGCGGCGCGTGTGGAATATTTTGGCGTATCCTTCCTGCTGTTGTTTCTCATCGCGGGCTGTGTCATGTTGGCGAAGGAGCAATTTGAGCAGCGTTCGGCCGAAACAGCAGACAATCCCGACCCAACAACACCCCAAACACTCCCCTTTATCTTGTTGCTGGTCATGACGGGCGCACTGCTGACGCTTGGCCCAGAATACGTCTATCTCAAAGATAATTTCAGCCAGCGAATAAACACTATTTTCAAATTCTATTATCAAGCGTGGGCGATGTTTGGCGTTGCGGCCGTTGTCGGGCTGTACATTTTGAGCCAGCGCACGCGCATCGCGGGACTAATCACCGCGACAGGCTATTTGGCCCTGTTTGCTGGCGCAATGTTGTTTCCCTACTACATGATTCAGTGGGGCGCGGCTTGGCACGGGCAAGATCCAACGCTCGACGGACTCACGTTTGTCGAGAACAATAATATCAACGAATACGATGCGATAAAATGGCTTCAGGAGAACGCCAGCGGGACGCCTGTTGTGCTGGAGGCAACGGGTGGCGCGTACAGCGAGTTCGCCCGTATCTCAGCGCGTACAGGCTTGCCAACCGTGCTTGGCTGGGCCAATCATGAGCGTCAGTGGCGCGGCGATACGCCTGAGCCAGACGAACGTGACCCGATTATTCGCACCATTTACAGCCAGTCAGATTGGGGTGGCATCCCTGAACTGCTCGACCGCTACAGCATTACCTACATTTATGTGGGTCACATAGAGCGCGACCATTACGGACTGGATGGGTTAGACAAGTTTGAACAAAATCTGGAAGTTGCTTTCCAAAATGATTCAGTAACGATTTATGCATATCGACCACGAGGCGGTTAGCGCCATCGAAGCGCCTGCGCCGCAACGCTCAGAACCTGTTTCCTTGATAGATCGATTGACCATCGCGGATGGTTTGTTGATCGTACTTGTTGGTTTGGCAGCAGTACTGCGCTGGGGCTGGCTAGGCATGTTGCCGCTTTCGGCCGAAGAAGCGGCCGAAGCCGTTGCCGTTTATCAGTTTGGGCAGGGTTCGGCCGAATTCACC
>JBMZDF010000584.1:0-3878 GCA_049614105.1 Promineifilaceae bacterium (SeqCode)
TTGTGTGGAGGGTTGCTTCGGCCGAAAGCATAACACGACCATCGTAAGGGGTAAATTTGATTGCATTGTCAACTAGATTTTGCAATACCCGTCGAATGAGGGAGTGATCGATAGGCAACATGGGCAAGCTGGCCGAAACATGCTGGCGAATTTGAATTTTCTTGGCCACCGCCACCGCTGTCTGCGCAGCAACAACCTCATCGGCAATGCTTGCCAGCGCAATCATCTGCTTGTTAAGCGGCATCTCCCCACTCTCCAGTTCCTCCATATCTAAGATCGAGCTGACTAGATTGCTTACGCGAATGGTGCTGTTCATTGCGCCTTTGACATAGTGGGCCTGTTTGTCGGACAGCGTATTGCGACCAACAAGGCCAAAACGTTGGATTAGTTCAAGTGAGGAGAGGATGCTGGTAAGCGGGTTGCGTAAGTCGTGAACGAGGGCGCGAGTGAGATCTTCGCGCATATTTTCGGCCGAACGCACATCAGTCACATCACGCAGCACAACCAACAGCCCGATCGGATTGCGTCCATCTAGAACCGAGTTCATTTGCCACTCGATCATTTTGCCATTGATATTATGCTCCCCTTCGTCAGCCACACCAGAGCAAACGCTCCGCAACATCCTTTTAATTTCGTCGGCCAAAGGTTGCCAGCTCTCACCCAATGCGGTGAACAGCACTGCAAAATCAGACCCAACCCATTGCCTCTCCTGATGCAATCCTAGCAATTCAATTAGTTTACGATTGATGCTCAAGATTTCACCCTGCACCGTCATAAACATCAGTCCGTCCCAGCTCGATTCGATGATCGCCTGTAAACGGCTCTGTTCCTCGCTTGCCTGCTGATAAAGGCGTGCCAAATTGCTACGCGATTCGACCTGTGCAGAAATATCGGTCAAAACCAGCAGTTTTGTGTCGCTACCCTGCAACGAGCGGGCGGAGACCTGCACAGGCAGATTTTTTTCGGAACACAATAGTGCGCCTTCCATGACGCCTGTCTGGGTAGATTTGCTACCTTGTTGGCTCGCCAACAGCGTTTGGAGTTCTTCACGTGAGTGGGGTGCAAACAGCGTGGTCACGTTGCGCCCCAGCAATGCTTCTGGCGGCCGACTTAAAAGCTGGCCAATGGCTGAGTTGACAAAGGTGATTTGCCCAAAGCGTGCCACGACGAGGCAGCCTTCTGTCATTGTGTCGAGCAGTGTTTCGTAAATATTATCGGCCGAATCGACAAATCGATCGGCCTGTTGATAGTAATCACGGCTCGACACCAGCACGGAATGGTCAAGCGCCTCGCTAATTGCAGGCAGCAGATGAAAAGCAATCTCGTCTTTGAGAATATAGTTGGCCGCGCCCTGTTTGATCGCTGAAACAGCCAACGTTTGATCCTCCATACCAGTTAGCACAATGACGGGCGGCATCTCATGTTGATCGGTCAACTCACGCACAAACGTCAAAGCGTTCGTATCTGGCAACCCATGATCAAGCAAGATCAGGTCAAACTGGCTTTTTGCCAATTGCTGACGCGCCTGACCAGCCGAATTGCTCCATGTTAACTGGAATTCGCTTGGATCCAAGAACGCATCCAACAACACAAAATCATCCTCGTTATCCTCAATAACAAGAATTCGGACCACCTTCATTCGTATAACTCTACTTTGCATAACAACTTATTTTCCAGCAGGAACCCGTGACACTTCAGACCAATAGGCAGAAAATTGCTGGGCAACCAATACAAAATTATCAAACCCAACGGGCTTTGGGATATATGATGAAGCACCCAGACGGTAGGCGCGGTTAATATCTTCACGCCGATCGCTGGTTGTTAAGATGACCACAGGAATTTGGCATAGCATTGGATCCTGTTTGATGTTATCTAACACCTCAAAGCCATTCATTTTGGGCATGTTAATATCCATTACAATCAAGCTCGGCGTGGGAACATTGGCGTATGCGCCAGTACGTCGTAGAAAGGAGATAGCCTCTTCCCCATTCCGAACAACATGCGTGATCACAGCCGTCTTGATTTCATGGAATGATTCCAATGTTAAAATAATGTCATCTTCGTTGTCTTCGACCAACAGAATATCAATTGCTTGTTTAGACATTTGTACCTCTTGTCAAACGTGTCAAATCAGTCGATCATCACAAACCGAAGTAGATCACAAAAATTTCTACTTCATGGTGTCAAAAAGGGTTGTTTTCATAAAGATTGGGGAGGTTCTTGCCTGAAAAAGACCCGCCCACTCCAACCCATCGCGCCCCAATTACCATTCTGTTGCAGCGTGTGTAATTGAACCAATCGTTGGGTACTGCCCTTACAATCGGTTTACACTTGCATCCAAAAGAAAGCTATGCCCCATCATTTGGAAGGGGTGAGAAAGAGCGCTGTGGCTCAGTTGTTAACCCTTTTTCATCTGCAAACGTCATAAAAAAATTAGATCCGCCGCCAGCGCGTGCTTCTGCCCAAGCAGCACCACCGTGCTGTTCTGCAATTTGCTGCACAAGCGTCAATCCAAATCCAACACCTTGTACCTCGCGGCCAACACCGCGTTGAAACAGGTTAAAAACCTTTTGTGATTGACCAGACGGCAACCCAGACCCTCGATCCTTGACAACGAATCCCGACAGATGACCGTCACAATACCCTTCAATCAGAATTTCTGCGTCCCGTTGTGCGTCTTTAAATTTGGCGGCATTGCTCAACAGTTGTGTCAATGCTGCGGCGCTCCATTGGCGATTCGCATAAATATCTGGCAGGTTGGGGGCAATCTCAACTTGGTCGCGGTTTATGTCTACTTGTTCAAGGCTGATTTCGATGATTTTTTCGGCCGAAATCCACTCTCTCGACTCAATATGGCGCGTTTGCGACAACAGCATACAAGCCTGCAAAAGCTCACTCATTCGCTCTGCCCCACGCACCATACGCCGCACATAGTCCTGCCCTTGCTTATCAAGAGACGCACTGTGGCGACGCTGTAACAGGTCGCCAAAATTTCGGACGCCACGCAGCGGCTCTTGCAAATCATGCCCAATCGCAAATAAAAATGCCTCTAACTCTGCGTTTGATTTTGTCAGCTTTGCCTCACTCAACACAAGACGCTGTTCATTCTCCATCATCTGTTGTCTAGCAGCCTGCACGCGTACAACAACCCGATAAAGCAACAGCGCCATCAGCACAAAGCCAATGTTGAACGCACCCCAGATAATAATAATCAAGTTAGGATCAAGCATCGGCGCGTTAGTTAACCGCAAAATCCAAAACCAGATTGACACGGCAGACAAAACAAGCGCCACAATAATGCTGATTCGGCTAATCAACAAAAGCCGATCGGCAACTTCATTATCTGACCTACTCAAATAAACACCTCGTCAAATATATCAACTGGTTGACCAAATGTGATATAAAACTCTGACCCGCCCCCAGCGTGTGGCTGGACCCAAACATTGCCACGATGCCGCTGTGCAACCTCGCGAACAATTGCTAATCCTGCGCCAGTTCCCTCCACTTCTCGGCCGACCGCTCGCTGGAATAGCTCAAATATACGTTCGGCATGCATAGGCTGAATCCCAATTCCGCGATCGCGAATAACTAGACCGGGCTGCTCCAATCCGTCATAAACATCAATTTGAATGTCTGGCGCTTGAGCGGCCGAACTATATTTCAACGCATTGCTGACCAAGTTATATATCGCCTGCGTCGCCCAAGTGACGTTAACATGCAGTTCTGGCAAATCAGGTGAAACCCAAATCAAGGCCTCAGACTCCTCAATTTGCGTTTCAAGCCGCTCTAGCACCTCATCAACGAGAGTACGGCTAGCCACTTCTTCAAAATTAGTTTCCATCCGACGGGCGCGTGACAGTTGCAAAATATCATCAATC
>JBMZDF010000585.1:0-3864 GCA_049614105.1 Promineifilaceae bacterium (SeqCode)
TCAACCGTCAGGATGTTTCCTTCGCGAACGCGAACGGAGGTGGCGGTGCTTGTTGGATGGAGCGCCTCGCCGCCCGTGTGTGCGCCTGCTTGTGATAACGCTTGGCTGAACCCCCAGTAGGCGTTCATCAAGGATTGCGACGCTTCGGGGGACATTTTTGCGCTCTCTGTTTCGCTATGGTAAATCAACAGTGCATATTTCATGAAATTCTCCGTTTAGAGGTTTTAACAAGCAGGGACTTAAGCGCCCGTTTGCCTTTAACTAGACGACGATTAGCGTAGACAAAAATCGACACATTATGTAATTTGATCGAAAAAAGGGTGGGTTACCAGTGAAAAGTCTCGATCCCTCTCCTAGAACGGTCGTAGGCGCACTATAACAGTCAAACCGACACTCTGACTTGTTATAGCACGCCCACTAGTTCCTTTGTTTCCAATTTGGGACCGTTTGCCCTATGAATTGGATTTACCCAACAAAAGGTTTTAAATTGAGAGCAGGCCTGCAAACGTTACTGCTCAACCGTAAAGTTTTGCCCGCTGGTTGCTGTTAAATCAACAACGACTTCTTGACCACCAAATCCATGAACAAGATCATGGGCGCGGACGGTGACCTGTGTGATTTCGGCCGAAATCAAAAGCCCCGACTGACTGCGCGTAACTGGTTGCTCTGCCTCATGCGGATGCAACAACAGTCGTGTAAAAGGCGAATCATTGTTGCCCGTCTGCACAACTGCCCCGTTTGGCAAAACAACATCCCAACCGTCCGCATAATCATCCCAGCCCAAATCGTTATGATGGACTGTGACATGAAAGGTATAAGTGTCCGCTGCCGTCTGTGCAACATGCACAAACACCACATCGGCGTCACCGTTGGGTTCTAGTGTGGGGGATGATGATAGATTGGTCGAAGTTTCTAGGGGCCGTATTGTTGTACAACTAACCGCTAGGAGACAAAAAGCAAGCTGCAATATCCACTGCATCCCCTAAGTGTAATCGAGGATGCGAAAATAATCGAATCGCCTGCTGGGGAGGTTTTAACCCCCCCGTCTTGTTTCATCTCTTTGCATGGTTAATTGACAATTGTTTTGAGACAAACACACGATGCCTTCGGTGTGCATTGTCATTATCAATCAACCGGTTTTCCCAAAAGCCGGGACTCCGTTCCCAGCGTAAGCAAGCATTTACCTAAACAACCGCTATTTGTATTCAAACAAATGATAGGCTGAAAAAGTAAGACCAGCGTACTATGTAGAAACCGTTTTCTCAATCCCCCAATAGTACTGGCAACGTATTTAGAAGAAATTATCGGATCGTTTGCTCAAAAATGAGGATGCCGCTGCCTTGCTGCGTGATGCGTTCATCGAGGATCGGTATCGGCCGATTTGTGAAGGCATCATACACCGTGACACGAGCCTGCACCGTTTGCCCCATGGTTCCCTCTGGTGGGACTGCCACCCAATGCGGATCGCGTATCTGTGATCCTTCAATCCACTTGAGCGTCGGGATCGCGCCCATCGCAGGGATACTGTCGTGCAAATCTTGCCATGCCCACGTGACATTGTCCGATTCAAACCCTGTTAGGCTGAGAGAGACGGCGAGATCGCGTGTGACGGGGCGCGTGCTGACAAACTGCTGGGTCAATTTGAGCGTCTGATTCGGCCGAATAGACGTTATCCCCGTACTGCCCAACCAAAATATCCCATGCCCCAACGGCACATAAGTGTCGCACACATAGTTAAGCGGCAGTCCTTCGGGCAGCACGTGACCATCAAACGTGACGCTATAGTGGCCTGTCTGGTTGCGAAAATGATGATACGAACGGGGCGCAACGGTCGGTGAGCAATCGACATCGTAGCCGATAAGCTGATCTCCATTGTGGAAACGCACGTCAACTGGGTTGCGCGTGTAGGGAGGCCACTGGCTGGCAGTTACCTCAAGCGGTGTGAGCAGCGGGCGGGGATTTTCGGCCGAATCGAGCAGCGCTGTACCGTCGGCCAGATAAGCACCCACAAGCAGTTGATATGATTCTGGCAACGCACCCCAGCGCGGCGTCAGGCGAAACGTCGTTGTCGTCAGGTTTGAGTCGCTTTGTCGTGCGGCGACGTCATCCTGAGCATAAATTCGCCCGTCACTGCCAACAAGGTGAACGAACAGCGAGGCAGGGGGGAGTGATTCGGCCGAATTCCAAGCAACCTGCACCGTTGTCTCTACACCAATCTCTACAGATGCGTGCGCAAGTTTGTAGCCTAGCAGTTGAATTTGGTCGCCTAGCACAATGTCAGACGGCGTGAAGTCGGGACGAGCAACTGATTGCTGCGCTGGTGTCCAGAGCGTTGCGTCGCCAACCGCTTCGCCAGCGGGGAGCGTGTATGCGAACTGAGGCCAACTGTTGGTGGCGAGGGTGGGAATTTCGGCCGAAATACCGTCCGCAATCAACTCAATCCAGTTGCCTGCATAGGAATCGCCCGACGGAACAACATAGATAGTCTCAACATCTGGGCGCATCTGTTCATTGATCTGTACCAAACGTAAGCTGTTGAACCAATGCCAGTTAGACAGAATTTGCCCGTTTTCGGGAACCGTTTGCAAAAGATGACGCGCATAGTGCGTTGCATCTGTATCAGTGGCCAGTGCGCGGAAAGAAGGAAGTTTTGCGCCAAATTGGGTTGCGATGAGGAGCGCTAGCCCACCTTGAACAGCGATCGAGGCCATACTCACATTGATTCGCGTTAGATGATGACTAATCAGCGCAATCGAAATCGCAAGCGGCACATAAGCTGGCAGCATATATTCCACCGTTTGCGGGGCGCGATAGGTGGCGGTGATAAACGTGTGAAGCGCAAACGTCAGCCCCAGCAGAATTGTCACCGAGCGATTCACTCGCCAGTAGGCCAACCAGCCTAGCAGCGCAACGAGCAACAACCATGGGCTAAACTGAAACGTGAGCACGTTGAGCATCACGTTGGCACGCGCCCACAGATCGGCGGGCGTGATGAAGCTGAAAAAGTCGCCGCCAAACCCCAGCCCCAGCGCATATTCAAGAAACGTGGTGGGGGTGCGTAAATCGGCCGAAATCAGAGGCAAATATAGCCACGGCAACAACCCAATTAGACCAAACGGCAGCCAGCGCCACATGCGCCAATCAAGAATTAACAACCACAGCACCATCACCAAACCGATAAACGCCAGCGACAGATGATGGGTGAATCCAAACCCCAACGACAGTGCAAAGAAAATAGCAAAACGCCGACGCTGTTGTGTCGATTGCGCCTGTTGCCAACGAATCAAGCTCCACAAGCACAACGCCGCAAATAACGCCGTAAGGCTGCGGACGTTGGCGTAGACGGCCTGCTGCCAAAATGTTGTTGCTGTGCCAAGCGCGGCTGCGGCGCTCAGGCTTAGCCCGATTTGGCGCGTGAGGCGCAGACTGCTCAGATAAACAAACAGCAGGGTAAGGCTGCTTGTGATGGCAGAAAGCAAATTGACTTTGACGTGTGGTGCAAGCGGCAGCGGCAAACGTGCCATCACGCCGCTGGCTATCGTATAAAGCGGGAATCCGGGCGGGTGTGCAAGCCCGAACTGTTGCCCGACGAGCTGGAATTCTGCATTGTCGGCCGTTGAAATCGGCCGCTGTAAGGTATGGGTATAGAGTGCTAAGAACAGCAGAAAAAGGAGTAGGCCAAATAGGGGGGGGCGATTTTCGGCCGAAAACATACCCCTATTCTATCACCGCTAAGGTTATTTGTGATTTTGTGAAATCTTTGACGCCAAGCGGCGATAAGTAGATCACAAAAAGTTTCGATTAATAAGCCTCAGAGGTTTGTTGTCATCTACTCTGGTTTGTGCATAAAAACCTCTGAGGTTT
>JBMZDF010000586.1:0-3863 GCA_049614105.1 Promineifilaceae bacterium (SeqCode)
GACAGGGCTGCCGTCAGAGATAGGGAACCTGAGTGCGTTGTTGGCCTTAGATGTAAGGAATAATCAAATAACAGAGTTGCCGTCAGAGATAGGAAACCTGAGTGCACTGACTCACTTATACGTAAATGGAAACCAATTGACAGGGCTGCCGTCAGAGATAGGGAACCTGAGTGCGTTGTTGGCCTTAGATGTAGGGAATAATCAAATAACAGAGTTGCCGTCAGAGGTGTGGGGCCTGAGTGCACTGACTCACTTATTCGTAAATGGAAACCAATTGACAGGTTGTATTCCTCAACAAGCTGTCAATTTGCAATTGTCAGTTTTTAGATTTCATCAGACACAGTGGCAAGAACCGCAGGATGAAGAATTTCAGATGTGGATACAAGGGGTTAATGATGTTAGTCGGTCAGGAATAGTCTGTGAGTTGTCGAGTCAGGTGCAGATTGTGGTGTTTGCGGGGGACAACCAGCCGACGAGTCCCGCGCATGTGGGGACGAAATACCGGCCGATGATGGACGGCATCGTAGAAGCATCTCGCGGCTTGACTCATACTTTGGCCGTTGTGCTGGGCGACCAGACAGGCGCGGATAATACGCGCATCCAGCTTGTCCAGAACGGTGTTGTCAGCACCGTTGTCGGGCTGCCAGACACAACAGGTGTTTTGACAACCACCGTTACTGAATATGATATGGCGGATGGCGCACAGCTTGGGGGCTTTTTGCGCTGGACGCTCGATAACTATACAGACGCCACAACCAATGTGACGCTTTCCTACTATGGGCACGGCACGTACCTTGCCCCAGCGGTTGATATGGAGGCTGCGTTTACACCTCTAGGGGAGGCGCGTGCTGCGCTGCCGTCTGCTGTGGCCGATGTATTGTTCCCGCTGCCTTATCTTGTCGATGCCTTTCCAAACTTCACCGATGTTTATCCGAAAAAGTCGCTTATCACACCCTATGCGCTCCAGCAGATGTTGGAAATTGGCACACGCGGTGGGCAGACACCGATTGAAGTGCTTGATTTGACCCACTGCTTTGCATTTTCTCTGGAAGAAGTATATGAGTTAACAAATGACGGCGGGACACCATATGCTGAGATGATTGTCGGTTCAGCCAACTACGCCTACTTTGCATCCGAAATGGTGGGGGACGTGCTCTCTGTCCTTGACCCCAACACAGATGCAAAGACGCAAGCAATTGCGATTGTGGACGCTTATGATGCGGCTATTGGCGAAGCAGATTTGGTAGATGAAGATATTGATGTTGATCATCCACGCACCTTTGCCGTAGTTGAGAGCGCCGTGTTAAATACGACGGCAGGTGGCTCAAGCATCAAGATGTTGCTTGATGACCTATCTTACTATTTGTTAGACGAATTTAATGCGGATCCAGCGGCAACAATTGTCAAACTGCAAGCTGCGGCCAGTGCAACGCTTGCATATGACACAAGCTACTGTAAACAGGATTGGGAACTAGGCAATCCTGATGCATTGCTTGATGCAGGTGCGTTTTTAGCAAACATCGTTGATCAGTTTGGATTGTTTACAAGGGTTGGCTTACGAGCGAACCAATTGCGGAACGTATTGGAAAATGCGGTTGTGGCACACACATCGGCCGATGGCATCCCTTGGTATGCAACACCTGCCCCCTCTGAGGCATGGATGCTAGATAATGAAGACGCTTTGGGTATCTCCATGTTTGCCAACTTCTTTGGACGGCAACTGGGCGCAGATTATCCTGCGGAAAAGCGCCTGCTGCCGTGGCAAATGCGCTACTATACACATGACACAACGCTCAACCCGCACCCGTATCGCCTCATCACGCCTGACGCTCACAATACGCCGACATGGGCTGACCTGCTGCAACGTTATTGGGAGGAACGTGAACAAACAGAGGGCTTGCTCATTCATACCGAGGCGTGTTTAACCGATTTGCCAGCCGTTAAGCGAACGGGCGAAGTTACTGCGCTGGCGGTGACGGCACCACACGTTGGAACGCTGTTTTTAGGGTATTCTACGCCGATTCGGGCGACGATTTCGGCCGAAACCCAGCTCATCAACCCACTCGTTACCTTTAACGTCTCGCTTAACAATCAGATCATCTTCACCAACACAATTGCTGCTGGTTCACTGCTAACGGGAACCTATCAAGTTGAAAGCAGTCAGCCGTTCACCCCAACGGAGCGTGGGCATTATACATTTCATGTAACGGTTGATTCTGATAATCGATTTAAGGAGCAAAACGAAACAGATAATTTTGCTTCACATATCGAACGTGCATCGCCGCTCCATCCGTTTGAAATAGATGCGACAGTTGCAGGGCATCATCAATGGATTACTGATTCGACTGCTCTTTTGACGATAACTAGTTCAGAGGCAGTTGATGACATAATCGTGCAAATCTATCAGTATCAGGCTGGTGATTCGCCAAACACGCAACTCCCTCGTCTGCTCGGGCATGTGAGGGTGGGGGGGCTGTATTATATAGCAGGTGGTGCCTACTCTATGGTGACGCTGCCTGAGTCGGTTGAGCCAGGTATTGTGACGTTGCATGTTTGGGGATTTGCTAATGACAAGATGACCCAATCGGCCGAAATTGTTGAGTTTAACTATGCCCCAGACAATATGCAGTTAGCCGCAGGATCGCGCACTTACTTTAGATTTTCGGCCGATGTTAATCAGACGATTGGGCTGGACCTAGACTTATTGAATGGAGACGTTGAGATGCGCGTGTGGGAACCTGGTAATAGGTGGACAGCACGCCAGCTTGAACAGAGTGGCGTCATGTTAATCGAACCGACGTTCAGAGGTCGCTACCTTGTGGAGATTGAGTCGTTAACGGCAAGTATACTATCTCGCATTTCATCAACACGGGACGGTGTTCCAAACCGGAGAGCAATAGCCGATGTTCGCTGGGTCAATGTCCAACAGCCCACATTTGTTGACCCCGTGATGGAGCCAGTCGTTGAACCTGTGACGGCGGTCAAACTAGTTGAGAACGATGTTGCGGCCCCACACATGCGGGTGTGGCCTATCGCTTTGTTGCTACTCGTTTGTCTGAGCGGGTGGATTTTGCGCCGTAAGCCAATGCGCTAGCGAAATAATGACAGTCACTGCCTTTAAATACTTGAAAAGGTAAAGCGAATATGGTGGTGACTGTCACCCCTCTAGATATCTTCATGTGGGGAAAGGAATGCAGGATTAAACGTGTAGTGTGTGCCGCGTCCTTTGCCGATGCGCTGTAGGATGTTTTGTTCGACAAGTTCGGTGAGTTCGCGCAGGGCCTGGGTTGTGCTGATGTCGAGCAGGGTGTGGCAGGTGCGTTTGTCGATGCGCTTGTTGACGCGTACATGGTGGATGATTTGGCGTTGGCGTGGGGTGAATTCGGCCGAAAGTTCAAAAAACTGCTTGCGTAAACTGGCGTAAATTTCGGCCGATTTAGTATTTGGCAACATCATCGCCTCCCCTTCTTGCAAATAAGCCATTGCCTCCCCCAAACGTCCCAACATGACTAACACCTCAACCAAATCATAACAGATTGTCGCAAGCCACCACTGATTCCCACTGTGTTTGAAATGAGTATACGCAGCATCGTAGAAAGGCAACGCCTGTTCGTATCGTTTGCCATCAAGAACATAGCTGCCGCCTAATGCTTTGTTGCACAATGCGGTCATGCGTCCATTTCCCGCCTCCTGTGCCAAGGCTTGGCTTTCAGATAAGTGGCGTTGTGCGTTGTCGAACTGTTCCCGCTGGATATAGAGAATGCCAAGGTTATACCCAGTTTTGATTGTGCGGGTGACGTCTCTGGCCTGTCTTGCTGCAAGCCACGCTTGTCTGCGAGCGGTTAACGAAGCATCATATTGTT
>JBMZDF010000587.1:0-3851 GCA_049614105.1 Promineifilaceae bacterium (SeqCode)
TTTTATCATGCCTTATTATTTCTATTCAGTCAAAATGTTTTTGTCATCTACTTAAGTGCGCTACAAAAAGCGCGTGAATGTAAAGTTGCAGCGGAACCCTCACCTACCGCAATCAGATTTCCCCCTGATAATTAAAACTCCCCACAAGCCACTATCCCAAAGGTGAATATCTGTTCCTGCCGCTGTATCATTTTCTTAATGAAGCAGCTTTTTCTGATCGGTATTGTTTTTATATTTGGACTTTTAGCGGCTTGTAGCGATGTGTCAACATCTACCCCGCCGCCGCTTAAACCTGCTGGCGATAAGGCGCTCAGTGCGATTGTGCTGAGCGAGGCAACGCCAACGCTGGAACCTGAAGCGCAAGCAACCGCAACGGCAACCGCCCTGATTACACCCTCACCAACGCCAACCGCAACCACAACACCGTTGCCAACAGAGCACCTGTTGGCTGCTCAACAGGCGATGTTTAACGGCAATTATGCAGTTGCTATTACCCAATTCACTAGCGCGATCCCCAATTTGGGCGACCCTAGCCAACTTAGCAATGCACGGTTGCAACTTGGCATGGCACAGCTAGAAATGGGGGACAGCGTGGCCGCTCGTCGCAGCTTTGAAGAACTCATTCGTGATTTCCCAACCCAAGCCGAACCACACTTCTTTCTGGCTCAAATGGTAGAAGGGGGTTGTCTTGACGCCATCGTTCATTATGAAGCGTATTTTGAACGTGACCCGCTCATGGGATCGTATCGTGGGCCTTGGATTGCGGCGTGTTATGCGGCAAACGACAATAGCGCGGCAGCGATTACACATTATGAGAGGGCGCTTGAGGGAGAAGGGCATTTTATTGTTGTGTATCAAAACCGTTTGGCGCTGGCGCGGCTTTATGGGCAGCAAAATCGCTTTACCGACGCGGCCACCCTCTATGGCACAATTCGTGACGGCGCGAGAACGGCTTACACACGGGGCGAGATGGGCTATTTTGCGGCCGAAGCGCAAATTGCAGCGGGCGATCAAGCGGGCGGGTTTGCTGAATACCAACGCCTGCTTGAAGACCACCCCACACTGTACTCAACTTATTTGGGGCTTGTCGAGTTGGTTCAGGCAGACCAGCCTGTTGATCAGTTTCAACGGGGGTTAGTTGATTATCATGCGGAGGTGTATGCGCCGTGTGTGGAAGCGTTTGTACGCTATATTGATGAGAATTCGGCCGAATTCAACCCCGAAGCCCTCCGCTACCTCGCCTACTGCTACGAAGGACTCGGCAACATCGGCACAGCCCTTGAAACCCTAGACACCTACACCATCCAAACCAACTCGCTTAACGGCATAGTCGAAAAAGCAGATATGCTGCGCCGACAAGGACGCTGGCCCGAAGCGATCCCCCTTTACCAGCAAATTGTTGACCCGCCACCGCAAAGCGCAGCGGATAGTGATTCGGCCGAAGGAGAGGATACTCCGCCGCCACCGCCACAGCTCATCGGCCAAAACACCGCACGCCCACACGCCCTTTGGTGGATGGCGCGGCTGCACGATTGGCGCGGCGAAACGGTTCAAGCAGAAATGCGCTATCGACAGCTTGCCACAGACTACCCCGACGCAGAAGATTCCGCGCACGCCCTTTTCCGTGCGGGCTATCTTGTCGATGAAGCTGGCGATCGGGCGCAAGCGCTGGCCTACTGGCGCGAGGCGGCACTGTTGGATCCTGATGATTATCATGGACAGGCGGCGCTCACCTGGGTATTGCCCAGCAGCGCGGCCGATCAAGAGCTATTGACTTTAGCGGAAGGGTTAGAGCCGATTGAAAGCTATTACAGCCTCCGCGCACAGCATTTAGTTGGCCGCAGAACGCCGTTTGCCGCGCCTGAACAGCTATCGTTTGAGCTTAATCAGGCGGAGGCGGATGCTTATTTGCGTGAGCGTTTGGAGTTGGACGCGACGGCAAATGTGGGTGACTTATCGGCCGAACTGCGCAACAACCCGCACATCATTCGTGGCGAAAAATTGTGGCGCATGCGGCAGTGGGAAGCCGCCCGCCAAGAACTGCACTACATGTACCGTGCCAACGCTGGCGACCCACTGGCTAGCTACCAACTGGCGATTTATTATCGCGACATCGGCCTGTATCGCTCCTCGATCGCCGCCGCCGTTGGCGTGATGAGCAAGCTGGGCGACACCGTTTTTGAAGCGCCCAAATTTATCGCAGGGCTTGCCTATCCAGCCTACTATCGTGATTTGGTGCTGCCAGAAGCGGAGAAGTACGATTATGACCCGCTGCTGCAATTCGCCCTGCTGCGCCAAGAATCGCTATACGAGAGTTTCGCCACCTCAACCGCCGTTGCGCAAGGGTTGGCGCAGGTTATCCCCGACACAGGGGCATACATTGCGCAAGTTCTCGCTTGGCCGAATTTTCAAAACGCAGATTTATATAAACCGTATGTTGGGATCGCCTTTGGCGCATATTATTTAGATGAACAGCTTGCCCGCTTCAACGAGCAGTCGCACGCAGCATTAGCCGCCTACAATGGCGGGCCGGGCAACGCCGCCAACTGGTATAATCTTGCAGGCAACGACATCGATCGTTATGTTGAAACCGTCACTTTCCGCGAAACACGTGCCTATATCGAGCGGATTTATGTTGGGCAGGCAATTTATTATTATCTCTATGGAGGCGAATAGAGGATGCATTTGGCAAAGTTTGGGAATCGATTATTACAATTAGCCTTGGCTGGGTTATTAATCGTAACGCTGGCGACTTTTCTCGAACGCTGGTTTTGGGCGGCCGATCTACTCGTTAGCTTTCGGCCGATTCTCACCCTAGCCGCCCTCGTTCTCTTGATAGCCTGCGCGATTAGCAAACAACGCAACTTAATCCTTGCCGCCCTGCTCATTCTCCTCATCAACGGACGCGACCTGCCGCCCTACTATTTGCCCCAAACCGCCGCCGAACAAAGCAATTTGCGCCTGCTGCTCTATAACGCCGACCGCAACTATCTACCCTATGTCGGGGTCGACTCGGTGGTCAGGCTGATTAACGCAGAACAGCCGCAGGTCGCCGTGTTGTTAGAGGTGGGGGAAGCCGAAGCAGCCGCATTAGAAGCTGCATTGATAGACGAATTTCCTTACCAACACGCACATCAGGATATTCCGACAGACGGCTATATGATTCTGAGTCAACTGCCGCTTGTTTCGGCCGAAACGGTCTCAATCGGCGGCGGGCGGTCTGCCGCAGCTTTTGTTGTGGAAGTTGAGGGGCAGTCGGTTAACGTGGTCGCGCCCCACCCCACGAACCCGCTTTGGAGTTTAGAGGAGCGCAATCAACAGGTGTTGGCACTGGCGACGTGGGTTGAATCGGCCGAAACGCCCCTCATCGTCGCAGGGGATCTGAACGTCACAATGTGGTCAAGCTATTACAAAGCAGTTGAACGCGCAGGGGTACGCAATGCGCGGCGTGGGTTGGGCATCATGCCAACTTGGAACTCTCCCATTCCGCTGCTGACCTTGCCAATCGATCATATTCTCATTTCCAGCGAAATCGCGGTTCAACGGCTGACGCTTGCCCCGTCGCTTGGCTCAGACCATTTGCCACAGGTGGCCGATCTGTATATCCGTTAGAAATGGTTGCGACCTTTAGGCAATGATGGGCAGCTTCACATAAAAAGCAGCACCATTGCCAGGGTCGCTTTCTACCCAAATTTTCCCACCGTGCGTTTCGACAACGAGCTTGCAAAAGGCTAAACCAAGCCCACTGCCGCGCCCTTTTTGGTTACCAGACGCAAATCGTTGGAACAGGCGGTTTCGTAAATCGAGCGGAATGCCATCCCCGCTGTCTTGGACGCAGAGGGTGATTGTGT
>JBMZDF010000588.1:0-3844 GCA_049614105.1 Promineifilaceae bacterium (SeqCode)
CAAGCTGACAACGCTTTGGTGCAGTCAATAATTTGTGTTTGTGACCCATAGGCCAACTGCCAACGCCATGCTTGCAGATAGTGTTCCGTTTGGCGTCGCATCGCTTCGATAGCTGTCATCGCGTCGTTTCTCCGCACATTTTCAACAGCCGTTGATAGCTGTTTAGCATAGTAAACAGCGTGGCGCAGCGCCAATTTTTGTTGACGCTGCGGCGTTTGCGCGAGTTCTTCTGCGAGGTAGGGGATGTAAATGGCGGGGATGTAGAATTGCTGTTCGGCCGATTTCAGCAACAACGATTGATCAACCAAACTCAACATCTCGCCCACCGTCACGCCCGCCACCGCCTGCGCCGCATCACAATCAAAAGCGCTTTTGAAAATAGCCAAACACGTCAAGGAGTGTCGATCGCTCTGAGACAAACCGCCCCAAGAGCGATTAAACAGCGTGCGTAAATCGCGATGGTGCGGCGATGTGTTGCGCAAGGTAGATTGTAGAAAATCAGGGTTTTCGCTTAACTGGCTGGCTATCTCACCAAGCGAGAACAGCCGACTCCACTCTGCGGCTAGCTCGATGGCTAGCGGATGCCCTTCCAAGCGTTTACAAATCGACTGAATTGCCAGCATCGACGCAATATCTGTGCCAAAATGGGGCGTCAACTGCTGAGCAACCTCAATAAACAGGTCGCTAGCACTGCCGCCCTGTGGGGTCTGCGACGATTCGAGACCATGTAACGTCAAAATCGATTCTTCTCGCAGATTAAGACGCATGCGCGACGTGATCAACAGTCGGACCTGGGGGGAGGTCGCCAAAATTTTAGAAACAAGGCGAAACGGTTGATAAGCCAAATCAAGGTTGTCAATCACCAACAGCATCTGAGACGATTGCAAATAGGCGAGTAGCTCATGTTCGGTGCTTGTCTCAGCCAGCCCAAGGGCGTGAACCAGCGCAGGCAACAACGACGATTGCTCATCATCAAGCGTCGCATAATAAATGTTTTGGCGAAGTGGGTCGGGGGCTTGGTGGATGAACTGCCGCGCAAGCGTTGACTTGCCGATGCCGCCGCAGCCGTTTATGGTCACTAGGCGGCGGTGCGGTTGCTCGAACAATGTATTCAACGTGTTGAGATCGGCTTCGCGGCCGAACATTGTGCGTATTGGCACGGGCAGTTTTGGACAGGGGCGGGCGGCGAATGGTGGGGTTAGGTTCGGCCGAAATTGACCACCTCCCCCACCGGGCATTCTTTGGGGTGCGTGGAACAGCCCAACCATCGCCGCATTCGGCTCCACGTGCAGCTCTTGCCACAATCGTTTGCGGTACTTCTCAAACTGGCGCAGTGCCTCATCGTGGCGTCCCTCTGCCAACAGCAGTTGCAATAAGGTCTGATGGGCTGGCTCGGCAAAGGGATCGATCGCCAGCCACTGACGCGCTACGATCTGGATTTTCTCTGGCCGACGCTGTGCCACGACGCCGTTTAGCAAGACCTGACAAGCACGCAGCGCGATCTGCCGAAAATGCTCAGTTTGGAGCAGTTGCCAATTATCAAATTCTGAGCTGTCTTGGAGGGTAAACCCTTTGAGGAAGTCGCCTTGGTAGGCGGCGACGGTGTGTTCTAGTTGGGTGAGAAATTCGGCCGAATATATCCCCCGCTGCGCTGCAATGAGCGCATCCACCTGCGTAAATCGCGCCACATCAATGACATCGCGCTTGCCAGGCTCGATCGCAATTGTTTTGCGTTCGCAAATCAAAAATCCCGCAGGCAACACTTGATTCAACGACCACAGCGTCCGCCGCAAATAAGCAAGCGCCGAACGACGCTCAATATCAGGCCACAGTAACGTTGCCAGCGCGGCGCGGGTTTGTGCTTTGCCCGCCACGCATAGATATGCCAAAAGCGCCACGCCCTTGCGTCGCTCAAAATTTAGTCTGACGCCATTCAACTCAATTGATGGCAATCCCAACCAGCAAATTGATAACCTATCCATAACCCAAACCAATAGCGCATCCGACCATGAAAGATTCAGAAGTGGCAAGGTAACCGCGTTGCAGCATCCTAACCCAACGAGTTCGTCATCTTATGTCAAAGTCAACAGATGCGAGTGCTACAATTACATCTTAGGATTCGTTCAATAACGGTGCGAGTGCCTCTACTGCGCAATGCTCGACGAACCCAACCCAACTGCAAACCGCTTCAGACAAAGCAGTACTAGAGTACTATTTTATTTTACAGTGTGAATCTTTCATTCCCTCTTCTGTGCCAAAAATCTGTAAAACGGTGACCAATTGCGCCTTATTTGTTATTTATTATCCGTTATAAATTTAGGACTTACGCAGAACCCCCACCTAACCTCCCCGAAGGGAGAGGAATCAGATCCCCCTCCCTTCGGGATGGGCTAGGGGAGGGTGCTTTCTGTTATTCACCGCACAATTAGCAATTATGTCTCCCTACTACCAACCACTCACCGACCCCGAAATCGACACGCTGCTAGCCAATCATCGCGAAGGATACGCGCTTGATCGCGCTTTTTATACCGATCCCGCCATTTTTGAGACTGAGTTCACGCACCTTATCTCGCGTCAATGGCACTATGTCGATCACATCAACCGCATTCCGAAAAAGGGCGACTATTTTCTATTTCGCATTGCGGGCGAGCAGTTAATTATTGTGCGCGGCGATGAAGATACGGTGTACGCACATTACAACGTTTGCCGACATCGCGGCTCGCGGGTTTGCTTGGAGGAAACGGGTAACACAAAACGGCTTACCTGCCCTTATCATGCGTGGTCATATCGGCTAGACGGCAGCCTCGCCAATGCCCGCGCCATGTCAGAACAGTTTGACCCAAGCAATTTTGGTCTCAAATCCTGTCCTGTACGCCTGTTTGAGGGCATGATTTTTATCAACATGGCGCAACCTGATCAGTCTGTGCCAGCGTTCGATGAGATTGTGCGCCAGCTCAAACCGTGGATTGAACGTGCCGATTTGCGCCGCACCAAAATTATCAAGCACGAAACCTATCAATCGCAGGTCAACTGGAAAATCGCCCTCGAAAATTATTTTGAATGCTACCATTGCATCACCTCGCATCCCGAACTGTGCAAGGTGCAGCTACACACCTTGCGAGATGCCGTTGCAACCCCCAAGGCTAACGCTATTTTTGAAACGCATAATGCGCAGTGGCAGCAACATGCTCAGTCATTGGGCCACAAAACGGGCGGCATGCAAACCTCGCGGCAACTGAATGATGCTGAGAACTATCTGTCACAGGCCGTTTATGCCGAGCGCATGCTGGTGCATCACGACCTTGATGCCGCCTACGCGAAAGCTGGCGTCGTCGCCCCCAAACCATCAGGCAAACTGTTGGGCAGCTATGTTGCTGAGGATAACGGGCAGGTTGATTGGGGCATCATGCCCAGCGTGTTTATGTACACCACATGCAGCAACACGGTTATTTTCCGCATCACGCCATTAAATGCGCTCGAAACAGAAATGTCGCAAACTTGGCTTGTGCATGAGGATGCGGCCGAAGGTGTCGATTATGACGTAGAGAGCAGCACGTGGTTGGATGAGGTCACAATGGCACAAGATGAGGAAATCGTGGTCAACACACAAGCTGGCGTCAGTTCACGGGCGTATGAGCCGGGGCCATATGCGGAGTTGGAAGGAGAGATTTTAGAGGTGCATCGGAATTATTTGCGGATGTTGAAATTTGGGCGGGGGTTAATTAAGTAGTTATTCGTTATCCGTTATTCGTTATCAATTGAACATCGCGAATACCTCCAATATCATGCAAATCTCAATGTAAAATACGGCTATATATCGCGTATAATCTAAATCTAGTTCAAT
>JBMZDF010000589.1:0-3843 GCA_049614105.1 Promineifilaceae bacterium (SeqCode)
AACGCTTGCCGTTGATAACATTCTGCTAGCGGTCGGCCGTCGTCCCAATGTTGAAGGGCTTGACCTTGAAGCAGCGGGTGTCGAGTATCACAAACGCGGCCTCACTGTCAACGACTATCTACAAACGACCAACCCCGACATTTACGGCGCAGGGGATGTTGCCCTCAAATATCAGTTTACACACGTTGCAGATGCCGCGTCACGCATGATTATCCGCAACGCTTTCTTTTTTGGTCGCCAAAAATTTAGCGACCTGATCATTCCTTGGGTGACATTCACCGACCCAGAAGTAGCGCACGTGGGCATGTATCCGAAAGACGCAGAAGCGGCTGGCGTCCAAATCGACACCTTTACAACGCAAATCGCGGACACCGATCGCGGGCGTGCCGATAACGAAGGCGGCTTTGTCAAAATCCATGTCCAGAAGGGCAGTGACAAAATTTTGGGCGCAACAATCGTCGCACGACACGCGGGTGAGATGATCAGCGAAATCAGCGTAGCGATGCGGGCTGGCGCTGGTATGAAAATTTTGGCCGACACCATTCACCCTTACCCAACCCAAGCCGAGGCGATCCGCAAAACGGCCGAAGCGTGGAACCGCACCCGCCTCACCCCAACCGTTGCGAATATCTTTGACCGATGGATGGCATGGGGACGTTAAGGATTATTTTCTAACGCCTGAAGCTATCAAACCTTAGCAAACGGGTTGCTAGCTGTGCTATAAACCATTCTATGCAACACGATTTTGACGTCGCTATCATTGGATCTGGAATCGTCGGCTCGTCGCTCGCCGCCATTTTGGCGCGGCACGGGCTGCGAACGCTGGTATTTGAAGGCAAAAGCCATCCCCGTTTCGCCATTGGCGAGTCTCTGATTTTGGAAACATCGGAGATGATGCGGGCGATGGCTGACCTGTATGATGTGCCAGAGCTGGCTTACTTTAGCTCGGAGAACTTCCAATCGTTCAGCGGCACAACGCACGGCATCAAGCGCCATTTTGGGTTTTTGCATCATCAAAAGGGGCAGCCACATGACCCGCAGCGCACGCTGCAAGCGATTATCCCAAATGAGCCGCATGGTCACGAATTACATTTGTATCGCCAAGATACTGATTATTTCTTAGCCAACACGGCGATCAAGTACGGGGCAACCGTGCTGCAAAACACGTTTGTGGATGATGTCACGTTTGACGACAACGGCGTGCAAATCAGCACAAGGTCGGGTCAGACGTTCAACGCAAAGTATGTTGTGGATGGGGGTGGCTTCCGCTCCATTTTGGCGCAGAAGTTTGGCGTGCGCGATTTCGACATGCAAACGCATTCGCGGGCGATTTTTAGCCACATGATTAATGTGGATCACTTTTCGGCCGAAGAAGCCACCTACAAACTCCCCTTCCCAATGGCGGAAGGCACGCTGCATCACGTTTTCGACGGCGGCTGGATGTGGGTCATTCCCTTCAATAATCACGCTGACTCAACCAACCCGCTGTGTAGCGTTGGCCTGCTGCTCGACCCACGCCAACACCCTGTCCGCACAGACATCACGCCTGAACAAGAGTTCAACGAGTTTATTGCCGACTATCCAACCATCGCCAACCAATTCAAACAAGCGCAAGCGGTGCGCGATTGGGTTCGCACGCCAGGGCGCATTCAGTACTCATCTAAACAGGTGGTCGGTGATCGCTGGGCGCTACTCGGTCACGCAATGGGCTTTGTCGATCCCTTTTACTCTAAAGGACTCTACTCGTCGCTCACGGCCGCGACCTTGTTAGCCGATCTGCTGCTGAAGGCGAATAAAACGGGTGATTACTCACGCGAGGCGTTCCAAGCGCTTGAAACGACGTCGATTAACTATATTAAATCGGCCGATCGGCTCATCGCCAACAGCTATAAATCATTCAAACATCCCAAACTGTGGCAGGTCTATTCTGTCATGTGGCTGCTCGGCGCATACACCGAACTTGTCCAACTTAACATGATGCGGGCGCGGTTTGGAAACGATCGCGATGCATATATCCAACGATTGTTCAGCCTCAAGCTGTGCGGTGGCGGCTTTTATGAGTTTGACGAGATCGCAAACCGCGTTGACACCTTGATCGAGGCGGTTGATCCGACCAACGAGGCTGATGTTGCCCAAACGGTTGTCCAAATCAACGCGATTTTTGCCAAAGTCGAATGGATGGCTCCCCCGTTCCGCGCCTTGCTAGAAGGCAAAACCTATCTGCCAAAAAATAAGCTGCGCCTTGAACTGCTGCGCCCTGGCAAAGGGTTCATGGGCCGTGGCAACTATCGCGCCCACTTTTTCGGCGACCTATCGTTAATAGACATGCTTGCCTACGGCGTTCGTGAAAAAATCCGCTTTGCACGCCCGTTGCTCAATCGACAGCACAAACGGCTTTTCAGCCAACGCTCAACACATTAGAATTCAACATTCTCCGTTCATTGTTAATTATTCACCGTTCATCTTTACTGCTTGCCACATCATTCTGTCAAATTTAGGGCTTACGCAATGAGTTAAGACAAGCACCCTCCCCTAGCCCCTCCCGAAGGGAGGGGGATCAGATCCCTCCCCCTTCGGGGGAGGTTAGGTGGGGGTTCTGCATAAGTCTCAAAATTATCGGTATCCTGAAAAAGATATGCAAACCTACTCCCATCTGATACTCACCGCCGTTTTGCGCCGTAAATTGCGTGAGGGTGGCACGGATAGCGATCCAGCACTGTTGCTTGGCTCCGTCGCACCAGATGTCCCTTTGATCCTGCTCACCGCTGGTTATATTGTTCATCGCCGTTGGATCAACCCTTCACTACCCGACAAAACAAAGTGCAGCCCAACGTACAACGATCTCTATTTCAACAATCGCTGGTGGATTCTGGCTCATCATCTATTCCACGCGCCATTTTTGCTTTTGCTCTATGCACTCATTGGCGATTGGGGGCGCAAGCGCGGTTATAAATGGGGCAACCCGTTATTCTGGTTGGCGGTCGGTGCGGCGCTGCATGTCGGTCTTGACATTTTTACTCATCATGATGACGGGCCGCTGCTACTCTATCCTTTCGATTCAAAAACACGCTACCACGCCCCGATCAGCTATTGGGATGCGTCAAAAGGTGGGCGTGTGTTCAGCGTGTTGGAACATGCGCTTGATCTCTATCTGGTTTATGATGAAGTTCGCAATGGAGACTATTAACGATGCTTGACAGATACATGCGCGGGGTTAAAGAGGCGGTTCTTCGGCCGATATTCATCCTCCTCAAAGATTATCACCCCCTCTGGTTCACATTGTTCGGGCTACTGTTTGGCATCGCCACCGCCTTCGCCGCCTACACACAATTCTATTGGCTCGCCTTTCTATTCTGGGTCATCAGCCGCATCTTCGACGCAATCGATGGGGGCGTTGCGCGTTATGCGAATCGGCAAAGCGATCTAGGCGGCTATCTTGACATCGTGATCGACCACATTGTCTACGCCATTATCCCGATCGGCATTGTTCTCGGCGCTCCGTCCAATTTTGGCTACACGATGCTTGCCCTGCTGCTGACCACCTTCTACGTCAACGGCGCGTCGTGGATGTACCTCTCCGCCATTCTCGAAAAACGTGCCGCAGGTGCAGCCACGCGCGGCGAACAAACAAGCGTTACCATGCCAGAAGGACTAATCGGCGGCTCAGAAACAATCATTTTTTACAGCGCCTTTGTCCTTTTTGCCAACTGGTATCCGTGGCTATTCGCCGCAATGGGCTTTCTCGTCGTCATCACTATCATTCAGCGCATCCCTTGGGCCGTTCGAGAACTGCAATAAAAACACGATCGGTATTCGGCCGTCAGTGACACCGAATACCGTTTA
>JBMZDF010000590.1:0-3828 GCA_049614105.1 Promineifilaceae bacterium (SeqCode)
GTCTTGCATTCGTGTGAAACGCGCTCCCAGTCGCGGGCTTCGTTGAATACATTTTCGTGCGTGGCTTCGGCGCTTGCCAAGTTACGATACGCTTGGTCACGTGCGACCTGCAAAGAAACAAGGCTTGATTCGGATGACCCTGCATTTTGGCGCGTGACGTCGAGCGATGCTTTGGCGGCGTCATATTGTGCTTTGAGCGCCTGTACTTGCTGCCAGTCGGGTGTCCAGCTATTCAGTTCGTTTAGCTCGGTGCGGGCGGCTTGGAGGTTGAGTTCGGCCGAAGCCAAATCAATCGAAAAATCAGTTGTGTTGCGCTGCGTGTTTTGAAAGTTAGTTTGCGCCAATTGCAGCGCCAACGCCGCTTGCTCAACCTGATCATCGTTTGCTCGAAATGCGCGTGCATCTGCCAGCGCCCTTTGAGCAATTTCTAGATTTAACGCCGCTTGCTCAACCTGAATTTCAGCCAAACCGATCGAGCGGTTCCGTACCTCTTCATTGAGTTGAAGCCCCGCCTGCCGCACGGCTAGCTCGGCATCCGCAAGCGCCTTTTGTATGTCGGCGTCATCAAGCACGGCAAGCAAGTCACCTTCCCTGACCCGTTGCCCAACGACAACGTTCAGTTCGGAGAGTGTCCCTGCCGATTCAAAGGCGAGCGCAATTTCAGAAGCAGGAATCACCGTGCCAGCGCCAGTGGCCGAGATAGTGATGTCGCCTCGACGAACAGTTGCCGTTTGGAGCGGTGTCTCTGTTTCTTCCGCAACCGTTTCGGCCTGCATTTGCTGATAATAAACGTAGCCACCTGCGCCGATGGCAAGCGTGAGGATAAGAAGTGCGATTAAGTTTCTGCGTCGCATAAGAGGAAGGGGGAGGGGATGAAGAATATTGAATGATGAATGATGAATGATGAATGATGAAAAAGAATGCCATTCTTATTTCCTCATTCTCCATTCTCCATTCATAATTTTCTTCTTCACTCCCCTGTCAAATAAGTGTCGATTCGTGCTTCAAATACGTCTGAGTCAGCAAGTTCTGTGTCGGCGAGGGCGTCCATGAGGGCGCTTTTGATGGCGTCGTAGTCGCCGTTTTCGGCCGAAATAACATCGGCAGGCGTGATGCTATCGTCTGTAAATTTTGCCTGATAATCTTCAATCGTCAGACCCAATGCCTCGGCAATCGTGATGGCCGCGATACGATTGGGGTTGTTTTGATTGTTGTTGCCGTTGGGGCCGCCACGCTGTACTTCTTGTCCAAGCTTTGTTTGCAACATGCGAATGGTTGCGCCCGTTGTGGCCTGTCCAACACCTCTTGGCCCACCTGGGCCACCTGGGCCACCTGCGGGTGGTCCGCCTTCTGGTGGCCTGCCTTCGCCGCCACCACCGCCAAGCAATCCACCGCCAGCACCGCCGCGACCACCGCCGCCTGCTAATCCGCCTGCGGGTCGCCCGCCTTGACCGCCACCTTGACCACCTTGGCGACCGCCTGCGCCACCTGCACCGCGACCCCCTCGGCCGAAGGCGATGTCACCATTGGCAACCATCTCTTGAAAACTTTCCTGCGTTAGCGCGAGGTCGGTAATGAACGCGATTTGCTCACTGTTCATTTCATCTTGAATTTGATTGAGTACGGCGGCAAGTTCCGCATCGGCCGTTGTTTCACTCTGCCCAAGCGCCTGAAGCGCCTGCCACAGCGGTAGAATCGTTTCAGCCTGAGCTTCCGTGATGGCGATGTCACTTGTCTCAAGCTGGAGCGAGCCGATAGAAAGCTGCGCCTGCACTGAAAGCGCATCCGCATAATTTTCATTCAGACGGTCATCGCTGCTTTCAGCGACGACTGCTGCGCTGCCCTCGCTATCTCCATCAGTTGCCGCTGGTTCGTCGCCATTACAGGCAGCTAGCGCCAGTATCAAGATTAGAATGGTTGTTATCAACTTAAACTTCATGTTCGTTTCCTTTTGAAGAAGAATTCATCGGCAAACTGCGTTGTTGCAACGTTAAACGTTGCCCGACATGATTATTTCGCCATTTCCTTGCGGCAAATGAATCGAAAAGGTTGTCCCTTGCTGTGGCTCAGATTGAACGGCAATTGTGCCGCCGTGTGCTTTTACAATGGCGCTGGCAATGGCGAGGCCCAGCCCTGATGAGGCGGCGCGACCGCCGTTTTCGCGCTGGCGTGATTTATCGGCGCGGTAAAAACGGTTAAATACGTGGGGCAGGTCGTTGGCTGCAATGCCGTTGCCTGTGTCTCTTACACTAAGGATCGATTGGTTGGTTGTGGCGTCTTGCTGGGCCGCTAGTACGACTTCGCCTTTTTTCGTGTAGCGAAGCGCATTAGAGACAAGATTATTGAGAACTTGGGTCATACGCTCCAGATCGACCTTGATGGAGGGGAGGTTTTCGGCCGATTCCACCCGCAACACAATCCCCTTTTGCTCAGCCTGCATCACATACGCCAGCCCCGTGCGCTCCAGCAGCGCCTTTGGATCGACCGCCCGCTGATTAAGCGTTAACTCGCCAGCGTCAGCCAGCGACAGCGTGCGCAGATCGTTGACAAGATGCTCAAGGTGTTCAACCTCATCATACATCACCCCATAAACTGTCTCGTCGCCCTGTAAAGCGCCATCTTTTAACCCTTCGGTGTACCCTTTCAGAACGCTCAGCGGGGTGCGTAGATCATGTGCAATATCGGCCGTCATCTGTTTTCGCGCTTGGCTTGCGGTGGCGAGGTCGCTGCTCATTTTGTTGAATGATTGGGCCAATCGGCCGATTTCATCCCCTGATCGAACCACAACCTGCGCACCTAGCTTTCCCTCTGCGATTGTTTGCGTTGCCGCCGTCAGCTCTTGAATCGGGCGCATGAGCGTGCGCGACAGCACAACGCCCAACACAAGCGCAATCGCGCCTGCCGTGAGTGCGCTAATAATGCTGGCACGCGACACGTTGCGCAGGAAAGCGCGTTCAGGGTTAGAGCGTGCTGCGCCGCGTCTCACGTCTTGAAGCTGAACAAGCGAGCCAACTTCTTCCCCATCGACCACAATCGGGGTTTGTTCATACTCCCCACGATAATTAAAAATTTCCCCGTTGCGTGCTCGCCCAAGACCAAATTGAATACGTTGTTCACTATCCAAGACGAACAGCCCATCACGCCGAAAAACAGAAAACGCATCGGCCGCCTTGCCGTCCAGAAAATTCCAGTTGCCTTGCTGTTTGTAAGCAGTCGCTAGGCTGACGACTACCTCGTTTTGATCGATATTGTTGACAAATCGATCAAACGCCTGAGTTGTTTGCCGCCAGCTAATCAAGGCGACCAGAATTGCACCGATGATACCAATCAGTACGAAACCTGCGGACAGTTTGACGGCGAGAGAGGTGGAAGAAGGCATAAAAAAGTAAGAAATAGAGAATAGAGAATGGAGAGTGAAGAAATTGAGTCCAGCAGAATTTCTTCATTCAAAATTCAAAATTCTTCATTTCTTATTCCCCTCTTCCTTCCGAAATCGATACCCCATGCCGTAGACTGTTTGCACATAAATTGGCTTGCTGGGGCTTGGTTCGATTTTTGAGCGCAGGTTGCGGATGTGGACGTCGATGGTGCGTTCATAGCCATCAAATGTGTCGCCGCTGGTGCGTTCGAGCAGGTCGAGGCGTGAGAAGGCGCGTCCAGGGGAGGACATCAGTGTAGAAAGTAGGCCAAATTCTGAAGGGGTGAGATCGATTGTTTTGTTGTCTACTTTGACGATACGCCCGCTGCGGTCGAGCATGACGTTGCCGACGCGCAGGATTTCAGATTCGGCCGAATCACCAAATCGTCGTCGCAGCACGGCCCGCACCC
>JBMZDF010000591.1:0-3822 GCA_049614105.1 Promineifilaceae bacterium (SeqCode)
TGAGTTGTATCGCAGCACAAGGAAACGGCTTCTACAAACTGTTCACACTTAGTTTATATGTAAATGCTTTAATAAGCTAACTAGAAAATAGGCTTGGATCTACAAACGACCTGCCAGAATATCTGTATGCAGGAGCCGAAAAATATACCGCGCATGTGAACGCTTCTGCTTTTTTTGTAGATTCTACGCGCCAGATTCCACATATTTCAAATTCCACGCTCATTTTTGCAAATTAAGATAATCAATTGTTTGAATTCATTACACCATTAGATTAAATTTTCGTATAATTCATGCCGATACAAATTGCATTAGAAGAGATGGCTGAAGGAATCACATTGCGGCAATTAGTGACATGTCACACTGCATTCACGCCCGTCTCCAAATCAAAGTTAAGGATTATCTACTATGAAAACTCACGCACGGGTCGTCATTATTGGCGGCGGTATGATGGGCGTCGGATTGCTCTACCATCTCGCGGAAGAAGGGTGGGGTAATGATGTTGTGCTTGTCGAAAAGGGCGAGCTAACTTCTGGCTCGACGTGGCATGCGGCAGGACAATGCCCAAGTTTTAATGCCGACTACAACATGGCGATGATCCATCATTATGGAAACACGCTTTATCCTAAGCTCGAAGGCATGACGGGGCAGGCAACTGGCTGGCATGATCCAGGCGGGTTGCGTTTTGCACTGACAAAAGAAGAGGTTGACTACTTCAAGTTAGTACAGAGCATGTCGCACAACATCGGCTACCGCATGGAGATTATTGGCCCAGATGAGATCAAAAAGATCAATCCGTGGGTTGATACGAAGGGCGTTTTGGCTGCGGCATGGACGCTTGATGATGGACATGTTGACCCAACAAGCTGCTGTAACGCAATGGCGATTGGTGCGCGTAATATGGGCGCAACCATCTACAAAAATAATCGTGTTCTCGGTGTGACAAAGCTGCCAAATGGCGAGTTTGAAGTCCGAACGCAAAAAGGCACGATTGTTTGTGAGCATTTGGTCAATGCGGCGGGTTGCTATGCGGCGCGTGTTAGCGATTGGTTGGGTGTTAAAACGCAGTTTACCAACATGCTGCACCAATATATCGTGACAACCGAGATTCCAGAATTCTTGGCGGCCGACAAAGAAATGCCCGTGATGCGTGATCCGTATCCGAGTGCTTACTATCGCCAAGAGCAAATGTCAGGGTTGATCGGTATTTATGAAGGCGCACCGACGATCGAAGCGTGGCCCGGTGTCGGTCAGGATTGGGATGCTGAAAATGAGCTGTTCCCTGAAGATCTAGATCGCATTATGCCTTGGCTAGAGCGCGTGATGGAGCGCATGCCGATTTTTGCAAACGCAGGTATCGTGAAGGTTGTCAACGGCGCGATTTCGCACACGATTGACAGCAACCCGCTTGTTGGGCCAGCGCCCGGTGTTCAGAACTATTGGCTTTCAACTGGCTCTAGTATTGGTATTGCTCAGGGTGCTGGTTGTGGTAAATATTTGGCGCAGTGGATGGTTCACGGTTCGGCCGAAATTAACATGCACGGCCTCGACCCACGCCGCTTTGGTGAGTACGCCGACAAAGACTATACAGACGGGCGGGCACACCGCGAATACTGGGACATGTACGTGCTCCACCCACCGGGAGACGAACTTGAAGAAGGTCGCCCCGCACGTGTCACGCCAATGTACGAAAAGCTCAAAGCCAAAGGTGCTGAGTTTACAGAAGCGTTCGGCTGGGAACGTCCACAATGGTACGCGCCCGAAGGTGTTCAAGAAGAGTATGCCTTTAAACGCAATAATATCTTTGACTATATTGGCAAAGAGGCGATGAACGTCCGCGAGAACGTTGGTATTTTGGAACTGCCTAGTTTCTCAAAATATGACGTGAGCGGCCCAGATGCCAAGGCATTCTTGAACCGCATCACGGCGAATAAGCTACCACGTGTTGGCCGCATCAATTTGACACATGCGCTCAACCGCATGGGGCGTATCGAGGCGGAATTCACTATTTCACGCTTCGCTAAAGATCGCTTCTACGTGCTTTCTGGCGCAAATAGCCAACTTCGCGACATGGACATCATGACCTTTAACAAGAAGGATAACGAAGATGTCACCATCACGGATGTTACAAACGATTATACAACGCTGGTTGTGGCTGGTCCGAAAAGCCGTGACGTATTGCAGCCGCTCACCGATCAAGACTTAACCAACGCTGGCTTCCGCTGGCTGCGCGGTAAAGAAGTGACGGTGGCTGGTGTTCCCGTGCGAATGTTGCGCGTGAATTACGTCGGCGAATTGGGTTGGGAGCTGCATTGCCCTGTTGAACAAGTTGCTGGTTTGTATGATGCGATTTGGGCATCGGGTGAGGCTCACGGCATTGGCGACTTCGGTACATATGCGATGAACAGCTTGCGCATTGAAAAAGCGTATGCGGGTTATGGCGTTGAGCTGACCAACGAAATTACGCCTGTCGAAGCTGACTTGATGCGTTTTGTTGACCTCAAGAAGGAATTCATTGGCAAAGAGGCGGTTTTGCGTGCTATGGATGGCGGCGCTCGGCCGATGATGAAATGCTACATTGAGGTTGATGTCACAATTGCTGATGTGGCTGGCGGCGAACCTGTCTTCAAAGATGGCGAAGTCATTGGTCTGACAACCTCAGGCGGCTACGGTTATGCGACGCAAAAGAGTCTTGCATTTGCCTATGTGAGTCCTGAACATGCGGTTGCTGGCACAACGTTTGAGGTCGAGATTCTTGAGGAAAGGCGTCCAGCCGTTGTACTGGCCGACCCTGCTTGGGACCCTACAAACGATCGTCAACGTGCTTAAATAAATATCCCACGCACAAATTTATTTGTGCAAACTCACAAAAAGCCTTGGCACATCGTTGCCAAGGCTTTTTGTTTTGAGATAGGTTGAATCAGCGTTATTCTATATCATGTCTGTTCCATGGCCCGAACGAATCGAAATTGAGAAGCATTGGCAGCAAATCAACCGTTATTTGGACACATCCCACTCTGAACGCGGATTCAAATCAAACGTACATTACGGCTTGTTAATTGTTCAAAAGCTGTGATCTAGTTTCGAGAACAATGCCCGCAGGGGTTATGGTAGCTGTGCCTGAAATGCTGCCGTTTTCGTGCAAATTTGTAACGCTTGGTCCCATCCCTCAAGAAAATCATCGATACAGACGTCATAACGGCGTCTGCTCTTTTTAAGCTTTCCATCCTTGTAACGTAATAATTTCTTTCCATCTGCTAACGAGTATTTGGGCATGGCGAACAAATGAGCCGCTTGACACGCTTTTACGTTGTGTTTTGTACACAGTTTGGTGGGAGGTGTCTTGAATGGTTATTGGAGATTAATAGATAATTGTTAACGCTTTATTCGCATAGCCATCTTAGGAATATGGTCAATTGAATCGATTCGGCCGAAAAATCTTAGACGATCTGGAATATTTTGTACAAACCATTCACAAATTCTGATTGTCAGGCATAATAATTTAGCGCAGTAAGCTCACATCCAGCACGTTTCACGATAGCAAACCTATACAAATGAGGCATAACTGTATGACCATCACAAGAACATGGCTCAACTTGTCTTTTCTGGCTAGCGGCTTGATATTCCTTGTCTTGCTGCTGCCCAATCAGGCTGGCGCTGCCCCCACTGGCGAACCACAATCGGACGCGAGGCCTTGCCCGTCGCACAACCCGAACGAATGGCACGGACTCTATAATGCAGCCCGTAACTGCCATTACGACCATGAACATAAGGACAATCCAGGCATTATTTTGGCGGGCATGACCCCTGAAGAAGTGCGCGAGG
>JBMZDF010000592.1:0-3820 GCA_049614105.1 Promineifilaceae bacterium (SeqCode)
TTTAGTAAGCCTCAACAGGTAGTAATGAGCCCTCCCCTAGCCCCTCCCGAGGGGAGGGGACTTAATCCCTCCCCCTTTGGGGGAGGTTAGGTGGGGGTATCTGCGGAGACATCGCCGCTGGCGCGTCTCCATATAGATTACCAGCCGCGTTCTTCTAGACGCCCTTGCTTTGGTAGCGAGCTGATGTCGATACCAACCATTGCCTCGCCCAAGTTTTCGCTAACTTCTGCAAGAATTTGTGGGTTCTTGTAGTGTGTTACCGCTTGAACAATCGCCTTAGCGCGTTTAGCTGGGTCGCCGCTCTTGAAAATACCTGAGCCAACAAAGCAGCCGTCAACACCGATCTGCATCATCAACGCCGCATCTGCTGGGGTTGCGATACCGCCCGCTGCAAAGTTAACAACTGGCAAACGGCCCAGCTTGCGTGTCTCAAGGACAAGATCAAACGGTGCGCCAATTTGCTTGGCAAAGGTCATAACTTCTTCAATAGGCATTGCTTGAAGTTGGCGAATGTCCTTGAAGAGTTGACGTGCGTGCGTCACAGCTTGAACCACATCGCCTGTGCCGGCTTCACCTTTGGTGCGGATCATTGCTGCACCTTCTGCAATACGACGCAGCGCCTCACCGAGGTTGCGGCAGCCGCAAACAAATGGCACTTTGAAGTCGTGCTTCCAGATATGATATTCGTTGTCTGCTGGGGTGAGAACTTCGCTTTCGTCGATGTAGTCAGCACCAACTGCTTCGAGGATCTGGGCTTCGACAAAGTGACCGATACGGGCTTTTGCCATCACGGGGATGCTAACCGCTTCGATGATGCCTTTGATCATTTCTGGATCAGACATACGTGCAACGCCACCGTCTTTGCGGATGTCGGCTGGGACTCGCTCAAGTGCCATGACGGCGCATGCGCCCGCCTCTTCTGCAATAATCGCTTCTTCTGGGGTGACGACGTCCATAATGACGCCGCCCTTGAGCATTTGCGCCAAACCAGCTTTGATTTTGTAGCTGCCTACTTGACCGTTAGATTCACTCATGTGCTATCTCCAAACGTACTTGTGTACTTTTTTGTTTGAACAGCTAAGAAACGAGGCTTAAATAACAAGTCCAGCTTGATGAATGACGCCCTATTTTTATGAGAGCAACAAGTTGGATAGCTATTTAATATTTGATCCTAAGCTCTTTCTCTAAATAGTTAAAAATCTGAATAGCTGCATAAATCTTGGCTATTCGCCTGCATTCTAGTGAGATATGCAGTCAGATTCAATACAATTGGGGTTGCTGTTTGCGATGAAAACAGATTGAAAGCGATCCAATTTACGCTTTCGCTGCCATTTCCTCTCCAAACGCCAGTAGCGCCGCAACCCGTTCATCGTTGGGCGCTTCAGAATAGACGCGCAAAACAGGTTCCGTTCCTGAGGGGCGGATGAGTAGCCAACTGCCGTCAGCCATATAATATTTGACGCCGTCCACCGTTTCGATGCGTTCGATTTTGACGCCTGCGATTGTCGCTGGCGCAGCATCAAGCAGCATTTTGACCATATCTGGTTTTGCCACGGGCTTTTTGAGCTGCATGTCGGTGCGTTGATATTGAGCGGGGCCAAACTCAGCAAGCAACTCATCCACTAATTGGTGGAGCGGCTTGTCATAATGAGCCATTACTTCAAGAATCAAGAGTCCCATCAGAATGCCGTCCCCTTCTGGGATATGCCCTTTGATTGAGATTCCGCCTGATTCCTCGCCACCCATCAAAACATCTTCGGTCAGCATTAGCTCCGCAATATGATTGAAGCCAACAGGCGTTTCGATTAGCTCAAGGCCGTTACGTGCCGCAATACGGTCGATCATGCGCGTAGTTGAGACGGTCCGCACGACTTTGCCCGTCATGCCGCGTTCTTCGGTTAGGTAGCGCAACACAAGTGCGAAAATGCGATGGGGGTCGACAAATCGGCCGAAACTGTCCATCGCCCCAATCCGATCCGCATCTCCATCAGTCGCCAAACCCACATCATAGTAGCCCGACTGAACCGTTTTACTCAACTGGCGTAAATGTTTGCCGATTGGCTCAGGATGTACACCACCGAACCCAGGGTTCATCTCATGGCGGATGTTGTCAACTTGCGTGTTGGTGCGCGTCAGCATCTCGCCAATAATACCGCGCCCAGCACCATACATGGCGTCCGCAACAACGCGCAGACGACCCTGTGAAATAGTATCGAGGTTAACGATGTTGGCTAGATGTTGGAAGTAGAGCCAAGCTGGGTCAAAGCGACGAATCACGCCTTGGCTCAACGCCTCTTGATAGTCGGCTAGGGCTGGCTGGTGCTCGGCCGCAATGTTATCCGCCAAAAATTGTTCAACACGCTTATGGTGGCTCGGTGGGGCGCTGCCGCCAAAACTTGCTTTGAATTTGACGCCGTTGTAGCGCGGTGCATTATGACTTGCGGTGATCATGACGCCAGCGGTGGCGTTGCGATTGACGATAGCGTAGCTGACCGCTGGTGTCGGAGCATCTGCACGCGCAAGCCACGTGTTGATGCCGTTGCCAGCCATCACGCAGGCAACTTCCTGCGCATAGCGGTCGGAGAGGAAGCGCGTGTCGAATCCGACCACACAGCGCGGGTCGTCGGGGTTTTCCTCTAGGATGTATTGGGCGATGGCCTGCGCAACAAGACGCAGATTTTCAAAGGTGAAGCTTTCTGAGATAACGGCACGCCAGCCGTCAGTTCCAAATTTAATAGACATAGGTGGATAAATAAATGGTGTGTTTCATTTCAGTAAAAAGCGGCGGCTGAGCATGTCGAAGCCAGAGCGAGGTCGCTACGATGACTTCGGCCGGCTCAGTTTCCGTTAAACTTCCAACTCATTTGAAACGCACCCATAAATAAATGATGAATGATGAATAGAGAAGAAAGTATTATTCTTCCTCCCTTCCATCTATATTAATATTTGCTTTCTTTAAGGTGATAACGTTTGAATGACGAAATCGGCAGCAGCCTCAGGAGAAATTGGGCTGGTGATGATGCTGATAACAGCATTGCCTAGCGCGTTTTGGGCGGCGGTGCTGAGCGTTTTGGGATGCGCTTTGGCAAGCGATAATTCTGATTTGATAAAATTAGTGTAGGGATCGACAGGCCAACTGTTGAAGGCGTTGGGCTTTGCGGGGAGCTGTTGTGCGGCAATGCTCCATTCCCCAAGATTGTTGGCCTCGGTGAGCCAGCTAATTAATTCGGCCGAAAGTGCCTGCCGCGTAGCATCAGGCGTCGTAACCGCATAAACCAACCCCTGCACAATCGGCGTTGTCGGCTCATTTGGCCCGGGAATCGACCCAAATAAACTGGTGTTGCCCTTTGCTCGTTTGGCGAACAGCTGCGTCGTGTCTACCATGGCGACATTGGCAGCGCCGGTTTGGAAGGCGGCCCAAGCCATATCGCTTGTGTCTGTTTCGGCCGAACTAGACTGTAAAACCCCAGCATTCAACCCGTCGTATATCTGTGCCAGCGCCGCCGTCAGCGGAACGCTTTGAAAGACAAACCCATTTTCCCCTTCGGCAAGCGTACCGCCCTGTGCATGGTAGAGCTGGAGCGCCAGCGCCGCGCCCTGCTGTCCCGCAGCCGCGATAAGCGTTTGCGCCCGTTCGCGCACAATCAAAGCTGACCAGCTTGTCGGAAGCTCGTCCGTGATGACGTTGCCATTGTAAACGAGATGCTGGAAATTGGTGAGCATAAAGGGGTAGCCATACAGCTTATCGTTGATGGAGCCTAACCCGCGTGCGGCCGGATACAAGCCGTTTGTGCTGGTGAGATTGTCAAGCGAATAAAGC
>JBMZDF010000593.1:0-3796 GCA_049614105.1 Promineifilaceae bacterium (SeqCode)
CAATCATCCTAAAATAGGGGACAAAGTCGCTCTTGGTTAATAAGTGCGCCACACAAAGTGCTTGAAAGTAAGGTTGCAAGTGGCGCTTTGCAAAAACGGCTAATTGTTTAACCATTTTTGCAGTCAAACTGTTTTTGCGGTCTGCTTAATCTGCACCGCACAGATTTCAAAAATAGGAAAGCCTCACCACTTGGTGAGGCTTTTTTTCTGTCATACTGTGGTCAGTTGCAAACGTCTGAACAGACGTTTGCAGGCTATGGTAATGCGCGTTTAATTTCGGCCGAAGCGTCATCCAAAGCAGCCGCAGGATCAACCCCATTGTCCACAACCTCGTTAATCGCAATCGTTAACGGCTCCCAATAGTGCGCCATCGCGGACGTAATCGGCAGTGCAACGCCCGTTGCCAGCGTCGTCTGCGCTTGACGAACGAGATCAATGTTCACGGTGGCGTCATCCACCACAGGAATTTGGCTGCGATCGGCCAACGTCGTTTGCAGCGGCGCAGAAAGCATATTATCAAGCAGCGCAGTAACCAGCGGGCGCTTTTCAAATTTCAAACCAGTACGCACATAGGCCACATCATAAATCACATAGCCTGACATACCGCTCGGCCAAGGGTCGATGACTAGATTTTCTCGTCCGATCGCATTCACAGCACGCCCCATGTTCCATGTGCCCTCTAAAATCAGACCAATCTCTCCTTGTTCAAACGCTTCAAGATCCTGATCCCCATAGCTTTGTGGGTCATTAAACTGTTTGAGCGTGTTGAGCCACGTCACACCCGCCTCATTGTTAAACGTGGGCTGCCCCGCTGCATCCATCAACTGCCCACCGACAGCGGGCAGCATCCCGCCTGAGTAGTAAAGACCGCGCTCTAAATCATAGGCCGATGAACCAAGCGCCACAATGTCGGAAAAAGAAGCACGCGCAGTGGGAACAATCGACTGATTCCGCATCAAAACAATTCCTCGCGTCAGAATCGGCACAGCGACCGCTTCTGAGCCTATCAGCACGCGGTTAAGGTGCGTTTCGCCAATTCGCTGCGCGGCTGAGTCGGAAAGCAGCGGGAGCGGATCTTGAACAAGTCCACTGGCAAGAAATTCACCACCCCAATCGATGGGGGCAAAGAGAACGTCGGGCGAACTTCCATCGGCCGATGCCGCTTCATAGCGTTCGCGAATTTCGTCAGATGGGATGAATTCGGCCGAAATCACCAACCCCTGATTTTCCGCCTGCAACCGTTCAAAACTCGCCGCAATCAACGCCAGCGGATCCCCTTCAAACGAATGCCACACAATCAACTCCCCATCTATTTCGGGCGCGTCAGCAAGTTCAATCGGGCGCTCAACACGATTAATCGGTTGCCAAACAGGGTGCTGATCGTCGCTGCTGGTGTTGGTCATGCGCCGCTGTTCACTGCCATCAGTACGCACGGCATAAATCTCATCTGCACCGTGGAAATCGCTGTGAATCAGCAGCCAATCGCCATCAGGCGACCAGTCGCTTAGAATGTTGTTGCCTTCAACTTTTGAGTTAACGGGGGTGATTTGTTTAGTTTCGGCCGAAATCAAAAACAACTCCGCCCGCCCCGACGCCCCATACGCATAATATGCAATCTCATCCGTGACAGGCGACCAAATGGGGTCAAGATACGCACCGTTGTTCTTCAGCAGCGGGCGCTGATTTGTGCCGTCCGCATCCATTAAATAAAGTTCGGCCGCCCCATCATTACGCAACGTCCAGAAAGTCAGCCGCTTACCGTCCGAAGACCAGTTCGGCCAGTAGCTATTTCCTTCGTCCAAAGAGGTCAATCGCGTTGGTTCGCCACCTTCCGCAGGCATAATCGCAATCGATGCAACCCCCTCGCCGTCAAAGTCAGCATGATAAGCCAACAACGTGCCGTCTGGCGAAAACGCCCCCGTATGGTCGGCCAAGGGCTGCGTGGTTAGCTGCTGCACTTCGCTGCCGTCTGGCTGCATCATCCACATATCTTCGTTGCCACTGCGATCCGAGCGGAACATAATCCACATGCCGTCTGGTGACCAGCGCGGACGCTGATCGTTGCTCGAATCATCTGTCAAAATGATTCGATTGCTGCCGTCCAAGTTCATCACGCCGATATTCCAACCGCCGTTGCCTTTCTGTGTCTGGAAAGCGATCAGTTCACCACCGCCGCCAAACTCGCCCGCCACTGGCGCAAACGCCGTTTCTACAACGGGCGTCAGCGTTGGCTCATCAACCGATTCAGGCGTCAATGGCGCATCATCGGTTGGTGTTTCGGTCACGTCTGCAACCACTGCAATCGTGGGTTCTTCGGTCACTTCTGTTGTGCCACCACCGCCACCCAGCGCAAACGCCAGCCCACCAACAACTGCGAGCAAGGCAACAATCCCACCGATAATCCATACGATCGGTCTTTTGTTATCTTCCTCAACGGGAGGCACAATGGGCGAAATGGGGGGAGCAACAGGCGTTGATCTAGAGTTTGGTTTCTGAGTTGTTTGATTACGTGTTGGCGGTCTCGGTTGCGGCACAACGACAGACGCTTCAGCTAGCCAATCGGTATCTTGGTTAGCCCCAGACGCCAACAGATCGTCCGTTTCATCAAATAAAGTGTACCCTTCGTCTGAATCATCAAGAACGGTCACGCCCATACCAACCCTACCTTTAGCTGGGTCGGCGGGCTTATCATCAGACGCAGCATCATCTAAAGCGGTGCGCGATCCAGGGATCGGTTTGTCCCACTCGTCGTCTTCATCATCAAACGCGGCGTCATCCAGAATAGTTTGCGATCCAACGGCGGGAACTTCCCACTCATCGTCCTCATCATCAAACGCACTGCCGTCCAGCACCGTGCCGAGATCGACAACCGTTCCGCCAGCGGGCGTCGCGGGGCGCACATTTGACTGGCGATGAAAGCCAGAGCCTAGACCCGCCGCTTGATTGAGTGCTTCTGACAATCTAACTGAGGAGGGGTAGCGGTCATCAGGGTTTTTGGAGAGTGTGCGGCTGACAATTCGGCCGATTTCAGCCGGCAACGCCGCGTTAACCTCCAAAATACGCGGCACAGGGTCCAAAATGTGCTTCATCATCAATTGGATCGCCGTCTCCCCTTGATATGGCACAGCCCCCGTCAACATCTCGTAGATAATCACGCCGAGCGCATACAAATCGCTGCGCCCATCAATCTCAGCACTGCCCTTGGCCTGTTCAGGGCTCATATAGGTTGGCGTACCGATAATCGCATTGCCCGTAAAAGTTGCATTCTGCTCTTTGAGTTTCACAATGCCAAAATCAGACAAATAGGCGTTGTCGTATTGGTCAAACAAAATGTTGCCCGGTTTCAAATCACGATGAATGATTTTTCGGTCGTGTGCGCTGTCCAGCGCCGCCGCCAACCGATTCACAATTGTGGCGACCTCCACCAGCGACAGCGCCCCGTTCTCTAGCTTGTGCGCCAAATCACCACCCTGCATGTAGCACATCACAATGTAAGGCTGTTCAAGCTCCTCGCCAAAATCGTAAACAGGCACAATCGCAGGATGCTCTAAAGCGGCAATCGTTTTCGCCTCACGTTCAAAGCGTGTGCGGAACTGAGGATCGTGCAAAAATTGGCTGGGAAGCACTTTAATCGCAACCTCGCGATCAAAGTTAGGATCATTTGCCAAGTAAACGGTAGCCATGCCGCCACGTCCTAATTCGCGGATGATTGTGTAGCGTCCAATACGATTTTTCATAAAGTTGGGTTTTCTAGTTGGCTCGGCAAACGTTTGAGAGACGCTTGCAAACGGATTGT
>JBMZDF010000594.1:0-3794 GCA_049614105.1 Promineifilaceae bacterium (SeqCode)
TGCTACCAATCGAAAGATAATGACGATGTGACAGCAATTCACAAACGCCCTCCTCCTCAACCTTAGGTAGCCCAACAATTTTGTGCTGTGCCATCCAAACGTGGCCCAGTTCATGCACACAAACGCCCTCAAACAGCGCATGCGGCAAACCTTGCAGAATTGCAACGCTGTTGACCTCAATCCGATCGAGGCGTTTGTTGCGCATGTAGCGCGTCGTTGTCGTTAGCCCCAACGGGTCACGATGTCCATCGCGTGACAAAAATTCCGCCCGATCGAGCACTTCAAGTCGAAACGTTTTCTTGCGAAAAATTAGCCCCTGCGCCTCAACCCATGCAATCAACTGCGGCATGAGATGTTTTGCTTGTGGGGCCGATTCGATAGCGGTTGAAGCGCAAATGTCGCAGCGCACGTCCTCAACCGACCGCCTGCGAGAACGTCGGCTGATGTGCGGCACAAGACGCCCGCAATAGCTGCAAGGCGGATACTGTTTCGTATGTTCGACACAAAAATGATCTCCCCAATGGTTAAATTGGTAGCGACCCATGAGCGCCTTGTTGCAATGGGTACAGCGTTTGGCAATGTGCCGTTCATAGCAATCTGCGTGATAAGACCGCCCCTCATGTTTGTAAAATTGTGTGTTGCCAAACACAGGTTTGTTGCAGTGGGCGCAGCGTTTTGCGATGTGTTGTTCATAGCAGGCAGTATGGTAAGTCCGCCGCTTATGCTCATAAAACTGGGTGTTGCCAAGTATAGGCTTGTTGCAGTGAGCGCAGCGCTTGGCAATACGGTTTTCATAACAGGCGACGTGGCAGGGCTGTCCGTTATGCGTGTAGAAACGTTTGCTATCGACCGCCTTCTGACAGACAGCACAGCGGAAATGTTCGGGATGCCAAGTGGCGTCGAGGGCAGTCAGGTAGCTGCCACGAATGGGTTGGGCGCAAGCTTTGCAGATTAGAGTTGACACAGGGGTGAAGTGTAGACGGAGTGAAGGAGAATTTAAAGAAATCGGATGGATTGTTTAGGTAGAATACAAAACCCCCCTGAACTACAGAGATACAACTCGCTCCTACGCTCTGCGTAGGAGTGTTTGCCTTGCCGCTCTGCGGCCTGTCAAGAACCTTTTTTGACAGAGAATTTCCAATGGATGTTTGAGAAGAAGCCGCAGAGCGGCAAGAGTGGCATTCCAGCGCGGAGCGGTGGAACGAGGGTCCTAAACTAGATTTTTAATACGTCCGCATATCCAATTGACAGCCTCTTGCCCCCAGTTATGATGGGCAACGAGCAGCAATTCTAGGCAATATAGCGTCCGATATAGATCGATGCGTTGTTCGGCGTTGGGTGGAAATCGGCCGATCGACGTATACCCGTCTAGGAAAACATCTTGAGTTAAAAAGTCGTCTGCCTCTGACCGATCTGAGTTGCGGAAATCGAACAGTGGATCACCAGCGGTTGCCCATTCAAAATCATAGACGCTGTTTAACTGCCCGTTTGCGTAGTTGATGTTGCCGCGTCCGTAGTCACCGTGGATCAGAAATGGTGTTGTGACAGTTGCGAGATCGGACCGCATTTGGTCGAAGCGCGTGTGAATTCGGCCGATAATCACCCCATCCAACAGCCCCAACTCAGCAATTTCCGCCAAGTTCATTGTTAGTTCGCTCTGCAAAAAGGCGGGCCAACTGTCGAAGGTTGCGTTTTCTAATCGGCCGAATTTTCCCTCAACCTGCACCGCGTTAATTTGCGCCAGCAACGCCCCTGCGTCAAAGGTACGAGCTTCGCGCTGGGATGTTGAAAGCGTCGCCCACGCATCATCCAAGTTAACACCCGCAACCCGCTCCAAAATAATGACGTCTGTTGGTGCAAGGGTGCGCGACTCATCGAGCACAATCAGATTGGGCGTCGGAACAACGCCATTCAGATGCCGATATGCAATTGTTTCGCGTCGGTATTTGGCAAGGTGCGGGTCGCGATGGTTGAAGCGAATGACAAACGCATCGTTGACATAGTAACCGGGGTTGACCATGCCGCCAGAAAGAGGGCTGATTGTTTTGACGGTGGGCAGCTTGTGGTGTTGGAAAATCGGCCGAATAAATTGTTCCATTTGGTCAATCACCTACACCCCAACCGTTTTCTGAAAGCGTCCTTCGGGAGATTATTTCCAGAAGGACGCTGCTTTGCGATATGCATTGGTAAGTTCGGTCGTGGGGGCGCGGATCGCACGGCGCTCTAGTCCGTTTTGCACTAGCAACTTTGCAAAGCGCATGTGCCATTCAGTGTAGTATTTTGAGTAGAGCTGATGACGACTTTTCCACAGGTTGATGATGGAAGCCGCTGGGATTTGTTTGGTGCTTTCGCCGCCGAAATGCACGATTTCGGCCGAAGGAACCGTATAAATTTCCCAGCCAGCAAGCGTGATACGCCACGCCCAGTCGATCTCCTCACAATACATGTGGAACGCTTCATCAAACCCGCCCGTTGCGTCTGCGACATTGCGCCGCACCAGCATGGCCGCCCCTAAAGGATGGTCAACCTTGAACGGTTTGAAGCTTTTGTTGAACTTGCGTGCCGCATAGCGTCCGTTGAGCGCCGTGTTATAAAAACGCAGCGGAAACGGCAAAAACTCAAACAAGAGCTGGCGCAAACCGGGGAAGTGAAAGGCGCTGTGTTGGAGGCGTCCGTCTCCATAAACAAGCCGCGACCCGACCATGCCGACCTCTGGATTAATGTCCATCCAGCCGACCATGTGCCCAATTGCGCCAGGGCGCACAACCGTATCAGGGTTTAACAGCAGATAGTGACGCGGGTTGTCGGCGGCAGCGGCCCGCATTCCTTGATTGTTGGCTGCACCAAATCCAAGGTTGTCACGATTGGCGATCACCTCGACATTTTGAAACAGTGTCTCAACAAGATCAACCGAGCCATCAGTCGAGGCATTATCAACAAGCCAAATTTTGCCGAGCAAATTTGAATGACGAAAATCAGCAAGCACCGATTTCAGGCATTCGGCCAGATAATGACGAACGTTCCAGCTAACGATAATAACGGCGACGTCCAGCGGGGGCTTTGGGCGTGTTCCGTTTCCGTTTGTTTGATTAGCAACCCGTAGTTGGGGCATAAGATTAGAGGTTTGTGTTTAACAATTTGAAGGAGGGCCAAATGCGGCATTCAACCCTGCTCAGATTGTTACTCACTCGCGATGATGTCAGCGATATTTTCGGCCGAAAGGTCTAGTTCGTCCATTACAAACCGCACGGCATCGTAAAATGTATTATCCACTGCGGTGACGCCTTCCCAGGCGAACAAATCTTTAGAGCAGATCGATGTTTGACATGCTTCTGTTAGAGCGTGTTGTTCGAGGTCGCTGCCAATCTGTCGCACAAGCGCGATAGGCATGGCAGCACCAAAGGCAATTGCGTCGTTCGGAATCTGCTCTGAGAGCAGCATGATGTCTGTATTTGCAAAAATGAAGGGGCGCGAATCTAAGGCGATCGAACGCGCATCGCGCACGCGCCACCCGCCCCGATCGACGTACGTTTCCACAACCACATAGCCGATTCCACTGCGGAACGGCATTTGGCCTGTGTCGCGCCATGATTCAGCGTCGTCAACGCCATATTCCCACTGGTATTCGTTGCGCGGATAAATGGGAGGCAGATAGCTGGCGGTGACAAAATCAACTTCGTCATCGTTGACGGCGATCACGGTGCTGGCGTCCGTTTCATATTCGGTGACTGGGCCGGGGGAGATAGTTTCGGCCGAAAACAACGCTTCCCAATAAAGAGAATCAACAAAATTGT
>JBMZDF010000595.1:0-3774 GCA_049614105.1 Promineifilaceae bacterium (SeqCode)
AAGTTGATGGCCCATCGTTGAAATCGGACGATAACAGCGTGGCTGTTGAGTCGATTACACTCGTTCATGAAGGAATCACCCGCGTCAAGTAGACGCCCTTAACGTGAGTGACAGTTGCGCCCAGAGCGCCGGCTTGCCCGTTGCAGGGCGTGATTGTCACTAGCAGAGTAGAGAATGTGATGCAGCTACAGCTTGAATTTGATTTCACACTGCCGCACGGCTATATCGATCAATATGGTCAACTGCACAAACAGGGACGCATGCGACGCGCACATGCGTTTGACGAGATCGAACCTGTTGGCGATCCGCGCGTACAACAAAATGCGCTCTTTTTGCCAATCCTGATGCTTTCTCGCGTCGTCACAGGTTTAGGGAATTTGCCTGCCGTTACAACCGATGTTGTTGCAGGGCTGTTTGCCTCCGATCTCGCCTATTTGGAGGAAATGTATCAGCTTATCAACCATCCTGAACCTGTTGTTGTTGAGGCAGAATGTCCGCACTGCCGCAATGGGCTGCACGTGGCCTTCCCATCACACGCCTGATGAAACGTCACACCACATCGCCAGCCCATCACCTTGACCCAGATCTTGTGGCACAGGTTGTCGACCTTGTTTGGCGTCGGCTCAAGCGCGATCTGCGGGTAGAGGCGGAGCGAGAACGCAAAACCTTCACATCATCAGGACGAACTTTCAAACGTTCATAACGAGCAATGACGCGCTCGCAACATCTTATTTGAGGTCAGAGTTATGACAACTGCTGCTGAAACAAACGCCCCACATCGTGCGACAGCCAACCCCGCATTTAGGTTTCTTGTCGCGATTGACAAACGGCCCGTTGCTGTCTTTACAAAATGTACGCTCCCAACGATTGAGTGGGATCTCAAGACGGTGCGTTCGGGTGGCGTCAACGATCGAACGTTCCAATTGGCGGGGCCGCTAAAAACTGCGACCAGCATCACCCTAGAAGCGGGCGTGGGGCCAGCGGGCGGTCTGATCAAATGGTATATCAGCACCATGTCACAGGTTTTCACACCCGTCGAAGTGTCGATCACCTTATGCAAAGGGCCAAGCGTCAAAGTCATGGCGTGGCATTTGCAAGGGTGTTTACCGCTTAAATGGAGTGGGCCACAGTTGCAAACAGATTCAACAGCAATTGCTATTCACTCGCTCGAACTGGCGTATGAAGCGATCACGGTGCAGTTGCTAAATGGATAAACGGGAGATAAACAGCATGAGTTCTATTTTTTCTATCGATCGCCTGCTGAGACGCAGCCCGCTGATTCAGCGCGTTTTGATGCACGGGCAGATACCGACCTGGCTACAGCGGGCGACGCGCCAAACGGAAGCATACAGCTTGGCAGATTTGCAAAGCTCGGCCGATCCCGCTCACCCCTTCGAGCCACAATGGACCGAAGCAGTCAACACCCGCTATGGTTTAACCAACCAGCGTCAACCGCAACGGGGGCAACCAACCGCACAACGGGTGATGCAAACACCTGTATCAGCGAGGCCAAACCATTTTGCGCCACCTCCCGTTTACAACCATTTATCAGCCAGCCCTGCTCCTGTAGCCAGCTCGCGACAAGTTGGAATCCAACATTATGCACAGCAGCAATCACGGCTTCAACCGTCACGTGTTATAACTCAGCTACGTTCTGCGACCCATTCGGCCGATTTAAGCCATCAGCCCCCTGTTTCTACATTCGGCCGAATACAAGCTCCTCAATCAACAGTTGCCCCACCACCCCCAACGCCGCTATCTCGTTCAATTTCTGCGGTAGAGCGGATGCAGACCCTTCAAAACAAAGCCCAGGGGATGCAACACACCTACCCCCCAACGGCAACCCCAGCCCAACGGCCGATCATGCCCGCAATGGAGCAGCGATCTCACCAACCTGTCGCCGCATCGTTACAGCGCCAAACCACGCCGCAAATTTACGCCAATACGCAAACTCATGCTCCCGCAGCCGTATCAGCACCCGTTGCTGCACAAACTTATCCTAGTTCCACACAACCGCACCTTAACCAACCAACCAATCCCGTCACAACAACTATCAGCCGCGCACCAGTCACATCAACTTATCCTAGCCCCGCACAACTGCATCCTAATCAACCGACGAATAGCCAGACACCCGAGGAAACGACGCAACGGGCGACAATCAATGCACAGGCCGCAACACCGTCTCAGTCAACCGTTTCTCCAGAAACGGCGTTGCGGGGGTCAATCGATCGGGCGATCGTGGCACTTCACAACCCAAATCGCAGACCCTCAAACAAAACGGTGGTTGACGATCTAAGCATTTTGCAACGCATCACAACGCAACACCGCGCAATGGAAGCGGCAGGCATTGCATATAAAGAGGTTCCTACGCCTGAGTATTTGGTCAAGCGCGAGAAAAAGGTGAGTGATTCAGACCTGCCCGTTCACAAACGTCCAGAGGGTGTGCAGGTTGACCATATACACGTGCCACCGCCGCGCCGACGGCGACCTGGGGAAGATTCGAGTGTGGAAACTTCGGCCGAAAACGCAATCCAACCCAAACCAGCCGCCGCAACACCAGCCCCCGCGCAGCGTATGCCGCTAGAGGCCGCACTCAATCTAGCATCTGAACCAGCAGACCAGCAGCACGCCAACGCTGACGAACTGGACATGGCGATTGAGCCACCCGCACCCGCCACACCAATGCTGCAAGTGCGCCCCACATCGGACACCGCCGTGCAGTTGGCTTCTGCTAATACAAAATCAGCCATTCACTCTGATTCAAGCATCGAGCTAGTGTTACCACGTCGCTCGCGTTTAGATGCGGCGTTAGCGACAGTAGAATCTGCGCCTAAGCCACACGTGGAATCGGACCCAAAAGCAGTCGCCCCGTTGAGTAATATCGCGCCAATTTCGGCCGATATATCAACGGGGCTATCCTCCAGCCCAGCAGTTACCCAACGTCAACCGCTGTCAGACCACATAATCGACTCTCTCTCGCCCGAAACTCCCACACTATCTGTTCCAGAGGTGGTTTATGCAGATGTGGTGGGGGGAGAATCGGCCGAAAACGTATCTAAACACCCGAAATATCTTCCATCAAACCCCATCACTTCCAAGTTAGAAACGCTCAAGCCAGCATCGCAAACAATGATTGCACAACGACAATTGCAGCCACAATCGGCCGATTCCACACGGACAGGAACACCCCATAAACTAGCTACATCTGCACCTATCGTCGCACAAAAAAAGGCACACCCAACCGCCACCTCAGCACATGAGCACCTCCAACACAACCACCCTACGACAAGACATGCTGCAATAAAAACAGACGCCTCTACCATTATTGCGAGGAGCATTGCAGCAAACCAAAGCATCGATCGCTCCGTCACAAGTCCAGCAGCGGACGCAAACCAACTAAACCAAAAGACTATTCCCGCACTGCCTGAGACACTTAACTCGCTTACAAGGAGGGATGCCATAGGCCAAAACATTGTGCGTCCCGTCATGAACTCCGCCGCAGATGTAACCCAGCTAAACAGGAAGGCCACTCCCGCACAGCCAAAGACGCTTAGCACATTAGAAGGACACGCAACGGAAACTGTCCAACACGCCACAACCGAGCCGCTGGCTAAACAAGCTGTATTTGCTCCAGCAATGCCCCCAACATCTGCCACAAATGCGGTTCCCAGCGTCTCCCGCGCTTATCAGCACCAAACAATTGCAAGCCCCGATTCACAGATTCCTAATTCGCAAGCCACAACACGCAGTTTGCCCCAGCACGCAATAGAAACT
>JBMZDF010000596.1:0-3771 GCA_049614105.1 Promineifilaceae bacterium (SeqCode)
CGCCGTCGCGCTGTGTGATTTGAATAGGCTGCACGGGTGCTGCGACATGTTTGTGCAGGGTTGCTTCAATGAGGTTGTTTATGGTCATCATAAAAGAGAGCAGGCTGTTTTTAACAAAATTGTAAACTTTGGATAGGAGCGCGTCAATTGAGCCTTGTTCAAAAGTGTTGACGGTGAGATTTTCGGCCGAATTGAAATAACAAATCAATCGGTTGAATTTGCTGTCGAAGCCTTTATAATCAGCCGTTGCACAAACTCCCAATCATTTACACACAATCATATGATGCGATCGACCCTTTTGACACCCCTCCTATTTACCCTGCTGCTCATGCTTGCCACCTGTGGCCCTTCCACCGTTCCCGACGAGCCTGAAAGCTTAATTTTGGCAACAACCACCTCGACCCAAGATTCAGGCTTGCTAGATGAGCTGATTCCGATGTTTGAGGCGCAAAGTGGCTACCTTGTTCAAACGGTGGCGGTTGGAACAGGGGCCGCGCTCAAAATGGCGGAAGAAGGCAACGCCGATGTCCTGCTTGTCCATGCGCCGCCAGCCGAACAGATGCTGATGGATGCTGGCTTTGGCAAAGACCGCCTGCTGATTATGCACAATGATTTTGTGATTGTCGGCCCTGCGACCGATCCAGCGGGGATCGCGGGGATGGCGCGTGCGGTCGAGGCGTTTGGGGCGATTGCGGCTGCTGCTGGTGAGGATTCGGCCGAAATCACCTTCCTCTCACGCGGTGACGACTCTGGCACAAACAAAAAAGAGCTCAGTATTTGGCAAGATACCGCCGCCCAACCAAACGCTGACAAACCCGCATGGTATGTCGAATCAGGCCAAGGGATGGGGTCCTCACTCATCATTGCCTCGCAAAAACGAGCGTACACGATGACCGACCGTGCGACCTATCTGGCAACCCACGACAATCTCGATTTGGAAATCCTTGTTGAAGGGGACGCCATGCTGCTAAACATTTATCATGTGATGACGGTCAACCCTGAGAAGTGGCCCGACACAAAATATGATGCCGCGCTTGCCTTCGCCAACTTCCTCACAAACGAGGCGACACAGGCGGTGATTGCCGAATTTGGAATCGATACCTATGGTCAGCCGCTTTTCTTTCCCGATGCAGATAAAACAGATGCCGACTTAGGGTTAGAATAGGGCCATCATGATTTTTGATGGCGAAGTTTTCCAAATCACGTTGCTTTCTCTGCAAATATCAGCCATCGCAACGCTGATTAGCCTGCTGATTGGGTTGCCGCTGGGTACATTGCTCGCTTTGGGGCAGTTTCCGGGCCGCGCCCTCTGTTTGAGTATTGTCAACACCGGCATGGGGTTACCCCCCGTTGTGGTCGGTTTGTTTGTGGCAATTATGCTGTGGCGTTCGGGGCCGCTGGGCGAGTTTGAGCTGATTTATACGCCGATGGCGATTATCATGGCGCAGACAATTATCGCTGCGCCCGTTGTGATCGGGTTGACGGCAGCTTCGCTCCAGTCGCTTGACCCGCGCCTGCGTTTGCAGCTTTACGGGCTGGGCGCATCTCGTATCCAGATGGTTTGGATGCTGTGGCGTGAGGCGCGTCTGCCACTACTGGCGGCGTTGATGGCCGGTTTTGGCGCAGTGATTTCAGAGGTGGGCGCGTCGATGATGGTGGGGGGCAACATTCGTTTTCAAACGCGTGTGCTGACGACTTCGATTGTGCTTGAAACGAGCAAGGGTAATTTTGACATGGCGATTGCGTTAGGAACACTGCTGTTGATTATCACTTTTTTGGTCAACTGGGCGCTGACGGTGATCCAGCAGCGCGGGGTGCGTCGCGTATGATGCCGCAGCATATGTCGCGCCCGTTGCTCGAAATCAAGGATTTGCGTGTTGCGAGAGGACGCAAAACGGTGCTGACTGTTGCGCATTTGGAGATTGCCAGAGGGGAGGTGTTGGCGGTTGTGGGGCCGAATGGGGCGGGGAAAAGTTCGTTGATGTTGACATTGGCGCGGTTAATTCGGCCGAAATCGGGCCAAATCCTGTTCAACGGCAAAGCAACCCGCGACGAATCAGACCTCACCTATCGTCGCCGCATCGCCCTCGTGTTGCAAGATCCCCTATTGTTTGACCGAACAGTCTTTGACAACGTTGCCACAGGGCTGCGTTTTCGCGGGGTTGCCAAAAAGCAGATCGCAACCAGCGTTGATCGATGGCTTGAGCGACTTGACATTGCCCATCTAAAGAAACGCCGTGCAACTGAACTCTCAGGCGGCGAAGCCCAGCGCGTCAGCCTCGCCCGCGCCCTCACGCTCGAACCCGAACTCCTGCTGCTCGATGAACCATTTTCTGCCCTCGACCCACCAACCCGCAAGCGATTAATTAATGAGTTGGCTAGCGTTTTATCAGAGACAAACACAACGGCAATTTTAATCACCCACGATTTGCATGAAGCGGATTTGCTAGGTGACCGAATCGCTATTCTACTTGCAGGCTCAATCCGTCGTGTTGGCACGCTGGCGCAAATTAGAAATGCGAGTGACGATCCCGAAGTAGTTGCATTTGTTCAAGAAAATTAAGTCAGATTTGTTTTGAACAACCAGTGAATAGAGTTCGCGGTCTGCTTGTTGAAATATCACTTGAATCGCAATTGTAGATTCAATTTGAAGAACAGTTGCCCGTTACGCTCAGTTATTATCCGCCCAAATCTGTGCCGTGTGGTTGAAGGAGTATCAAACTTAATATGCTCAAATAGATAATCTTCAAGGTGCGTAGATTCGATTATGTGGAAGCCAACCTGTTCGCCGTTTTCTTTTACAATGATTGTCCCGTTCGCTATATATTTGCCATCCCACTTTGAACCCGCGAAAAAACCTAGAAGCGCCCCAACCAATAAACGCTTAACTTTAACCTGAAAGAATTGCAGATCACGATTGGTTTCCGTGTTAGCAAAGTGTGTTGCATACACATTGGCAATATTGTCTTCAACAAGACTAGTTCTATTGAGATAGAACTCTAATAACATTAGCGCGATAATCTTGGGCATTTCTGAATCAACTAACTCAAGATTATATTGCATTGTTGGACGCTCAGTGTGCTCAAAACTTAGCACACCACCGTTTTTATCTATCGCATTGAGCCTATCCATCAGCTTTGTTCGCGAATTAATGCTATTGATTGAATCAACATGTTGTTTTTCAAGCCCATCAATTCTGAATACAAAATTAGTATTGCCTGATGCATTCAGTAATGTGGGTTTACTGCCTAAGTATGACTTAATTCCAAAACCTTCATTATGTTTCACTAAGCCATCTTTTTTAACATCCAAGACAATATCTGCTTTTTGCCGACTCGTACCGCCTTTGATGATTGATATGCCTAATAGTCCTTGTATTACATCAACTTGAGGAATAGCAAAGGTTCTACTTCCAGCTTTAATGCTTGCAACGATGTCTTTCAATACGGCAGCATTCAGGAAACTAGATACAAAAATGCTCTCACGTTTATGTGTGTGTTCATTTTCAACGATTACTTCATCACTTTCTGTCAATAAACATGCTTCTAAAATGTTTAAGGTTGAGACCTTTGTAACTGTAAAATGCGAAGCTGGATCAAGTACGTTCAGTTTTTTATCAGCAAATAAGAGTTTCTTATCAACTATTGTTTTTAGGAAAGTATACAACTCAGTCCACTCACCTTTATTTTTATTATTATTAATATTTTTTTGCCTCGTTTCAATTCTGAACATATGGTCAAGCATGGATGCTGCACATACGTTTACTGCGTC
>JBMZDF010000597.1:0-3768 GCA_049614105.1 Promineifilaceae bacterium (SeqCode)
CCGAATTGTCCGTCTGACGACCGCTTAAAGAAACAGTGCTAAACAGGCCCCCTGAATATTCACTGTTTGGATTATCAGGCACTGCGGCCGATTTTTGTTTACTCTTTTTAGCTTTAGGTTTGGCCTTTGCTTTCTGTTGGATTTCCTCTGCTTCCCCCTCGATCACTTTTGGTTTTTTGCGAGGGTTAGCCGCTAACTGCGCTTTTTCATTTTCGCGGCTGCGCTTCATAATAAAGCCTTGCACGATACCGATTAGGTTTGAAATAACAAAGTAAACAGATAAACCAGAAGGGAATTGCAACGCCATAAACCCAAACATTAGCGGCATGGTTACCTGCATTGACTGCTGCATCGACGCGGCTGTATCTGGCTCGCCCGACTTTTTGTTCGTCTTTTTGGCTGGTGCGGGGGCCATGATTTTTTGTTGCAAATACATGGAGCCGCCAACCAAGAGGGGCAGAATAAAAAGTTGGTCAGGTTGTGCTAAATTTAGCCAGCCGAATGAGTTGTCGATTGGCAGGATGCCAGATAGATCAACAAAGCGGGCAGATGCACGCTCGGAAAGCTGATACAAACCTTGTGGGGTTGAGGACATCACAAAAATGATGGCGCGATACAAACCGAAGAAAATCGGCATTTGTAGCAACAGTGGCAAGCAACCAAGCAAACTATCGGCCGGGTTATAACCGATTTTTGAGAACTCTTCCTGCATCCTTGCTGGATCGTCTCGATATTTTTTTTGGATCGCTTGGATCTGCGGCTGCATCTCCTGCGTTTTTGCCATCGAACGCTGTTGACGCAGGCTAAGGGGAATCATCGCCAAGCGTACAATTGCTGTAAATGCAACCAGTGCTAGAAAGAAGTTATCAAACAACACATCGTACAGAATCAACAGCAGATTTGTAAGCGGATTGATGATGTAATTTTGCCAGATAAAGCTCATAATGTTTTAAGTAGATGACAAAAAGTCTTTGACCGCAAAAATGGTTAAAAATTAGCCACTTGCCAGACTAATGATCCGTTTTTGCAAAGCGCCACTTGCAACTTTACTTTCAAGTACTTTTTGTGGCGCACCTAGTCGTGAATAGTTGTTGTCAATAGTGAAAAGTAGAAAGTGCCAGATGAAAAGGAGACGTTCTCAGCTTTTCACCGTTTGCGCTAGCAACTATTCTTGCGACCAAGACCACCCTTTCGCCCCAGATGCTAAGTTAAATGCCTGTAGGCTTGAGGATGACTGCTGCGTTGAAATGTCGGTGAGGATCACCACAATACTGTCTTGCACAATTGCGGGCTGGGCAAACGTTGGCAGAACCATATCTTGCTGCCATTGCAACGACCCGTCTGAGGTTGATAAGGAGACAAGTTTACCCGTTTGCTCGTCCGTACTTACGCCAATAACGAGCGGTACGATAAGCTGGTCGCCATCAGTTGCTAACGGCGCTTGAACAATCCCATCTTGTTGTGATTCCCAAACGATAGATCCCTTTGCGATGTCAACCGCGTAAACAACGCCGTCTGTGTCACCAAAGAACAATGAATCGCCGTTGACAACAGGCGCATTCCAAATCCAATTGGCGGCTTCAACTGTCCAGCGTTCAGTTCCTGACTGTAGGTCAAATGCGTGAACGGTTGAGTCAAAACTAGCCACGACGACAAGCCCATCCACAATCAACGGGCTGGCCGCGATTGCGCCTGTGAGTTCGTTAGACCATAGCTCTGAGCCAGAGTCTGAATCAAATGCCCGAACCGTTTTGTCAAGCGAAGTCGCAACGACCGTGCCGTCTGCATAGGCGGGTTGCCCCCAGATGCTATGGTCAAATTTGGGTTCATCATCCCCCCAAATAATAGACAGCGTTTCGCTATCCAACGCTAACAAATAATTATTAGCAGTTCCAACAAACAGTTTATCATCGGCACGTAACGGGGTGGCGACGATTCGATCGCTACCTACATTCTCATTTTGGATGATATTGCTATCACCAACGACCAACTCGCCGCTAACTGATTTGTCGATTGAGAAAATGGAGGATTTCACGCCGGGCGAAAAGAGTCCTTGAGAAAGTCCATAATCGCCAATATAGATGCGGTTGTCGGTAACTTCTGGGGCAGCGAGGAGTGAGGCTGTGCTTGACGCAGCCGCTAGTCGCCATTTAATCTGCTGGTTTCCAGCATCTAGGGCGATAAGTTCTGAGCCATTTGCAAAGTAGAGGGTATCAGAATCGGCCGAAAGTCCAGGCCAATTGAGTCCCCCAGTTTGTGCGCCACATGCTGCCGTGAAGAGCGCCACAAGCAGCAAAAGAAAAATAAGAGGCCGTCGAGACGGCCGAAAATTTACATCCAAGATGTGTACTCCACAATCACGGAACGGGATCATAGCCACCCGGATTGAATGGATTGCAACGGCAAATCCGCTTGGTCGCCATCCACCCACCCTTAAAAAAACCGTATTTTTCAACCGCTTCGTACCCATAATGGGAGCATGAGGGTGAAAATCGGCAGGAAGGGGGAAGAATCCGTGACAACGTGTTTTGATAAAGCCGAATAAAGAGAAGGGTAAGCTGTTTCATGAATTAGTAACCAATAAATGGCGACTAACAGACTGTACGTGCATTACCTTGATTGGTTGCGCAGCGACGGGCCATTTGTCACCTGTGATTTGTTACTATTATTTTTGCGCGAGTGAATAGATACAGGAGGCTAGCTTCCACAGCTGCATAATTTGCTGCCGTGGTTGCCTGATTTGCTACCAAAACACAGTCCCACCCATCTTTAATTTCATCAAGATGAAGACGGACTACCTCGCGCATTAATCGCTTGGCACGATTTCGTTTGACGGCATTGCCAATCCGCTTGCTGGCGGAGTAACAAAAGCGCGTTCGGCCGAGATCGTTTTTAACCAAGACCAGCATTCCATGAGAATGCCGAAAACGCTTTCCATATCGCCAGACGGGTCGAATCTCCGTATTGCTGCGTAAACGATTCTGTTTGCGCACATGGGCGTCTGCCCACGAATGCTGGCGATCATTCATCTAACTAGAGCTTTGCGCCACCCCGTTTTAGACCACGGTAAGATGTTGCGCTGCTGCCGTTCCAGTTAATACGTTTTACATGGTTGTTCATTGAAACAGCCATTGAACGACGCCCTTTTGCGCGACGGCGGTTGATAACTTTACGACCACCGCTGGTGCTCATGCGTTGACGGAAGCCGTGGACGCGCATGCGGCGACGAATTTTCGGCTGGTATGTTTGTTTAGTAGACATCTTTTAGGTTCTCCATAAAAAACAAGGCATTTTAACAACGGAAAATGAACACGATCTGTTTGCCAGACAAAATAAGTAAGTGCGTCTAGCGATCAGTTCGGCCGAAAGTTAAAGGCCTTGTTTGAGCGTTTTCTAGATTGTGAATTGAACTTGAAACAAGATCCAGTGGTCGATTTTGAGTGTGGACCAATTTGCAATTATAGTCTACCCATCTCTCAATCGCAACCAGTATATACGAAAAATAGAGGCGTAAAGCGTAGGGTTGCGTCAGGGTTGCGTAGGGTAGTTCATCAAGCAACGGCTGGCTATTTTCCTTATACTATCATCATCAGCAAGCACAAAATAACAACAAAATTTGACCTGTTGAACCCATCTTATTTTTAACTCCTCACCCCACCATTGGGGCTCCTCACAGACGCCCAATTCTGGATATACCTGACCAGAAGCCTGCTGGGGAGTCCTCTAATTTTTTTGTTTCTCCTTGTGTAAACCATGCCGACGTGATTT
>JBMZDF010000598.1:0-3766 GCA_049614105.1 Promineifilaceae bacterium (SeqCode)
TCGGCCGATTTTGACTACATGCGCTCTCTGCCCCTCAGTCACGACCTCCCCTCCGCAGGTCATCGCCGCACCCTAGCAACCCACGCAACCCCCGTCAGCCAATTTTCCGTCGTCAAAAGCGACATTCCCTATGCTGAAATTGGTCAGAACATTGGGTATCTCGAAAACACATACCTATTTTGTGGACACACCCACGCCCCGCTCTTTTATCAATGGGAAAGCAGCTATATTGTTAATCCTGGGTCAGTTGGCTCACCGCTTGACGGGACGCCCCACGCCAAATATGCGATTGCGACCCAACACGCGACAGGCTGGCATATCGAATTTCGACAGGTGGCATACGACTATGCAGCAATGCAGCGTTCTTTTGTCACAAGTGGTATGCAAGCTTTCAACCCGCTCTTAACTATGGGTATTCGGCATCAACAATCTCTGAGCCGCAGTTATCTTTCCGAACTGATTGGGTCGATCCGTGCATATGCTCGGGAACGCAACGCATCCGCTGCCGATATTTACGACGAATTCCCCTTCCCGTCTGAACTCCTCCCCTATCTCGATGGGTAGGCAACAATGAAGCACGCCCGTTATCAGCTTGGATCAAATGCGAACTTCTTCGCCGTGCGCCAGTAGCGGGAAAAACGTTTGAGGTCGAAGTGCGTTTGGGTAGCGATGAAGGGCAGGACGCGATAAATACGCAGCGTGTCGATTTGGCGGTTGACCTGACGGGCGATTCGGTGGAAGCGTGGGGCGGGTGTTTCCGTTGTGACAATCGTTGATGCGTCGTGTTCTTGGGCAAAGCGCAACAGCTCCTCAGCCACGTTGCCGCGCCGAATGATGACAGGCATTTCGAGCAGCGACTCGTACATGAACAGCACGCGCTTAAACGCGATGCCGGAAGATGCCAGCAGCGCCTCATCCCACACAAAAATAGCGGGGGCATCAGGATATGCTTGGAGCGCGGGATTGGTTGGGGAAAGACAGTCGCCATGAACCCACACCACAACGTTTTCTGATTGATTCGCACTCATCGGCGGCTCCGTTTTGGCGGCTTTCGGCCGCGCTGGTTTTGACGACTCTCAGGCGGTTTGTTTGGAAACAATGTCGCCTCAAGCTGTGGATAACTGCCCTCAAATGGCTCTAACGATTGTTTGAGCAGTTGCAGATAGCTGCCCTTTGCATAACGGCGAATGTTGTCAGCGTTCATAAAGTATGGTTTGTGGCTAAAAGTGCTAGCAACCCACTGCCATGATAGATTGTTGCTGGCAGGATCGCCGTCCAGCAGGTGTTGGAGAAACCATTTTGCACCCGCCTGCCAGCGCACGCGCCGCCAGTGGACAACGTAAGCGGCAAGCCACATGCGAGCATGGTTGTGCAGGTAGCCAGTGGCGTATAGTTCGCGGATAAACAGGTCGATGCAGGTATTTGTTTGTGCGCTGATGATGTCGTTTGGGAGGGTTGGGGCGTAGGTTTCGGCCGAAAATCCCGTCTTGTACGGCTCCAAATCAGTCCACACATCGCCCCCAATCTCCGCATACTTTCGCTGCCAATAATCTCGCCAGCCAAGCTCATTGATAAACTTGTCTGGCGCATCGGCCGATAGCCCATAATCCCGCACCTCGGCCAACGATAAAACACCGTGCCGAATGTAAGGTGAAAGCATCGTCACATCACCATCCAAATAATTGCGCGTGCTTTGATACTGGCTCAACCTAGTGCCATGCAGCGTTTTCAGCGCCGCCTCACGCCCACCGCGCGTTTCTGGCACGGCATCGGGCTGCACCGCATTAGGAAACGCTTTCTTCAAATAGCCGATCAGGTCATCACGGTTTTCAAACGCCCGCCGCATGTCATTCTTACTCATAGTTGTGTCTACCGACGGGCAACGTCGCTTTTCCTGCGCCGACAGCGATCGCTACAATATTTCACATCATCCCACACCTTGGCCCACTTTTTGCGCCACGCAAACGGGCGATCACAGACGGGACAAATTTTTGTTGGGAGGTCACTTTTTTTACGCTGTTTCGGCATGATGCGCTAATGCCCCTCCCTGTTGAGCGTCCAGATAAAGTTGTGCCTGTTTCTGGACAGCAATGCGCTCATTTTCGTCTAGATAACGAAGGCCGAGCACGCTGCGGCTTGTGCGTGGGTTTTTACGCAGCCGCGCTTCATGTTTCAGGATAAAGTTCCAATATAAAAAGTTGAACGGACACGCATCTTGACCTGTTCGCGCCTTGTGATTGTAGGCACAAGGTTTGCAATAGTCGCTCATTTTGTTGATGTAGTTGGCGCTGGCAATGTACGGTTTTGTCGCGGTCAGACCGCCATCCGCGTTGAGGCTCATGCCGATGACGTTGGGCGGCATCACCCATTCATATGCATCAATGTAGAGCGACAGAAACCAATCGTTGACCTGTTTGGGGTTGACACCCGTGAGCATAAAGTAGTTGGAAAGCACCATCAATCGCTCGATATGATGGTTGTATCCCGTATCGATTGCGCGTTGGATCGCGTGCTGCATACAGCGCATGTTTGTGTTGCCGCTCCAAACAAAATCGGGCAGCACGTTGTGTGCCTCCCACGCATTTTTCTCGGTCATGCCAGGCATCTGCCGCCAATATTGCCAGTACATAAATTCGCGCCAGCCAATGATTTGACGGATAAACCCTTCGGCCGAATTGATAGGCACACGACCGCTTCGATAGGCCATCTCCATCGCCTGCACAACCTCAAGCGGCGTCAGTAGGCCGATGTTGAGATAGGGCGACAGCAGCGAATGATAGAGCGAGTGGCTGCGGGTTGTCAGCGCATCTTCATAAGGGCCAAATGCATCTGCCCGCTGCTCGATAAAGTTGGCAAGCGCCTGCAATGCCTGTTGGCGCGTGACAGCATAGCTGAAATTTTTGGCTGATCCAACCAGCCCCTCAAACGCCGCCACCTCCACCATCACCTGCCGCGTTATCTCGTCTGGCTCAAATAGCGGATCGGGAGGCGGCCGATTGCCTTTCGGCAGCTTTTTACGGTTGTCGCGGTCAAAATTCCACTGCCCGCCTTCTGGCTTGCCTTGCGTCATGAGCAAACCGAAGTGGCGACGCATGGCACGGTAGAACGTTTCCATCACATACCGCTTGTCTTTGGCTGGCTCTGGGATCGGATTGAATTGGCCCGTCAGGAATTGGGTGTTGGGCAGGATGTGAACGGGAATGTCAAGCGATTTTTGGAGCGCGTGTTGTCCCATTCGGCCGCTGTAGGAAGCTGAGGCCATCGTGTAAAACACACTTGGCCTGTGAGCGGCCACGTGCTGCTGCACACCTGCGCGAAAACTGTCTGCTTTGATGTAGTCGACGGTGAGGTTTTGGGCGTTGAGTTCGGCCGAAAAGTGGCGCATCGCGCTCAACAGCAGCACTAATTTTTTGCGCTGGTAGGGCAAGTGTTGCAATCGGCGTGTGCTTTCCACCAGCAAAACGCGCACGCAGTCACAACCATGCTCGGCAATTGCCCGTGTCAAAGCTGGGTGATTTTCTGAAAGCTGATCGCCAATAATCCAAACTGTTACCGTTTCCATTGCGTCGCATTGTAGAAAGCGTTTCAGCTATTTGGCAGCGATTCCGTCTGCGACTGATGTTTTACCAACACGCCTCGACAAAATTGCGTATTCTGTTTTGCAAATGGACTAAGATCGGGTTGAGGCGGAATTGTGCAACCCGCATGATTTTAAGTAGATCACAAGTAATCATGGACGAAAACCTCAGAGGTTTTTATGCACAAA
>JBMZDF010000599.1:0-3743 GCA_049614105.1 Promineifilaceae bacterium (SeqCode)
CAAGAATCGTAAAGCAAGCAATTCGGGACGCTAACGGGCGATCACAGAAGCGAAGTAACGCAGCTCGCTTATGGCTTGCTGGGCATGATGCACCGTTTACGGAAGTAATCATTATTTGTTAGCGGAGCCTAGCATAACGGGTTGTTCGGAGGGGGTGGAGCTGCCGCCAGCAGGCTCGATGGTGACGCCGATGGTGTCGAAGGAGGGGACTTCGGCCGAGTCCAAAAAAACAATTGCTGATCCATTTGAATCAACCACAAACAACCCAGCACTAACGGCGACACGGTCATTTAGATACCAAGCCTGATAGGTTACATCTGCTGTAATTGACTGCATCCCAGACACCCACAACACATGTTCCATCGAGTTAATATCAAAGGCAAACTGCCCAAACGCTTCGAGTTGAAGTTTTGTTCCTGACAATTGTACAAATTGTGTTGATGGGCGGCTGTATAGCTCGAGCGCAATCTGTTGGGTGAGGTTTTGATCTTGCAAAGTCTCATTCGTTTCAGTTAATGCATCTAGCATATTTCTTACCTCTGTTGCTTGCACTTGAGCAACCTGCAATCGATCTTGCAACATCATCGTCCAAACCAAAACAACAAGCATCAGTATAAGTGACGTCACAAATAGGGGACGCATAAGTTCCAACTGCACATGTGTTCGCCATCTCTCCCAAATGGTTAATCGTCGGAGATGAGCATTGGCAAATACATGCTCTACTGGCTGATCCAGAGCTGATTGTGCAATCCGATCCATGAGTTGTTGCTTTATGTGTGGATTCGGTATCAGTGGTTCTGATGTATGCACCAATGATTCAGTGAGGTGCATCAATTTTGCCAACTCAGATTTAACCTCTGATTGTTGCTCAACGGCCGCTTCAACTAGCAACCGCTCCTCCTCGGTCACGGCCCCAAGCGCATAAAATGGAAGTATATTTTCTATTTTGCTCATGCTGGTTCACCCCAATCGCGCTCAATCAGGATGGCACGCAATTTCTGGAATCCTTTACGCGCCCGCGTATGTACAAGTGCCTAGGGGTGTTTGCGTTTGTTCAGCAATTTCTTTCCTAGTTTTTCCATCAAAATAGGCCAACTCAAGCGTTTTTTGTTGTTGTTTTGTTGACATACTCCCCGCCCTAAAGAAACGGGGATTCTAAGGTTCAAGCAGGTATGGCGATATGCCATCGTCTTAAGTCCCCTAATCCAGCAGTTGACGCCCCAACTGCTCTAATATTTAGAGCGGCGTTGTGGTCACGGTCTTTGACTGTTCCACGACCCGCACAAACGAAAGTTCGTTCACGTGCGATACTAAACAACCACGTTTTGAACAACCCTTTTTAGGATTGAAGCTATCTACCTTGCTCCAGACTCACCAGAATGTTTCTTGAAAAAGCTCTTCGGCAACCGCGTGGTTGCCTATGATTTTGAACAAGACGCCCAGTACAATAGATGCACAATGATCGTACAGTTCACTTAGAGCTTCTTGTTCCCCATTTTGCAAACGCTGTATAAGCTGTTCATCTGTCATTATGACCTTCTTTATACAGGTTGCACTTACCCACCTATACGTTGTTAAATGCATTTCGCATTCTTTTTCGGCCGAATTGCCCGCCATAACAATCTAGATTTCATACAACATAATACTTCTTACTACCAGAGGTAGAGCACGGATCCCAGAAGCCCATCTGTATCTCTTTCTATACCCTTTCTATCCTGTTTTCAAAACCATTTGATAAGCAAAAAGAATACGGATCCTATATTCGCGCGTATATACCAATAGAGAACACAACAATGCTACAACCAATTTGAATTAGGATTGTAGTACCCATACAAACTGAAAGTGGAATGGTTCTGACTATAGCTTGGTAGTTTTATACTATCGTATTAGCTGTTGCTTGCCTGTTTCCATTTCAAAAATCTGATCCTTCTGCACTGGCGGGCAATTGCTCGCTGTCTGCCGCACAGAATTTGAACATGACTCATTTTTCTCAATCGATCACAAACACGTTTCGCCGTTATCGAATCATCGTTATTTTATTACTAGCTCTGCTTGCGTCAGAGCTAGTGAGCGCACATCCGTTGGGTAACTTCTCAGTGAATCGATACAGTCGTCTGACAATTGAGGAGACAACGGCGACGGTTTTTTATGTCGTGGATATGGCAGAGGTACCAGCGTTTCAAAATCGGCCGACTATCGACACCAATCAAGATCAAGTGTTGAGTTCGGCCGAAATCGATCAATACCTCGCCACATGGCTTCCTGAATTGATCGAGAATTTAGAGTTGAGGTTTGAGAATCGGCCGATACCATTGACATACGCTGCACACCAACTCACCTTCCCAGCAGGACAAAGCAGCCTTGAAACCCAACGTCTTGAACTCACACTAACGGCAACCCTCCCACAAACGCAAGGTAACCTCTCTTATCGCGACAATAACTTTTCTGACCGATTGGGCTGGCAAGAGATCGTCTTAGAAGCTGGCGCACAGACAGCGCTCACAGGCGTAACAATCAATCCAACCGATATTTCTCAAGCTCTAACAACTTATCCAGAAGATCGCCTCGAACGTCCGCTTGCAGAGACAGAAGCCAGCTTTACCATACAACCCTCAACCGTTGCGTCCGTCACAAGCCAGCCGCAAACTTCCACTGTACCAACCGCAGATCCAACTGGCGATGAGCGTTTTTCTGCACTGATTAACGCCCCTGAATTGACCCCACGTATCATTTTCCTTGCCCTACTTACCGCCTTTGGCTTGGGTGCTGCCCATGCCCTAACACCTGGACATGGCAAAACAATTGTTGGGGCCTATCTCGTTGGCTCACGTGGCACAGCGAAACAAGCCTTGTTTCTTGGTGCGGTCACCACTGTAACCCACACAGCAGGTGTTTTCGTACTTGGCTTTCTTGTCCTGTTTGCCTCACGCTACATCTTGCCAGAAGAACTCTTTCCTTGGCTCTCTGTTCTATCAGGTGCGGTGATTGTTCTGATTGGTCTCTCGATGGCATTGGCTCAATGGCATAAATGGCGTGGGATTGAAATAGACTCAAATAACGCATACTCACATGCTCATTTTGGCGGCTTTCAACATTCGCACCAACCTACACAATATCGCAACCTATTCGCGTTGGGTGTGTCAGGTGGCCTAATTCCCTGCCCATCCGCCCTAATCATGTTACTCAGTGCTATCGCCCTCCAACGAGTTGGCTTTGGACTGATTCTTATTGTGCTGTTCAGCCTTGGACTCGCATTTACGCTAACCTCTCTCGGCCTTCTATTTGTTACCGCCAACCGCTGGCTGGAACACACTCATTTTCAACAAAATCGCCTGATTGCGTCTGTTCCAATTGCTAGTGCGTTGTTTGTTACCGTTGCAGGGTTTGTCATCACTATCCAAGCTGTTTTGCAAACAGGTGTCATCTTTTAAACACCTTTATTATCAATCTGATTTTTCAAATCGTTGAAAAATCCAATCTGTTTCTAAAAGGAGAAACTTATGTTCTTAGCAAAGCGTTTAACTTATATCGCATATGCTACCCTAGCTGCCATTTTTTTAGGTGGCACCATTTTACTGTTATCTTCAACGGCTGGTGCATCCAGTCACCGTGAAGCGCCCTTGATCTCAAAGGATGCGTATGCGGACAATACCGACACCTATGTCTTTATTTCACCAGAAAGTCAGGACAACGTAGTATTAGCCGCCAGCTTTATTCCGTTTGAAGGACCCGAAGGCGGCCCG
>JBMZDF010000600.1:0-3710 GCA_049614105.1 Promineifilaceae bacterium (SeqCode)
GAATAAAGAAAAGCCAGAAGATGTATTTCTTCCTTATTCTTCATTCACCATTCAATATTCCTAATTTCTTTCTTTCCTATCCACCAATCTCAGACATAACGCGGTTGAGCGGGATAATATTGTCCGCTAGCTGATGCCCCCACGGTTTGTGCCAGATGCCATCTTCGATAATTTGAACAAGTTCATCATCTGTTGCGCCTGCCCGCATTGGTTGGAGCAGGTTGACCTCTTTTTCGCGCAATAGGCAGAGGCGCAAACGCCCGTCCGCCGTGAGTCTTGCGCGGGTGCAGCTTGCGCAGAAGGGGGAGGTGATCGAACTGATGAAGCCGAGCGAGCCGAGCGAGTGTGGCAATTTGTACATGCGAGCTTCGCCGTCGAGCTGACCGTCGTTGACGAGGGTGAGTTCGCCCAGTTCGGCCGAAATTGTCCCTCGCAACTCTTCCTCACTCACAACCCCAGCCTGTTGAAAATCAGCCACATCGCCAAACGGCATCATTTCGATGTAGCGCACCTGCCAAGGATTGTCGAGCGTCAGCCGCGCCATCTCGATCGCGTCTATTGTGTCGTTAAAACCGCGCACCACAACGCTGTTGAGTTTGATCCCCAGCCCCGCATCTTCCGAGGCGCGAATGCCGTTGTACACGTCTTCGAGCTTGCCCCAGCGCGTGATTTTGTGGAATTTCTCAGCGTCCAGCGTGTCGATGCTGATGTTGACGCGCTGAAGCCCTGCCTCTTTGAGCGGCATGGCCAGTTTGTCGAGCATCAGCCCATTGGTTGTCATCGCCACCGTTTCGATGTTGGGCGTGTTGGCGATATGACGCACGATGTCGGTGATGTTGGTGCGGATGGTGGGTTCACCACCCGTCAGGCGAATTTTGCGGAAGCCAAGTCGTGTGCCAAAGATGGTGACAAGACGCTTGATTTCGTCATCTTGCATCAGTTCGGCTTTCGGCCGAAATGTCATATCTTCGGGCATACAGTAGACACAGCGTAAGTTGCATTTGTCTGTGAGCGAAATGCGTAGGTAGTTAATGTTACGACCAAAACGATCTAGTGACATGATGTGCGTCCTAAAAGTAAAAAGTGAAAAGTAGAAAGTGAAAAGTAGTATGTAGTCTCATACTTTGAGCTTTTCACCTGCGACTTTATCAACTTGTAGAAGATGCCGCTTCGTTCTACATAACAGCAAGTGGGATACTGCCTAACTCTTCGCCAAATGTTTTCTTTGGCTTATCAACCGACTCGCCAGACAGGCTGTAGGGGCCTGTATGGGTGATTTTGACGTTGACGACTTCGCCCTTGAGCGAGCGTGGATCGTCGAAAAAGACGAGACGCCCTTGTGGGTTGCGTCCGCGCCAGCGTCCTTTGTGCATATTTTCGACTAGGACGGGTTCAATTCGGCCGAAATACATCTGATTCTTTTCAGACTGCAACTGGTTTTGCAAGTCCTCAACCCGTCTAAAACGTTCGCGCTTGGTCGCATCTGACACATCATCTGGCATCCGTCGGGCGCTGACCGTGCCAGGGCGCGGGCTGTAGCGAGCGAGGTGGATTTTGTCCAGCTTCAAGTCGGCCAACACGCGATAGGTGTCCTCAAATTGCTCATCCGTTTCGCCTGGAAAGCCGACGATAATATCGCCGTTAACAGAGGCCTCTGGCACATATTCGCGAATTTTGTGAACGAGATCGCGATATTGTTGCTGCGAGTATTCGCGCTTCATGTTGTGCAATACTTCATCATTGCCTGCCTGAATCGGCACTTCGATTTGCGGCATGACTTTTGGCAAGTCGCGAATCGCGGCCAAAATGCGGTCAGTCATATAGTTTGGATGGCTGGTCAGGAAACGAACGCGCTCCAATCCTTCGACGCCATTAACCGCATAGAGCAAGTCAGCTAAATCAGGGCCATCTGGGACATCATACCCATAACGATCGACAATTTGACCAAGCAACATCACTTCTTTGACGCCCTGTGCCACCAAAGATCGTACCTCGCTAACAATCGAACCAAGCGCCCGACTGCGCTCCTTGCCGCGCTTTTGCGGAATGATGCAGAAGGTGCAGGCGTGCGAACAACCGTACACAATCGAAACGGGTGCGGCAACATTGCCCTGTTCATGCACGGGCAGCACAACGGCGCTGTCCTGTAGCTCATGAAGCTGCTCGCGCTCCGCATCATCAATCGCCTTATCTTCGCCGCGCAACAGATGTGACACAAGCGGCGCTCCGTCTGTGGCTGGCTCCATAAAGACATCGACATAGGGGAACTCATTTTGCAGCGCTTTGTTGCCGCGCACGCCAACGACGCAGCCCATTACGGCTAGAGTCAGTTCTTTATTGCGCTTTTTGTTCGCATAGAGCGACCGCAGTTTGTTGTACGCCTTGTCCTCAGACTGTTGACGCACGGTGCAGGTTTGCAAAATGATTACGCTTGCTTCGTCAAGCTTGGGGGTCGAACGATAGCCCTGTTTTTCGAGAGCGGTTGCAACTTGACGTGCATCCGCGTAGTTCATTTGGCAGCCAGTAATCCAAAAGTGATATTTCTTATCCATGTTCAAAACGTATCCGCTGGAACCACTTGTCTGGGTGGCGGAGTACGGGTGGGGAATTAAGTGTAGAGTGGATAGTGGTGAGTAAGAGCAAGTTGGGTAGATGATGCTGTCAATAGTAAAAGCAAACGGTGAATAATTAACAATGAACGGAGACCCTCCCTTAGTCCCTCCCGAAGGGAGGGAGATCTGATCCCTTCCCCTCTGGGGGAGGCTAGGTGGGGGTGCTTTCAACCCCTTAGATCCCAAAAAAACTTAATTGTTCATCATTAATTATTCAAAGCATCAACACTCTTTTGCTGCTAGGCGTTATTCTGTCTCTTTACTCTATCCTCTACACTTCTTTCTTTGCAATCAAAACAATTCTTTGAAGGTAGAAGGTAATCGTATCGCCATCAAACTTGGGCGTCAAGCTGCTGGCGGCTTCATCGGGTGCTTGGGCAAGTAATGCTTTGAGCCGCAGCCGATTGTCATCGCTGACGCGCATCCGCGTGACCCATGAATCGAAGGGGATTGCCATGTTGCCTGTTTCTTTGTGGGTGAGGGTCAGTCCTGCGCCATAAATGTCCTGCTCCCACATTTCGGCCGAATTGCAGCTAACATGGCTAGGGTCGCGCAGTTTTTCAAAGGCGTTGATGTAGTCGCCGCCCAGTCCGTCGGGAACAATATTGTCGACAATGGCAACTGTGCCACCCGCTTTGACAACGCGGTGACATTCGCGCAGAAAGGTGAAAATGTCGGGGAAATGATGGGGCGCGATGCGGCAGGTGACAAGGTCGAAGCTGTTGTCATTAAAGGGCAGGTTGCCCGCTTCGGCGTACTCGAATGAGATGTTGGTGATCCCTTTTTCGGCCGAATGTCCCGCCGCCACTTCAAGCATCTCCTGCGTGATGTCGCTGGCAACAACGTGCGCCACGTGTGGCGCAAAGATGATCGCCGTATGAGCGCCAGCCGTTGCGATGTCGAGCATTTTCCAATCGGCTTGCGGCTGGACAAGATCGACCATGCGTTGCAAAGTCCATCCCTTTGCGTGGACGCTGCTGGTGACATAATCGGCTGCCGATCGGCCGAATTGTGCTTGAACTGTTTGTTGAATCGTTGCCTTGTTCATGCTATCTTCTCTAATCGTTACGCTTCACATTTTACGCAAAACACCCACTT
>JBMZDF010000601.1:0-3704 GCA_049614105.1 Promineifilaceae bacterium (SeqCode)
GCTCAGGCTTCGACTGGCTCAGCCACCGCTCTTTACTCAAATGAAACACACCCATAAATAAGTTGGTGTTGCCATTTGAAAGACACGCCAATAACACTATCTCTACAGCAAATGCTGTTTGTAGATAATCTTAAATTAAACGATCTATATGAGAAAGATTACGTCGCTAAAACAACAGCAGCGTAACAAGGAGCGCATCAGCGTTTTCTTGGACGACGAGTTTGCATTTGGGTTGCCCATGATTGTGGCGGCTGAGTTGCGGCTAGGTCAAACTTTATCAGAAGAAAAGATCAAAGATTTGCTTGAAAGAGCGACAGTTGAGGCAGCAAAGTCGCGTGCGCTGAATTTTATCAGCTACCGACCGCGCAGTTCGGCCGAAATTCGTCGCAATTTAGCAAAAAAGGCATTTGAAGAACCAGCGATCGAGCAGGCCATTGCGTTTCTAAAACGGATTGACATGCTTGATGATTTGAAATTTGCCGAATATTGGATTGACCAACGTGAAAGCTTCAAGCCGCGCAGCGAAATGGCGCTACGCATGGAACTAAGGCAAAAAGGAATTGCCCGTGAAATCATCGACGAAGCGCTCGGCGCAGTCGATGAAGAGGTAAGTGCGCGACGAGCCGCTGAAAAGCGTCTAAGTCGACTAGAGCATCTGCCTAAAGATCAGTTTCGCTTGAAAATGATGCGTCATCTTCAAAGTCGCGGGTTCCGCTACGGCATTATTCGTGAAGTCACTGATCAACTATGGCAGGAATTAGAAGAGAGTAGGGAACAAGAAGAATGAGAAACGTTGAATGAGAATTGGGGAAGCGAACTTCTTTGATTCACCATTCACCCTTTGTCATCTCTTGCTCACCTAACCGCAGGCGAGGAGTACATAGCTTATGCTAGAATTAATCTCTGGATTTGCCCTCGGTGCGATGGTTGTCTCGGTGATAGCAATCATATGGTATCGACAAGTCGGGCAACCAAATACTGAGAAACGTGAAGCATTGCTGCAAAGCGAGCTTGACCAACGACGCAGAGAAGCAGCAAAAGAAGCCGAAAGGATTGAAAATACGGCACGAGCTGAAGCACAAACGCTTCGATCTGAAGCTGAGAAAGCCGCCGACCGCCGTTTCAAAGATGTCGCCCGTTCAGAAGAACGTGTGGATAGATCAAGGGCTGAAGCAGATCGGCGTTTGACCAAAATCGAACAGCGCGAACAGCGTCTAAACAAGCGTCAAAGCAGTTTAGACCGTCGTGAAGCAAAGGTTGCCCAGGCTGAAAGAGACCGTGAGCTAAAGTTAGAAGAAGTTGCCAGCATGACGCGCGACGAGGCGCGGCAGCAGCTACTAACAGCGGCCGAATTGGAAGCGCGGCAAGATATGGCCCGCGTGATGCGCGAGGTTGAAGAACGTGCGCGAGAAAATGCGGATGTCTTGGCGCAAAAGCACATTGCAACTTCTATCCAACGAGTTGCCAGCAGCTTTGTCGCAGAAACAACATCGACAACGGTTCAGATTCCAAGTGAGGAGATGAAAGGACGCATTATCGGCCGAAACGGGCGCAACATTCGCGCCTTCGAGCAAGCCGCAGGCGTCGACATTGTTGTAGACGATACCCCCGAAGCGGTCAGCGTTTCCAGCTTCGACCCCGTGCGACGCGAGGTTGCGGCACGTGCGCTTGACAAATTGATCGTTGACGGACGGATTCATCCCGCCCGCATTGAGAAGATTGTCAAGGACATGAATAAGGAAGTTGAGAAGGTTATTCGTGAGGCGGGCGAGAACGCAGCCTACGAAGCAAACGTCCACGGTTTGCACAAAGAAATAACCAAGATGCTGGGCCGACTGCGTTTCCGCACCTCCTATGGACAAAACCAGTTGGGTCACGCAATCGAAACGTCCAAAATTGCGGGGATGTTGGCGGCCGAAATTGGCGCAGACGTCGAGCTAGCCAAGATGGGCGGCCTATTGCACGACCTTGGCAAAGCGATGGACCACAATCAAGAAGGCACACACGCGATGCTGGGCGCAGAGTACGCCAAGCGGTTCAAAGTGCCGCCTTTAGTGGTTAACGCGATTGCGTCCCATCATCACGAGGTTGAGCAGGAAACGGTTGAGGCAATTCTTGTCGAAGCGGCCGATGCAATTTCAGGGGCGCGGCCAGGTGCGCGGCGCGAAAGTTTGGAAAACTATATCAAACGGGTGCGTACACTTGAAGAGATTGCTGCCTCCTTCGAGGGTGTCGAAAATGCGTATGCGCTTCAAGCTGGGCGCGAAATCCGTATTCTTGTCAAACCTGGCAAGGTAGACGATTTAGGCGCAATCCGACTCTCAAAAGAGATCGCCAAAACAATCGAAGACAATATGCAGTACCCCGGGCAAATTCAAGTTACAATTATTCGGGAAACTCGTGCAGTCAATTTTGCAAAGTAAATTTTAAGAAGTGAAAAGTGAAAGTGCCGAGTGAAAAGTGTGGGGATTTTCACACCTTACTCAGCACTTTCGATTTGATTAGGAACTATGCGTAAACCATTCGTAGCAGGCAATTGGAAAATGAACAAAACGGCATCGGCAGCGGTGGCGTTTATTAATGAAGTTAAAGCTGGCTTAAACGCAGTTGATGCCGTTGAAACCGCGTTTTGCGTTCCCGCAACAGCGATTGCATGGGCGGCTGAGGCGCTTAAAGGCACAAACGTGGGGCTGGGTGCGCAGAATATGCATCAAGCGGCAAAAGGCGCTTACACGGGTGAGCTTTCGGCCGAAATGGTGGCTGAATTTTGTCAATATGTCATTTTAGGCCACTCAGAACGTCGCGCTTATTTTGGCGAAACAGATGAAGGCGTCAATCAGAAAGCACACGCGGCACTGGCGGCAGGATTGACACCGATCATTTGCGTTGGGGAAAGCTTGGCACAGAACGAGGCGGGGGAAACGCAGGCGTTTGTGAGCGGTCAAATCAAAGCGGCGTTGGCGGGAATTTCGGCCGAAAACATGCCAACCGTTGTGATCGCCTACGAACCAATCTGGGCGATTGGCACAGGAAAATCAGCCAATCCAGACTCGGCAGGCAACACCATCAAAACAGCCGTGCGGGACGTCATCAGCGACCTTTACAGCGACGATGTTGCGCAACAGGTTCGCATTCAATATGGCGGGAGCTGCAAAGCACACAATATCGCCAGCTACATGGCGCACCCAGACATTGATGGCGCACTGGTTGGCGGCGCAAGCCTCATCCCAAGCTTTGTCGAACTGGCACAAAATGCTGCCTAAGAAATGAAGAAACTGGAATGAGGAATGAAAAACAGCGATTGCTTCGTTTTTCATTCTCCATTCTCCACTTCACACCGCTCTCTTGCCCCTCACCCCGCTTTTCTGGGTTCTATTCACGCTCCCCCTGCTTCTCTTCTTCGAGCGTCAGGTCCATCGACGGTTGCGTGGGTTGTTCTACCTGCTCACAGGAAGCCGCCAATATTCTCTTTATTGGTACTCGATTATTTTGTTACCTGGGGTCTTTCTACATGAGCTAAGCCACTGGCTATTTGCAAAATTTTTAGGTCTCCGAACGGGTAATTTTTCTGTGTTCCCCAGTGAGGATGAAAATGGCTCGACAACCCTTGGTTATGTTGAGTATTATCAAACGCCAACGCTTGACCCCGTTCGTGAGGGGCTGGTTGGTGCGTCTCCATTGTTCGCAGGCGTGACGGCCGTTGT
>JBMZDF010000602.1:0-3685 GCA_049614105.1 Promineifilaceae bacterium (SeqCode)
ACACAGCCCACAGGGCATTTACTTTCAAGGTTATATAGAATGAACATTTACGCTGGAAATTTGAATTGGAATATGTCGGAAGATGAGTTACGTCAAGAGTTTGAAGCATATGGTACTGTCTCATCTGCTTCGATCCTGACCGATCGCGAAACAGGCCGCTCGCGCGGATTTGGGTTCGTGGAAATGCCAAATGATGACGAAGCACGCGCAGCAATTGCTGCACTAGATGGATCAAACATGGGTGGCCGTGACGTTCGTGTTAATGAAGCACGCCCACGAGAATCTCGTGGTGGTGGCGGCGGCGGTGGCCGTGGTGGTTACGGTGGCGGCGGCGGCGGTGGCCGTGGTGGTTACGGTGGCGGCGGCGGCGGTAGCCGTGGTGGTTACGGTGGCGGCGGCGGCGGCGGTGGTCGTGGTGGCTACGGTGGCGGCGGTCGCAGTAGCGGCGGTCGCAGTGGCGGCGGTTATAACGACTATGGTCGTGATTACTAAGCCCATTTTGCCTAACTTTTCTAGACCAGTTATGGTCTGAACGAAAGCCTGCTCTAATGAGCAGGTTTTTTGTTTGGATGAAAATTGGTTATCGTCAGCTATCTTCTGCCCGCTAAATGTGTTTTTGTTACTTGATAACGCTTGAAATTTCGGCTGAAACCCCTCTCCCACCAGTTTCCACAACTATTTTCACGCGATCTTCATTGAGTTTGATCGTTCATGCGGTCATTTTGATCCCAATCGTTTCTATAATTCTCTAATAGAGACCTGAACAGCGTAGCCCCCTTATTTTCACCCATTTGAAAACAGAGGAAACGGTTAATCAGGCACATAAGTCGATCGCAACAACCTGACCACAACCTCGTGGCTAACTCAGATTCTTGCGGTTGACTCAACTCACCATCCGAACTGATAGTCAGCAGCATTTTGCAGAAAAGCTATAGGAGCCTCTTTAGTGGGAAGTACGCCAACCGAATTATTGTGGGGAATTGTTAATACAGTACTTGTGTTGCTTATGCAGGCGGGCTTTATCTGCCATGAAATTGGCCTTGGAAACAGCCGGCATACACAAATTATTAAACAGATCATGGGTCTAGCCGTAAGCGTGATCTTTTTTGGACTGGCTGGCTACGGATTGATGTTTGCTGATGAGAGCGCCGCTGCGGCCTCGGCCGACTTATTCCGCGTCCCGTCTGGTGCTTCCTCCCCCCTTTTCTTATTTCAACTGATGGTGTGTGTCACCGCCGTCACCGTTTTGACCTCTGCGGCAGCAAATCGGCTGTCGATTACAGGGCATTTGCTGTTGGTCATGCTCGTTAGCAGCGTGATCTACCCTTTGCTGATGCAGTGGAGCCAAGGCCGCAACGGCTGGCTGGTGCGGCGCGGGTTTATTGATTTGACAGGATCTGCCACAATCTTTATAGGCGGTGGGGCGGTTCTGTTGGCAATTGTGCTGGTGATTGGGCATTCGCAATCGCATTCGGCCGATCACACAAATCACGATGCCAATAGCGCCTTTGGTGCGCTCGGCATCCTGCTGCTGACAATTGGCTGGATTGGCTTTGCTGGGGGTCATACCGTTGCGTCTGATATGCTGATCGGCCGAATGACGCTCAACGTGCTGGTTGCCGCCGCTAGCGGAATGTTAGTTGGCATTGTCTGGAGCTGGTGGCAATCAGGGCTGCCAAGGTTAGCAGACATTGCCACAGCGGTCTTGGTTAGTCTAATTTCAATCGGGGCAGGGGTGCATCTGTTTTCACCGCTTGCGTCTGCATTTGCTGGTGTTATCGTGTCGCTTGCTGTGTTTGTGTGTGCGCGGATGCTGCAAAAGCGGCACGTGCATTCTGCGTTGGTTGCAATTCCCGCTTATATGCTGGCGGGGATTTTAGGCATGATGTTTGTTGCGCTGCTGGCTCCCTCCGTGACGCTAAATTTGCCACGTGGGGCGCAGTTGATGACGCAGCTTTTGGCTGTCATCGTCGTTTTTGTTGTCGCGTTTGTGCCAGTTGGCTTGTTATTGCTTTTGTTGAAGTGGACTGTTCCGCAATTTGTGTTCGAGCGAACGACGTATGCATTGGCTAGCGATGGATCGGGGGATGCGTATCAGACGTATACAGATTTGATGGCGGTGCTGGAGGCGCAGTCAGAAACAGGTGATTTGTCCTTGCGTGCGCCAGAGGAGGCGTTTTCCGAATTCGGCCGAATTGCACAAACCTACAACCGTGTTATTTCCAAACTAGAACAAACAAATCACCAATCTGAAACGATCATCCGCAGCGCAATGGATGGCATTGTCACGATTCGTCAGAGCGATCTTGCGATTTTGGGAATGAACCCAGCGGCCGAAACGATTTTCGGCCAGCAAACAGACAACCTGCGCGAAACGCCTGTTAGTGCGCTCATCGATCTGGACTCATTGGAAGATGCAAGCACGATTCTTGCGGAAGCCTTGCGCACAGGGCAATCTTTCCAGTTTTCAGCCCTCAACTTTACAGGTGCGCGATTCCCTGTGGAGGCGGTTGTGTCGGATGCGGTTTTAGACGGTGAGGCGGTGTACATTGCGACTTTCCGCGACATTACTGAACGCTATCACGCCCAAGCGCAGTTAGAAGAACTCAACGAGCGTCTGGTTGAGGCATCGCGTCATCAAGAGGCGTTTGTGGCGGCTATCAGCCATGAGCTACGCACGCCGTTGAACGCAATTTTGGGCATGTCGCAAGCCTTGTCCGCGAATGTTTATGGTGAAATGGCGTCTCGTCAGCGCGGTGCAACCGAGAAAATTACCGAGAGCGGCCGACATTTGCTTGAGCTAATTGACGATATTCTTGACTTGTCCAAGCTCAATTCTGATGAACAGGTAGTTGAGAAACACCCGTTGCCCGTTAGCTATATTTGCAACGCGGCACTGTCAATGGTGCAACCACAGGCAAACGAGAAGAAAATTCGTATCCGCACTAAATTTGATCCACAGGTTGTCACTGTTGAAGCGGATGCACGTCGCCTCAAACAAATTTTGATCAATTTGCTCAACAATGCCGTTAAATTCACACCAGAAAACGGGCGCGTTGGGCTGATGGTGGTGGGCGCACACAGCACGAACGAGGTGCATTTTATCGTTTGGGACAATGGGATTGGGATTCCTGCCAATCGCAAAAAGGAGCTATTCCAGCCTTTTGTACAGCTAGATAGTTCGCCCGCCCGACAATATGGTGGTGTGGGTCTTGGACTGGCGCTTGTCAAGCAGTTGGTGGCGCTGCACAACGGCAAGATTAACGTGATTAGTGAAGTGGATAAAGGAAGTCGTTTTGTGGTCACGCTGCCTTGGCCCAAACATTTGCAGGCAGCCGATGATCCTCGTTTATCAACAACCGATCTGTCAATGGAGAGCGTGCCGTTTGAGGCTAACGTTACGCCCCGCCCGTCCAAGGCGGATAAGGGCAAGCCAACAATTCTGCTGGCTGATAACAATGAAGCGATGCTGACAACCCTATCTGATTATTTATCACGGCATGGTTATGAGATTGTAATTGCGCGGGATGGGTTTGACGCCGTAGAAAAAGCGTCCTCTCTCAACCCAGATCTTGTGTTGATTGATGTGCAAATACGTGATGTGGGTGGGTTAGAGGCGATTCAACATATGCGTAGCGAGAATGGCGCTGTCTTTCTGCCCATTATTGCGCTCTCGTCAAGTATG
>JBMZDF010000603.1:0-3684 GCA_049614105.1 Promineifilaceae bacterium (SeqCode)
GGAGGGAGATCAGATCCCTCCCCCTTCGGGGGAGGTTAGGTGGGGGTGCTGTCAGATCCTTAAGATCCCAAAGAGCCTTAATTAACAGTGAACGGAAATTTAAGAATGTGGTGTTGACAACAACGGCAGATCGACTCAGAGTTTAGTCTGCTCTGTATCGTTCGCGCTCTCATTCTTTTAGCGCGTCGTTTGCTCACGCACATAATCGAGCGTGCGCTGCACGTTTTCGATTGGCGTCTGTTGCAGGATGCCGTGTCCTAGATTGAAAATATGTCCGTTGCGGCCACCCGCTTCGGCCAGCACCACATCGATCCGATGCTTTAGCTCGCGCCACGGAGCAAGCAACAAAATCGGGTCGAGATTGCCCTGAACGGGAGTGTCATGCCCAACAAGATTCCACGCTTTATCAAGTGGCGTGTACCAATCAACCCCAATCACATCTGCGCCATTCGTCTTTACCTTGTCAAGATAAGCACCTGTCCCTTTTGCAAAATAGACAACGGGAACCTCAACACGTGCTTTCACCATTTGGATTAACTTTGTGTTGTATGGATGCACATAGTTGCAATAATCAGCTTCACCAAGCGCAACGCCTGCCCATGAGTCAAAAATTTGCAGCGCAGACGCGCCCGCTTTGACCTGCTTAATCAGATAATCGGCCTGAACGGTGACAAGTTTGTCCATGAGCCGCTTCCATGCGGCTGGCTCGCTGTACATCAGCTTTTTAGCCTTGGCGTATACTTTGCTGCCAGCACCTTCAATGGCGTAGCTGGCGAGCGTGAAGGGTGCGCCGCAGAAGCCGATCACGGGGATGTTGCGTGGGGTGAGTTCGGCCGAAACTAACTTAATCGCGCCCAATGTCCCCCCCATCGTCGTCTCCGCAGGCGGTGTCGCCAGCATATCAATATCTTTGTTGCAGTTGATTGGGTTATGGAACACAGGCCCTTTGCCCGCCACAAACTCCAAATCCAAGCCCATCCCTTGCAAGGGAGGCAAAATGTCTGAAAAGATAATCGCCGCATCAAAGCCGAACTTGTTGATCGGCTGGAGCGTAATTTCGGCCGCAAGCTCCGAATTATGGATGCGTTCCAACATCGTGTACTTCTTCCGCAGGACGATGTACTCTTTCATGTAGCGCCCCGCCTGACGCATAAACCAGATCGGCGTGCGGTCAACCGATTTGCCACGGGCGGCACGCAAATAACGTGCGGTTTCTTCGAGCGGAGAGGCGGGGAGTTTTGTTATTGGTCTCATACCGGTAATCGGTAATCGGTAATCGGCAATCGGTAATCAGACGGAGAATCAGATTACGGGTTACACGTTACAGATTACTGTCCTGCTGTCCAAATCACTTTGCCGATAAAAAATGGGCCAAGCGAGGTGATGAATTGTGAGGTTTGTTTCGTTTTGCGCATCCGTTCGACAATTTTGCTGAGCGCCGTTAGGTCTTTGCCGATGAGGGCGATCACAAAGTCGTTGTCGTTTGTGTCGAGTCCGTAGCTGGCGAGACGGATGTCTGTGCCGTGTCCAGCCGCGCCATAGGCACGCCCGATACCGCCGTGTTCCATCAGCATTTTGCGCTGTTCTTCGGCCGAAACCCCTTCCCACGCGCCTGAGCGTCGCAGCGGATACCAAATGGCCCAAGGGCGATCGTGATCGGTGACGCGACGGGCGGGCCGATCAACCAGTACGTCTTGCAGGTCATTTTCATAGCCGATGGAGTAGGATCGGCCGAACATCGTCATCTCTGGTTTGGGCTGAAGCATGGCAAAGGCGTCATCTTGCAGCAGGGCGCGGACCTCGGTGACAAAAAAGTTGGGGTCGGTGCTCCAAAACAGCACGGCGATGCCGTAGGGGTCGCTGATGTCGGCGTAAACGGTGGCGGAAATTTCGGCCGAATCAAGCGCCGCAATCACCGCGTCCGTCTGCGATTGTTGACAATCACCAAACGCCAAAAGCTGCATGTACAGCCGCACATTTGATGACAAAACGCCACCCTCTTTGCTGCGTCCTTTTTCACTAATATCAGGGCCTTTTGTTTCGCCCCGCTGAATATCTAAAGCCATAATAAATCCTTGATTCTCGTCAATGCTTACTTGTGATCTGCTTAATTTGCACCTGCGGCCAACCAACGCGCCGCATCTTTGGCATGATAGGTAATAATCAGGTCTGCGCCAGCACGTCGGATGCTGGTTAACTTTTCGATAACGATCCGCTGTTCATCCAGCCACCCTCGCGCCGCAGCCGCTTTGACCATCGAATACTCGCCGCTGACGTTGTAAGCCGCCATCGGCAGGGTTGGATGCGCCGCTTTTACGCGCTGAATTACGTCTAAATAGGACAGTGCAGGCTTAACCATGAGGAAATCTGCACCCTCGGCGACATCAAGCGCCGCTTCACGCAACGCCTCTTGCGCGTTGGCTGGGTCCATTTGATGGGTGCGACGGTCGCCAAATTGAGGCGCACCATCGGCCGCATCACGGAAAGGACCATAGAACGCAGACGCATATTTGACCGCATAGGACATAATCGGCAGATTGATGTAGCCCGCACCGTCTAACGCGGTGCGAATCGATTGGATCATGCCGTCCATCATGCCGCTGGGTGCAATAATGTCAGCACCCGCTGCGGCATGACTGATCGACACCTGCTGCAAAATCGGCAGCGTCTCGTCGTTGAGTGCATACCCGTGGTCGTCCAGCACGCCACAATGCCCGTGGTCGGTGTATTCGCACAGGCACACATCGGTCACAATAATTAGGTCGGGCGCAACCCGTTTTATTTCGCGAATCGCCTGCTGCACGATGCCATCCTCGGCGTAATTCTCGACCCCGATCGGATCTTTACTCGCGGGGATGCCGAACAGCAGCACGCTAGGAATGCCAAGTGCAACAATCTCTGCAATTTCGTCTGCAAGCTGATCAATCGCAAGGCGGTATTGGCCGGGCATTGATGAAATTTCTGAGCGTCCGCTGCCGTGTTGGATAAAGAGCGGATAGATTAAATCATCAACGGTTAGCTTGGTTTCACGCACCATGCGGCGCAGGGTTGGCGTGTGGCGCAGGCGGCGGGGGCGGATAGCGGGAAAGTTAGACATAAGATAGGGAGGGTTCACCGCCAAGACGCGAAGAACGCAAAAGGTTTGAGGGTTGATACTGTTCGACGATAGCTGTGATAAGGGCGTCGATAGTGTATTTTTCGGGCATGATGTGGACGGGGAGGGTGTGATTTTCGGCCGAAATCGCCGTCACAGGCCCGATACAGGCAAACAAAGGCGCTGTACTCAAACGAAAGTTCGACTGCACAAACCCCTTCACCGCTGACGGACTCGCAAACGTGACCACATCAACCCCAGCTTCAATCGCCTGCCGCGTTTCAAAATCAGGCGCAGGGCAAACGGTATCGTACAGCGCAATTTCAGTCACACGCGCACCACGCTCGCGCAGCATCGCAACAATTTTCGGCCGACCCTGCTTCGCACGCGGCAACAAAATACGCTTGCCAGCCACATCCCCGAGCGCCTCAACCAGCCTTTCACCCACAAACTGATCAGGGATCAGGTCAGCTATCACACCGTACTCGGCAAGTTTGGCCGCTGTTTTTGGCCCGCTTGCGCCGATTTTGGGGAACCCTCCCCTAGCCCCTCCCGAAGGGAGGGGGATCAGATCCCTCCCCCTTTGGGGG
>JBMZDF010000604.1:0-3669 GCA_049614105.1 Promineifilaceae bacterium (SeqCode)
ATCATCTCTTGGGTGGGGGCGAATGCTTGTTGTGGCTGGGCCGATTTAACCTGAGCTTCTTTGGGCTTTGCTGTTGTCGACTTGGTTGATTCAGTGCTCATAGATACAAATTTTTAAGCAAAACAATAATGCTTTGTTATAGAATGGCGATTTGTATTATTTATTGGTTGTAGACTTACCCCACTATTAAATCTAACATTGTGTCACCCAATTATGTTGGTGGCACAATGAAAATGATTGGGCTGGCTGCTTGTTTGGCAAATACAACTACATGCCAAACAATTTGGGCAGGACAAGGCTATACTAATTTATTGCAACAGAATTGGTGGTGAAGCCTGTAGCGGTTGGCGATGAAAAGCTTGTTTATTCCCCTAAACAAGCTTCTGATTCTCACCATCATAGCATAAAATCATGGTATTCCAAACAGCGTCTCGATTTTTCTAGTTTCCTTTGTGTAAATACTTTGGGGGATGATTTGCTGCAACATAGTTTGCTGTAAATCGAGATCGACATTATCAAAGGCGAGAGAACTCGTGTAATCACATTATGTTGCATTCAAGAGAGTGATAAATTCTGCCAAAGCAGGCTTTGTTAGGGTAATCTTTCCTATACCATGTAAGAACGGATCAAACTCAGCGTTGTTCAATTGTTCTGCTGAAAAATGCATGATAAGCAGCGTCGAACCTTTGAGTGGCGACCGTTTCATGAATACAACAAGCGTCATGTTTGAATCTACAGGGAATCCATTTTCATCAAGCAATTCATAGCAGGTAAGGGTTGTATTTGCTGACTCGCCATTGATACATTTAAATCCTATGCTTCTCTGTTTATATTTTTATAAGGGGAAGTGAAACATATCGATGTCTTCAAACTCACCATAAATATCTTCTTGCCAGCCCATATCTTCCCACTTGCCTACACCTTCTATTTCAATATATCTTAGAAAGAAATAGCTGCCTTCGGGATGATGCAAGACCGACATGCGTTTCCCGTTTGAAAACAAAAATAGAAACGCACTCGTTTCAGGCTTCCCACCTATTAATTCAACGCCTAACCTTCCCTCTAAACCAAGACTGAACGCATCATTGGGGAGCGGGGCACTATAGATGACAGACGCCATTGAAGAAGTGTCTACAATTGAATCTTCAATTGACAGATGTTCTAAGAATATCTCTCGCTTTAAAAAGGTACTTAGAGAACAGAGAAGATGTTGCTGTATCTCTTTCCACTCTTTAAGGCTAGGGTTGGGGAATAGATTTGATATGATCATAGATAACCTTCCCTCCGAGGTTTTCGTCAATGATTAATGGCAATCTACTTTGATGGGTGTGATAAGTAAAAAGGGGCGGTCAATGTATCAAATTGTCTTGTGTAAGCAGAGGAGCTTTTTGTGCGAATCGTGAGGGTGTCCATTTTGAGCCGACTGCCTGCGCGTTGAAACCCTAGTACGACGCGGTTTGGGATTTCGCCCGGACGCTGTGCAACGCGGATCTGTTTGACAGGTTTTAGGTGGACACTGTTTGCCAGTTGGACAAAGCGGATATGCGTGTTAAAGGGGAGGATTGTCCAGAAGATACCAGACGGGTTGAGAAGTCGGCCGACAGAGGTGAGTAGTTCGCTGTGGGGCAGGCTTTCTGTGTGACGCGCTTGGGCGCGTGCTGGATCTGGGGAAGGTGCGCCGCTGTTAAAATAGGGCGGGTTGCAGACAATCAGGTCGTAGCTTTGTTTGGAACGAAAGCCTTGCACCGTGCCTTGATAGACAGTGATTTGTTCAGCGAAGGGGCTGTTTGCAACATTTTCGGCCGATTGTGCGGCCGAATCCTCATCCAACTCTATCGCGTCAATCGCCGTCGATGGCGACCGTTGAGCCAGCATCAGCGCCAAAACGCCTGTCCCTGAGCCAATATCAAGGGCTTGATAACAAAATGAGGGGATTTCGGCCGATGCACCCAAAATAACAGCATCGATGCCAACCTTCATCGCACATCTATCCTGCTGAATCGAAAATTGTTGGAAGTCAAACTGCTCGCTAGACATAGGTTAGGCTGCAAGTTGGTCAAGCTTGGGAATAACAACCATCTTGCCCTTATAATCAACAATACCATGCAGCAAGTTTGGCGGAAAATCTTCAGGGACATCAATCGCCTGATGTTTGACCGGTAGCTCAAGAAAATCAATGCTGGCGCGTGCAAAAAAGCCGATAGAGCGATTGTTTCCCGTGCTGCGTACAATAATAACACGCCGCGCATCTTTCAGCGCCTCATTACTATCGCGTAGACCAAGCCGCGCTGCAAAATCGATGATTGGAACAGCCTGACCACGCCAGTTAAGCAGGCCATGCACATCAGGCGGGGAAGATGGAACGGGGTGTAGCACAGACTCGCGCAGAACTTCATCGACCTGTTTTGGTACAAACCCAAGCGCAATATCATTGGCCTGTGGATCTAGACCTGAGGGTGTAAACAGGATTAACTGCCCGTGTTGCTTCTCAACCAATGGCAGCGGAATATCCTCTAGGGCTGGCTCTATTTTCTCGTCAAATTGCGCATAGGGATGAAGCTCGCTAGGGTTGAGAATCAAGAGCATTTCATTGTTCAGCGTCAACACATATTGATAGTGGTGTATGCCATCTGGGCTGGCAATGGACGGGAAAGGTTGTAAATGGGACGAATCGATCAGCTCCCACTGATTAATCCGATCAACGGTTAACCCCCATAATCCCCAACGGCTGTACAAAATCAAAACACGTTGCAGATCGTAGGTGACCTGATGAGCAACCCCCAACATGTCGCCCAAACTGTAAACGGGAAGGTTGCCCTGGGTTGTGGGCAAAATCGCGGGTGGATTGGAGCCGCTTGGCTTGACGCGCACCCGATTGCCATGCTGCACGCTCTGCATATCGCGTCGCAAAACCCCGTAGGTGCGATCTCCAATCTCAATTCGCATCAGTTCAAAGTTGTCCGCCATTAGGCTCCCTTTTTATCTTGAGTAGGTTGAAAAGCTGCGCATTAAATGCTCTGCTAAGTCAAGTGGTGTGGCAACAATATCCACGACCCCGCGATCGCGTGCGCGTTGCGGCATGCCGTTTACAACGCTTGTTTCGGCGTCCTGTGCAAATGTTTTGCCACCTTTGGCACGAATCGCAACCATGCCTTCTGTGCCATCGTCGCCCATGCCTGTCAGTACAACCCCTTTGGTTCTTGCGCCATAAATCTGCGAAACAGACTGCATGGTCACATCAACGGCGGGACGATGTCCGCGTATTTTTGGCCCGCGATTGAGCTGAACACGCGAGCTAGAATCGATCAACAGGTGCTGGTCGCCTGGGGCTACATAAACGACCCCTGCTTTGAGCTGGTCGCCAAAGGCTGCTTCTTTGACGGGCAACGGCGTGTGGCGGTTAAGCTGTTCGGCCAACACGTCTGTGAAACTGGCGGGCATATGTTGCACGATGACGATGGCGGCTGGAATTTCGGCCGAAACGCCACCCAACAACTCTCTTAACGCAACAGGGCCACCCGTCGAAGCCCCAATCACAATCACGCCGCCCGGCACAAACGATTTGTAAGCAGGTTTGATCACATCAGGTGGCTTGACAACCGCTTTAGGCGGTGCAGGTTTGACCGTTGACTCCCCGTTTTGTCTGCTGCGAATCGATCGGATCACTTT
>JBMZDF010000605.1:0-3658 GCA_049614105.1 Promineifilaceae bacterium (SeqCode)
GTGTTTCAAATGGGTTAGAGACGATAACGTAGACTGAGCTTGTCGAAGTCACAGCGGCGTGTCGCTCAGGCTTCGACTGGCTCAGCCACCGCTTTTTACTCAAATGAAACGCACCTATTATGAATTTAGACCAGCGATGCGAAAATCACAGAGGTTTGTTGTTTACCATTGATCTAGGATGAAACCGCAGAGCGGGAAAAGCGGCATTCCACCGCAGAGCAATGGAACGAGAGCTTTCTACAGATTTTTGAGAAGATAGAAACGGAGCTTATCTGGTAGTGAGAGGAGGTTATCTACGTGAGTCCTGACTTTCTTAATTCTCCATTCAATATTCTTTATTTCCACACGTCTTGTCTAAAGTTTGGCGGTGAGTTCGTCTTTTAGTTTGAGGAGGGTTTGCTCAAGTTGAGAATACTCACTTGTTGAGAGATCGTTGTCAAAGCGAGCGAGGTTATAGGCGGCGTGGAGTTTGTTAACTTGTTTGAGCAAAACGCGCCCTGCTTCATGCAGGTAAAGTCGATAGGCTCGTCCGTCCGTTTCATGATCCTGACGGTAGATTAGCTTGTCACGTTCCAGCCCTTTGACGACACGTGTGACATTGCTTTTGTCGCAGAGCATCCTATCGGCCAATCCGCGTAACGTCATGCCAGGGCTAACATCTAGATGATAGAGAGCGTAGAAGCGTGTGACGGTCAAATCGTACTGTTGAAAAAAAGTGCGATCGCCATCTTCGATTATGAGGAAAACCTCTTTTAGTAGGTCATAGACCCCAATCAAGTTGGTCATAGGCGTATTTTTGAGCTTGATAATAGTTGATGAGTCAACTACTTTTGGACTCTAACACAGCGATTCGGCTGTGTCAAACAGTTATTACTTGATCTGGATTTCGGCCGAAACCCCCATCATCCGCAAAATCTCCCCTTGCACCACAATCTCACGCGCCGCCTCGCCCAAATTTAACCCGACAATTACCTCACTCGCGGCATCAAAGCGACGATAAACATAACAACTTTTATCAACAAACAGCGTTTCTCGCTTGCCGCGCCAAAGCACAGGATTATCACGACGCAGGTGGATTAGCTTGCGAAAATAGGCGTGTAGCTCGCTGTTTTGGTCGGCTCCCCAACGCATCGGGCGACGCCCCTCCGCCATGCCAAAGCTGTCGGGCGCGTGCATTGGCGTGCGCTGCGTGACGCCGACCTCAGTGCCGTAGTATAGAACGGGTTGGCCTTGCAGCGTGAATTGACAGGCTGCGACAAGCTTTAATTTGCGTAGGTCGCCGCCCGCTAAATATAAAAAGCGGTCCATGTCATGATTGTCGAAAAAGGAGGGGCGGCTAAAGTTGGCGGGCATCCATGCTTCATGTTGGGTCAGAAATTGGTCAAACTCAATCAGGGATCGCGTTTGTAGGGCGAACGTTGCGCGTAATGATTGGGCCAGCATGAAGTCAAAACTGCCGTCAAATCGGCCGATATAGCGCACCTGTGAATCTGGCCCTTCGACCACCTCGCCAAAAATCCACGCCTCAGGATTGGCCGCCCGCACCGCCTGCCGAAACGCAGACCAAAACGCCAGCGTTGGCCCAACCGCATAGTCGAGGCGGAACCCGTCAAAGCCAAACTCAGCCCAAAAGCGAGCGGCGTCGAGCAGATAGTCACGGGCGGCAGGGTGATTGGTGTTGACCTGTGGCAAATCAGCAACGCCAAAAAATGTTTCGTACTTTTCGGGCCAACTTTGCCAGTTGTACCAATCATGATACACAGAGTCGCGATTTGTTACGGCGTCCTGAAAGGTGGGGTGATTGCTGCCCCAATGGTTGGCAACAAAATCGATGATGAGCCGTATGTTGCGTTTTTTGGCTTCGTCGCGCAGTTCACGCAATTCGTCCAGCGTGCCGAGGCGGGGGTTGACGCTGAAATAGTCGCGGGCATGATAACCGTGATGGGTGTGGTCTGGAAAAAAGGGGTTGAGCCAAATGGTGTTGAAGCCAAGGTCAGCGACATAATCGAGACGGCTGATGATGCCGCACAGCGTGCCACCAAAAATTTTGTTGGGATCATCGTAGTCGGGCAGCGTTTGGTCTGAATCGGCGGCAAAACGATCGGGGAAAATTTGATAAACAATGGCGGCGTCTGTCCAAGCGGGAGGCGAGGGATCGCCGACGAGATAGGCAAAGGTGGGCGTTTCGGCCGAAATCACCACCCCATCAACCCGCTCAGCTTCAACCGAATAACGCACCAACACGCCCTCTGGCTGTGGCGGCAGTTCGGCCGACCAGACCTGATAATAACACCAGTCGATCAAATCCCACTTTGTCTCAGCCACTGACAGCGCAATAGTCGCCTCGGCTGGTTCGGTGATGTGAATGATGACGCGGCGCACGCCAATGTTTGATTTGACCCTGACCACTGCGGTGGGCGCTTCATTCGGGCGCGGCATCGGAGGCTGTAGCTGGCTGCCGTGCCAGAGGTCACGGCGCATCGATAGCGCACGTTCGACACGTCGTTTGCGGGTTGAAAGGGTTCCGAAAATAAAGTTTTCCATAGCTGGTTGGATGAGATGATTAGCTGGTGGTGCGCTTGTTGCGGTTGAGAAAAGCGTTGATGAATGGGATGCTGAGGATAATGAGCAGGCCGAAACCGATAGCACTGCCGATGACGTTGTCGAGCGCCAGCCCAAACAGGGTGGGCGGCTCGTAGGGTTTGAGCGCGGATTCGTTTTCAAGCCCGTAGCTGATGGTGTGCAGTTGGTTGTGTGGGGCTTGGTTTGTGTGCCAGCGTGTGCCGTCGGGCCACACAATTTCTAGCTGGGCAACGTCTGACTCGCCTAGACCAAAATTCAATATGAGAGAATGCCCTGCGCCCAAACTGCCGCCAGCGGTCACGTCCTGCATCAAAATCGCGCCATCGTTTAGTTCGACATAAACGCGACTGCCGATCGCGTCCCGATTGATTTGCTGGCCGTCGCCAACGAGTTTGAGCGCCAGCCAGCGGTTGTTGTTGCCGTTGTTGGTGAAAAGGTGGTAACCGTCATCGATGTTGCCAACGAGCAGATCGACCGCACCGTCGCGATTATAATCGGCCGCAGCAACGCCCAACGATCGGCCGAAATCACGCGCCCCGCTTGCTGGGATCAGGTCGAATGTGCCATTTCCCGTGTTGTGAAACAGCGGATTGCCAGGGTGACTGCCGTCTGCGCCGTCCATAATCGCCACGTACAAATCTTGCCAGCCATCGTTGTCATAGTCGAGAAAGACCGTTCCCCAGCCGATTCCCTCGCTGAACTCGACACCAGCATCGGGGGCGACGTTGCTGAATGTGCCGTCCCCTTGATTGCGTAAAAGTTGCATGGGGCCAGCGTTGGAGAAGTGAAAATCGACAAAGCCGTCGCGATCAAAATCGGCCGAAGCTAGCCCCATCCCCATCAAGTACACATTGGTTCCTGACGCCTTCGAGATTTCGGTAAAGCACCAGCCGTCACAGCCAGCCCCATCGTTGCGCCATAAAATATTGCCGATTGGGTTGATAAACTCATCATTGACCAGATAAATGTCGAGGTCGCCATCGTTGTCAAAGTCAACAAACGTTGCCACAAAGCCCGCGCCCACCGTTTTGGAGCCTAATAACTGCGCCACATTGGTAAACGTTCCGTCACCATT
>JBMZDF010000606.1:0-3633 GCA_049614105.1 Promineifilaceae bacterium (SeqCode)
CATGCCTTATTATTTCTATTCAGTCAAAATGTTTTTGTCATCTACTTAAGTGCGCCACAAAAAGTACTTGAAAGTAAAATTGCAAGTGGCGCACTTAATGGTTCACAAAAAACTCACATAGCTTCTGTGTGTCAACCGCCACCAACTTTCTTATGCTTATAGACATAACATGGAGCAAGAATTATGACGATCTCATCATCTCAGTCTTATGTATTGGCTGCTATCTTCATTTGCGTGCTTTTCTTGCAAGTTGGTCGTGTATCGGCCGATATTGACGAGAACTTTAGCTACATTGGTAACAAATCAATCAGCACACACACGCTTAGTCGCGGCGATGTTGATGGCGATGGTGACATTGACCTCATCATCGGGAACTTCAATCAACCAAATGAACTTTATCTCAATGACGGTACGGGAACGCTGACGCTGGCGTGGGAATCGGCCGATAGTGCTGCAACAATCGCAACCGAACTTGGCGACTTAGACGGCGACGGTGACGTTGATTTAGCGGTTGCCAATAGCAATCAGAAAAATCAAGTGTTCATCAACCACAATGGCGTATTCCAACTAGCCTGGGAGAGCCCCTTCGCACGCCCAACTACAAATATGGCAATGGGCGACCTAGATGGTGATGGAAGGTACGATCTGATTTTCACTAACAAAGATGGTGGCACACACATCTACCGCAACAATTCTGTCGGTTCTTTCGAGCTGTGGCACTCATTAACAACTGAATATGACTCCTTCGCTGTCGCATTGGCCGATATGGATAACGATGGCGATCTCGATATTGCGGTTGGGTATGATAACATCGGCTACCTAAACGGAGTCCGTACTGAGTTGCATGATCGTGTTTATCGCAACGATGGCAATGGTCAATTTACCGTATTTTGGGAATCCCCTGAAGTAACATCTGCTGGTGACATTATTTGGGCTGATATGGATAACGATGACGACCTTGACTTGTTTGTAGCAAATGTTGAGGGTGACATCAATCAATTGTTTCGCAACGATGGCACAACGTTTACAAAAATTTGGGAATCGGCCGAAGGCAACAACTCTGAAGCAGTTGATGTCGGTGATATCGATTCAGATGGTGACTTGGATGTCGTGATTGGCAATCAAGACAATGTAAATTACTGGCTTGCAAATGATGGTAATGGTCAGTTAACACCTATATGGCATTCTCCAGACAACCGCGCAACGCGGGATATCATCTTGGCTGACCTTAACCACGATGGGGCATTAGAATTGCTGGTCGGCAATGGCGACGCTAATCAATTATTCTCCAATTTGCTCCCATCTTCGATCCACCTCGCTTGGGAAACGCCAGTAGAAGATGCTAGGTGGCTGGTTTCGGCCGATTTTAATAATGACACCTACCTCGACCTATTTGCTGGCTATTTCTATAGCGAATCACAACTCTGGCTTGGCAACGGCACAGGGCAATTCACGCAACATTGGATAGGCGACGATCCAACCGTCTATGTCGAAATGGCAGCAGCGGCCGACGTTGATAATGATGTTGATGTCGATCTCGCCTACATCAACACCAATCGAGACAGTGAAGATATTCGTATTTTGATCAACGACGGCAGTGGCAACTTCACATTAGGTTGGCAGAGTCAACCCGATGACCAATTATCAAGTATCGCTTGGGTTGATTTTGATCTAGATGGTGACATGGATTTGACGATTGGTCGTATTCATGGCAACTCTCTATTTCGTAACAACGGTGACGGAACATTTGAGGAAGTGTATCAGTTTGCCAGCGATGAAGATTATTGGACAAGGGCAATTGCATGGGGCGATTTTGACAACGACGGCGATCCTGATGTCATATTTGGCAACGGCACAGACACAACCCTCTCACCCAACCGTCTCTATCGCAATGATGGGTCACTGACGTTTACACTCGTCTGGGAATCACCACAAACATCTACCTATGACCTGTCATGGGGCGATGCAGACGGTGACGGCGACCTAGATTTAGCGGTTGCAAATTTCAGCGCATATAATGAGCTTTACCAAAATGTGGGAACATCGCAACTCGAACTTTCATGGCAATCTGATCTAGATGACAACTCCCATTCACGTCGTGTCTTCTGGCATGACGTTGACCAAAATGGGCGCATCGACCTTGTATTTGGCAATGCCCGCAGTTTGCAACTCTACTATAACCAACCTACTACATTTCACGGGCCAAGCACGGTCTCCTTGCCAGACTCTACTCATTCATACGCCAATACAGCAGGTGATTTTGACAATGATGGTGATATCGACTGGGTGGCTTGGACGGAGTCGGCGCTGTTTTCTTACCAGAATCATTTATATCAATCTGTCAGGCAAGCCAATAATCCGCCACAGGTATTTTTGTATCAACCGCAAAATACACCACGAATTGGGCAAATCAGCCATTCAGCTATCATCACCGACACGATCGTACCAATCACCTATACATTGGCTGATTTGGAATCCGACCCAGTTGCGTTTGTGGAGATGCAGTACTCACCGAATGGTGGCGGCTACTGGTTGCCAGCCGTGGCAACGTCAGCGACGATAACAGCCAATTTAGCAACGACGCCTGACGGTATCTTACACACCTTTGAGTGGGACACATTTGCCAGCAACTATTTCGGCCGAACCGATCAGGCACAACTACGTTTACGTGTTCACTCGCATGGCGATGGAAACGCGCCAGCTAACTCATTTGTCTACCCTAACAAAGCGCCATCAGCTTATCAACACCCTGCCGTCGTCACAACGAATTCAACCTTTAGATTACAAGGAACACAAATTCAGGTTTTCTCAGATACGATTGGCGTCGAGAATCAAGTAGATGGCGCATACGTTTTTCGAGCATCCGCACAGGATTCGGCCGCACAACCGATACTCAATACGATTCACTACGCAAAAACGAACGAGGCTGGCTTGTTGGGCGGAAATGATTCACTTGCTCTGGATGATAAGCTCACCGCGATGGTACTTATCACGTCAACAGGATGGTATGATTTATACTACACAAGTGCCTCGCCTACGGAAGAAGGCATCGAGCCATTCACGGTAACAGAGGCGGGCGTGCAGCAGTTGGTAGTTTCGGCCGAAAATCCCCTCATCTTATTCGACCTACACATTTCCCTCGAATGGGTAGCTAGTGAAAGCTATCTTGCGCGTTTGAACGACTACCTTCAACAAACCTCTGAAATCATCTACGACCTCGCCAATGGACAAGCAGCCCTGCGAAATATTTATGTACATCAGGGTGGCGAACAAAGGCTCGCTAGCGATGTGGTTATTCACGCCAACAATGATATGACCCCGCATGCCACAATGGGTGGGGCCGTTCACCAACCATTCACAGCAACGGTAGGCGCAGTGCAGGCGACCTATTTACCTGGGCAAGTTCACATGCCTGCCGAGTGGAATCGCTTTGGCAATGAAACAGACGCTGTGGGATCTGATTGGGCAGCTACGCTTGCACACGAATTAGCCCACTACTTCTTCTTTCTACCAGATAATTATATTGGCTACGAAGATGGTGGGTTGCTCCAACCCACCGATTGTCAAGGGTCAGCGATGACCGATGCCTATCATTACTCAGAATTTCTGACGCGCTCAGAATGGCGGGATGAT